>NZ_JAAIVC010000001.1 GCF_010975005.1 Caulobacter sp. 17J65-9 | reverse complement strand
CCGGGCGGAGGGGCTTGGTGAGCATCGGCCGCCCTTTGGGCGGCCCGTCAGGCCTCGGGAGCGCTCGGCCACGCGCTCCCGAGGCCATGGTCAGACGCATCCCGGCATAGGACGGTAAGGGAGTCCGCATGAAAGCGCCTCAGTCCGCCATGTTGCTGAGGGTCTACACCGACGAGGAAGCGCAGTTCGGGGACCGAACCGTCGTCGACACGACTATCGAGCGTGCTCGTGCGGCGAGGCCGCATCGGTTTCGGCATGTCCGCACAGCTACGCGCCCATCACGCCTTCGACCTTTCCGACAACCTCCCCGTCGTGGCCGAGTTGGTCGACGACGAGGACAAGCTTCGTGGTGCGACGATCTCGCCGGCATCGGCCTGGTCACGGTCGAGAGAGTGGAGGTGGTGCGCTATGGGCGCTCGCAGCCGGCTCTGTGATTGCGAGATCTACGGCGATCCGAACGGCGTCGGCCCCCCGAAGCGGATGATCGGGGTCCACGGATGACGGGAGAGGGACACTCGCACGCCCACCGTCTGGAGGGCGTGAGTGACGCTCGGCTCGTCGCCGCCGTCGCGGTCAACGTCTTACTGACCGCCGCGCAGATCGTTGGCGGCCTCGTCTCAGGATCGCTCTCGCTCATCGCTGACGCCCTGCACAACCTCAGCGACGCCGGCGCGCTCGCCTTGGCGCTGTTCGCCCGCAAGGTGGGGCGCAGGCCCGCCGACAAGCTGATGACCTTCGGCTACGCACGCGCCGAGGTCGTCGCCGCCCTGATCAACCTGACCACCCTCGTGCTGATCGGCCTCTACCTGATCTACGAAGCGATCGACCGGTTCCTGAACCCCAGACCGATCGAAGGCTGGATCGTCGTCGCGGTCGCCGGCGTGGCCCTTGTGGTCGACCTCGTTACGGCCGCGCTGGTCCAGGGCGGTGCGAAGCGCAGCCTCAACATCAAGGCGGCGTTCCTGCACAACGTCTCGGACGCCTTGGCTTCGGTCGGCGTGATCGTCGCCGGCACGTTGATCCTGCTCTACGACCTGTACGTCTCGGACCTGGTCGTGACCCTGATCATCGCCGCCTACGTGCTGTACCAGGGCGTCTCGCTCCTGCCCCGCACGATCCGCATCCTGCTGGGCGCGACGCCCGACGACGTGGAGTTCGACGAGATCGTCGCCGTACTACGGGGGGTCGAGGGCGTGCGGGACATCCATCACGTGCACGTCTGGAGCCTGGACGAGCACACCCGAGCCCTAGAGGCCCACCTTGTCCCGGCCGAGGGCTCGATCGAGGCGTTCGAAGGCCTGAAGGGCCGTGTCCGCACCGCTCTGGAACGCTTTTCGATCCGCCACGCTACGCTTGAACCCTGCCTTCAGGACACCCGAGGCGACGAGAGCCGCCTGGTCCCGCCGCACCCGCAAGAGGAGGCTCCCCATGCCCGCCGGTGAGCACAGCGACGGCCATGGCCACGACCACACGGCCGGCGCCAACGCGAAGATGCTGTCGTGGGCGCTCGCCCTGACCACGGCCTACCTCGTTGCGGAGCTGGTTGGCGCCTGGGTCTTCCGGAGCCTGGCCCTCTTGTCCGACGCGGCGCACATGTTCACCGACGTGGTCGCCCTCGCCATCGCCCTCGCGGCCATCAAGGTGGGCCAGCGCCCGGCCGACGATCGTCGGACCTTCGGCTACCGCCGCTTCGAAATCCTCGCCGCGGCGTTCAACGCCGTGCTCCTGTTCGTCGTCGCGGCCTACATCCTCTACGAAGGCGTCCTCCGCATCATGGAGCCGCAGCCCGTCGGCTCGACCGGGATGCTGGTCGTCGCCGGCGTCGGCCTCGCCGTGAACCTGATCTCCATGAGGCTGCTGTCGGCGGGGAAGGAGCGCAGCCTCAACGTCAAGGGCGCCTACCTGGAGGTCTGGGCCGACATGCTGGGGTCGCTCGGCGTGATCGGCGGCGCGGCTGTGATCATGTTCACGGACTGGACGTGGGTCGACCCGATCGTCGCGATCGCAATCGGGCTGTGGGTGCTGCCGCGCACCTGGACCCTGCTGAAGAACACCACCCACATTCTGCTCGAAGGCGTCCCGGCCGGCCTTTCCCTGGCGGCGGTACGCAGCACGATCGCGGGCGTCGCGGGCGTCGCCGACGTGCACGATCTCCACCTCTGGGCGGTGTCGAGCGACGAGGCGAACTGTTCGGTGCACGTGGCCTTGGCGCCGGCGGCTGATCATGAGGCCGTACGAAAGGCGGTGGCGACCGTCCTGGCGGCCGAGTTCGCCATCCGCCACGCAACGATCCAGACGGAGCGCGAAGCCTGCGCCGATGCGGAGGGTCTGCATCCGTGATTCCACGCGTCGGGGTTAAGTTCGGAGACTTGTTCCGGACGGGCTTAAATTGGACCTGTTGGTTGCGTTTATAGCTCTTTGGGAAGCTAGGCTGAGCTTGACGATAGCGTAGGGAGGCGACGGGCAGCGACCGAGCGTCCCTCGGCCGCCGACAAGCTCACAACCCAGCTCGGCTACAGAGTTCGCGGGATCAGGCGCTCGACCAGCACCACGTCGCGCCAGACGCCGTCCAGCTTGGCGTGGTTCTGCAGCACGCCCACCTCCCGGAAGCCGAACCGCTGAAGCAGCGCCCGGCTCGCCGCGTTCTCGACGAACACCCGGGAAGTCAGCTTCCAGAAGCCAGCCTGCTCCAACGCCGGCATGAGCGCCTGCATGACGACTGAGCCGGCGCCCTTCCGCCGCCAAGCGCGATCCACGTAGACCGATCCTTCGGCGATGCCGGCGTAGCAGGCCCGCGCGGAGTACGGGTACGTCGCGCCGAACGCCACGATCGCGCCCGCGGCGTCGACGACGACCACAATCGGGTGCCGACCGTCGAGCCACGCCGCCACGGCCTCAGGGCTCCGCGGTTCGGTCTCGAACGTGCCGACCCGATCCTCGATGCCCTGATTGTAGATGGCGGCGATGGCGGGGGCGTCGTCCGGAACGGCCGCCCGAGACGTGAGGGTCACCGGGCTTTCCGCTCGTGCGCCATAGCGGCCTCGGCCAGCGCGGCTTCCGGCGTGGGGCGACCTTCGGCCTTCCGCTCGCTGTAGCGGTCGACCAGGTAGTCGCTCCGATCCCGGGTCAGGAGCGTGAACTTGAACAGCTCCTCCATCACGTCGACGACACGGTCGTAGTAGGCCGACGGCTTCATCCGGCCGTCTGGCTCGAACTCCTGATAGGCCTTGGCGACCGAAGACTGGTTCGGGATGGTGATCATCCGCATCCAGCGGCCCAGCAGGCGCATGGTGTTCACGGCGTTGAACGACTGCGAGCCGCCGGACACCTGCATCACGGCCAGGGTGCGCCCCTGGGTCGGGCGGACGCTGCCGATTTCGAGCGGTATCCAGTCGATCTGGGCCTTCATGATGCCGGTGATGGCCCCGTGTCGTTCGGGGCTGGTCCAGACCTGCCCTTCGCTCCAGAGCGACAGCTCGCGCAGCTCCTGCACCTTGGGATGGTCCGGGCTGGCGGCGTCGGGCAGCGGCAGGCCGGTCGGATCGAACACGCGCGTCTCGGCGCCCATGCGGTCCAGCAGGCGCTGGGCCTCGAAGGTCAGAAACCGGCTGTAGGACCGCTCGCGCAGGGACCCGTACAGCAGGAGGATGCGCGGCGGATGGGTCGAGACCTTGGGCGGTTCGAGCTTGGCCAGGGTCGGGGTGTCGGCGAACTCGGGCTTGAGGGCGGGGAACTCGTTCATGGCGCTCACCGGCCGGTCAGGTCGACGACCTCGCCGTCTTCCTTCACGAAGCGGTCGGGGCGGCGCTCCAGCACGTCGAACACGCGCTCGGAGGGGCGGGCCAGGACGACACCCTTCGGCGTCACCACGAAGGGGCGGTTCACCAGCACCGGGTGAGCGACCATCGCGTCGAGCAGCTGATCATCGGTCGCCGCGGGATCGAGAAGGCCGAGGTCCGCCGCGGGCGTGCCCTTCTCGCGCATGGCCTCGCGGGCCGACAGGCCGGCCTCGCCGAACAGCTCGACCAGCTGCTCCCGATCCCAGCCGTCCTGCAGGTACTCGATGACGGTCGGCTCATATCCGGCCGCCCGGATCATGGCCACGGCGTTGCGGGACGTACCGCAGGCCGGGTTGTGGAAGATGATCACCGGAAAGGGGCTCATGGTTCACTCTGCAGGTTGGGTTTGTTGAGCGGTGGCCGAGGCGGGCTCGCGGCCGAGCAGCCAGCCGAACACGCCGACGGCGGCCAGGGCGCCGACCAGCTGGGCGGCGATGAAGCCGGCGACGGAGCCCGGGGCGATGCCGGCGAAGCTGTCGCTGAGGGCGCGCGCCACGGTGACGGCCGGATTGGCGAAGCTGGTCGAGGCGGTGAACCAGTAGGCCGAGGTGATGTAGAGGCCGACCAGGGCGGGCACGGCCGACGGTCGGAAGCGCAGGCCGCCGAAAATGGTGGCGAGCAGGCCGAAGGTGGCCACCGCTTCGGCGAAGTCGAGCGCCAGGCCGTCGCGGGCCTTGGTCGAGACCTGCAGCACCGGCTCGGCGAACATCAGGTGCGCCGCCCAGACCCCGACGATCGCGCCGACGAGTTGGGCAGCGACGTAGGCCAGGGCGATCTTCCAGCCCAGTTCGCGGCGGACCAGGAAGGCCAGCGTCACGGCCGGATTGAACTGCGCCCCGGAGACCGGGCCGAACACGGTGATCAGCACGACCAGGGCCGCGCCGGTGGCGAGCGTGTTGCCGAGCAGGGCTAGGGCGACGTTCCCGCCGGACAGTTGCTCGGCCATGATGCCGGAGCCGATCACGACACAGAGCAGGGTGGCCGTACCGAGCGCCTCGGCCGCGAGCCTGCGTGACAGACTGAACTCCATCGTCAGGCGTCCGTCGTCGTGCGGCCGATTGCGTCGAGCTTCTTCTGGAGCGTCAGACGGTCCAGCGAGGCGAACGGCAGGTTCACGAAGGCGGTGATGCGAGCCGTCAGCTGCCGATACGCCTCGGCGAAGGCGGCGGCCTTCTCGGCGTCCGTACCCTCCACGGCGGCCGGGTCCGGGATGCCCCAGTGGGCCGTGATCGGCATCCCCGGCCAGATCGGGCAGACCTCGCCGGCGGCGTTGTCACAGACGGTGAAGATGAAATCGAGCTTCGGCGCGCCCGGCTGGGCGAACTCGTCCCAGCTTTTCGAGCGGAAGCCCGAGGTGTCGAAGTTCAGCTTTTCCAGCAACGCGATCGCGTGCGGGTTCACCCGCCCGGCCGGCATGGAGCCTGCCGAGTAGGCCTTCAGCTTGCCCTCGCCGAGGCGGTTCAGGATGGCCTCCGCCAGGATCGAGCGGGCGGAGTTGCCCGTGCAGAGGATGAGGACGTTGAACGGCGCCTGGCCTTCGGTCTGGGTCATGTCGGGTCCTGTCGACTAGCAGCTGCCGGCGTCCGCCCCGCAGGCGGATCGGGCGGCGATTTCGGTGACCACGCCGCAGATTTCCGGCTTACCGGCGCAGCAATCCTCGACCAGGAAGGCGAGAAGCTGGCCCATGCGCGCGTAGTCCGCGGTGTAGATGATCGACCGCCCCTCGCGCCGGGACTGCACCAGTCCGGCCCCGCTCAGGATGTTCAGGTTGGCGGAGAGGGTGTTCGGCAGCGAACCGGTCGCACGGGCGATTTCGCCTGCGGCCATGCCTTCCACGCCGGCTTTGACGAGCAGGCGAAACACCTCCAGACGCCCGGCGTGGCCGAGCGCGGACAGGGCGGTGACAGCGGTCTTGTGTTCCATGGTTCCGGATTACTCGAATAATGGATGCGCCGCCATCCCTGTTGTCGCCCGCTCAGGCCGTCGGGCCGCAGCAGGCCTCGGCCTTTGGAGCCGCGGTCGGGCCGCAGCACGCTTCGGCCTTCGGCATCTCGGCCGCCGACGCCGCTGGCGCCGGACGGGCGCGGGCGTCCAGTGCCTCGGCCCGGTCGTCGCCGTACACGGCGATCTGGCCCATGGAGCGGAAGGTCTCCCACACCAGGCCGTCGGGGTCGGTCGCCCAGTGCTTGTCGCTCTCGGCGTAGCAGCACTTGGCGCAGGTCTCGTCGTGCGTGCTGATGTTGGCGGCCCCGAGCGCGGCGTGCAGGTTCTCCAGTTCGCCGTCCTCCTCGGCCTGGATGCCGAGATGGTTCAGCCCCGGATGCCGGTCGCCCTTCTCCGAGATGGCGAAGTTCACGCGCGGGTCGTCCAGCATCCACTTGGCGTAGTCGGGCTTGTTGACCGTCGGCGCAGCCTGGAACAGGGCGCTGTAGAAGCCGATCGACTTCTGCAGGTTGGTGACGCTGACGTGGACGTGCAGGCGCTTCATGTCATCTTTCCTATAAAACCGGTTTTCTCGTGATTTCAGGGCAAAAAAGGGGGATCACGAACACCCCCCGACGCCTTCACAGCAGCGCTCGATAAGGAACGTTCCGAGCGACTGGACGGCACGATAGTCCACCCGCGAGCGCACCTCGCGGCCGACCTTCTCCTGGACCACCAGCCCGGCTCGGACGAGCGCGTTCAGGTGATGTGCCTGGGTCGAGAGCGCCAGTCCCGAATGCTTCTGAAGCTCGCCGACGGTCAGCCCGTCACCCCCGGCTCGGACGAGCAGTCTCAGCAGCTGGACCCTGGCGGGCGCGCCGAGTGCGGCGAACCGGTCGGCCATCTGAACTTCGAGTGCTGCTTCGTCACGGACCACGAGTCTTAAATAACCGGTTTTACGGTTTTGTCACTACCCTTGTCCTGACATTGAGCGTGGAACGAGAACAGGTCGGGCGAGTGTCCGGGTTGCGCGTTATGGCCCGCAGGTTTCAAGCCTGCGGGCCCGCTCACGCTCGGCTACTTCCGCGCGATGGCCGTGACCTCGTTGCCCTCGAGCTTCAGGTCGAAGCGGACCCGATCGCCGACCTTTACGGTGTCGAGCAGGGCAGGCGGGTTCGCCTTAAAGGCCATGGTCATGGCGGGCCACTTCGCCTCAGGGATCGGGCCGTGCTTGATCGTGATCGTTCCGGCGGTCTTGTCGATCGCCGTTACTTCGCCTTCGCCCTTGGCGATCGCCTGCGCCGCTGGGGCTGCGCCTTCCGACATGGGCATCTGCCCGTCCTTCATCATCGGCGCCTCGCCCTCCTTCATCATGGGCGTGCCGGGCTCCATCATCCCGCCGGTGGCCTCGGGCGCCGCCGGCTGGGCGGCTTCCTTCTTCTCGCCGCAGGCCGTGAGCGCGGCGGCGAGGCCGAGCGCGGCGAGGGTGAAATAGGCGCGTCTCATGGATGACTCCTTCAGATCGACGTCGAACGAGAATGCACCGCTCGCCGGCGCAGCAGTAGATAGCCTGCCGGGATGACGAGCATGGAAAGCAGGGGCGCCGTCAGCATGCCCCCGATCATCGGGGCGGCGATGCGGCTCATGACCTCCGAGCCGGCTCCATGCCCGATCATCACTGGGAACAGGCCGGCCAGAATGACGGCGACAGTCATGGCCTTGGGCCGGACTCGCAGGAGGGCGCCTTCGCGGACGGCGTTCTCGACCTGGTCGGGCGAAGGCGCCGGCCCGCGCGCCTCCAGGGCGTGCTTCAGGTAGATCAGCATCACGACGCCGAACTCGGCCGAGACACCGGCGAGCGCGATGAAGCCCACGCCGGTCGCTACCGACTGATCGTAGCCCAGCAGGTAGAGAGCCCAGATCCCGCCGGTGAGGGCGAAGGGCAGGGTGGCCATGATCAGAGCCGCCTCGTCGAACCGCCGGAAGACGACGTAAAGCAGCACGAAGATGATCAGCAGCGTCGCCGGGACGACCAGCTTCAGTCGCTCCATGGCGCGTTCGAGGTACTCGAACTGGCCGGCGTAGGCGATCGACACGCCGGGCGAGAGCTTCACGTCCCGGGCCACCGCTTTCTGCAGGTCCGCGACGACCGAAGCGAGGTCGCGTCCACGGACGTCGACGTAGACCCAGGTCGAGGGCCGGGCGTTTTCCGTCTTCAGCATCGGTGGGCCGTCGGCGATCCGGATCACCGCGACAGTGCCTAGCGTGATCTGCTGGCCCGCGGGCGTGAGGATGGGCAGTGCCCGCAAACCTTCCAGGCTGTCCCGGACTTCCCGCGGGTAGCGCACGTTGATCGGGTATCGCGCTACGCCCTCCACGGTCTGGCCGATCGTCTCGCCGCCGACAGCGCCCGCCACGATCTCCTGCACATCGGCGATGTTGAGGCCGAAGCGGGCCGCTGCGGCGCGGTCGATATCGACATCGACGTAGCGCCCGCCAGTCAGACGCTCTGCAAGGGCGGAGCTCACGCCCGGCACCTTCTTCGCGACCTGCTCCACCTGGCCGGCGATGCGATCCAGTTCGGCGAGATCCGAGCCAGACACTTTCACCCCGATGGGACTCTTGATGCCGGTCGCGAGCATGTCGATGCGGTTTCGGATCGGCGGAACCCATACGTTGGCGAGCCCCGGCACCTTCACTGTGCGATCGAGCTCCTCAATCAGCTTCTCGGGCGTCATGCCTGGGCGCCACTGGTCGCGTGGCTTGAACTGGATGGTGGTCTCGAACATCTCCAGAGGAGCCGGATCGGTGGCGGTTTCGGCTCGGCCCGCCTTGCCGAAGACGCTCTTCACCTCCGGCACAGTCTTGATCAGCCGATCGCTCTGCTGAAGCAGCTCGGCCGCCTCTGCGGCCGACAGGCCGGGGAGGGCCGAGGGCATATAGAGCAAGTCGCCCTCGTCGATCGCCGGAATGAATTCACCCCCTAGCCGGCTGAGCGGCCAAGCGGTCGTTGCGAACAGCAGGGCCGCGATCACCAGGGTCGTCTTGGGCCTGCGCATCACCCAGTCCAACGCCGGCCGGTATACGGCTGTCAGCCAGCGGTTCAGCAGATTGCTGCTCTCCGGGGGGATCCGGCCGCGGATCAAGTACCCCATCAGCACCGGGACCAGGGTCACCGAAAGGATGGCGGCGCCGGCCATGGCGTAGGTCTTGGTGAAGGCCAGCGGCGAGAACAGCCGGCCCTCCTGCGCCTGCAGGGTGAAGACCGGGATGAACGACAAGGTGATGATGACCAGGCTGACGAACAGCGCCGGCCCGACCTCGACAGCGGCGTCGGTTATCACCTTCCAGCGGGCCTCGCCCTCCAGCTTCTCGCCGGGGTGATCCCTTTCCCAGTGCTCCACGTGCTTGTGGGCGTTCTCGATCATCACTACGGCCGCGTCGACCATGGCGCCGATCGCGATGGCTATGCCGCCGAGCGACATGATGTTGGCGTTCACGCCCTGGAAGCGCATGACGATCAGGGCGAACAGCACGCCGAGCGGCAAGGTGGCGATCGCCACCAGCGCCGAGCGCGCATGCCAGAGGAACAGGGCGCACACGATCGCGACGACGATGAACTCTTCGACCAGCTTCTCGCGAAGGTTGGCGATAGCCCGGTCGATCAGCTGCGAGCGGTCGTAGGTCGTGACGATCTCGACGCCGGGAGGCAGGCTCCGTTTCAACTCGGCGAGCTTCTCGCGGACCGCGGCGATCGTTTCCTTGGCGTTCTTGCCGGAGCGAAGGACGATCACCCCGCCAGCGACTTCACCCTCGCCGTTCAGCTCGGCGACCCCACGACGCATCTCCGGCCCGAGCTGGACGCTGGCGACGTCACCGAGGCGGACGGGCACGCCGCCGGCAGCCGTTCGGAGCGGGATTGCGCGGAAGTCGTCGAGGGTCTGCAGGTACCCGCTGGCGCGGACCATGTACTCGGCCTCGGCCATTTCCAGGACCGAGCCGCCGGCCTCCTGGTTGGCGCGCCGGATCGCTTCGACGGCGTCCTGGAAGGTCACGCTGTAGGCGGCGAGCTTCACCGGGTCGAGCACGACCTGATACTGCTTGACCATGCCGCCGATGCTGGCGACCTCGGCGACGCCGGGCACGCTCTTCAGTTCGTAACGCAGGAACCAGTCCTGCAGGCTTCGCAGCTGCGACAGGTCATGCCGGCCAGAACGGTCGACCAGGGCGTACTCGTAGACCCAGCCCACGCCCGTGGCATCCGGGCCCAATGAGGTTTTGGCTGACGGCGGAAGCGAGGACTGGACCTGGCTCAGGTACTCCAAGACGCGCGACCGGGCCCAATAGAGGTCCGTCCCGTCCTCGAACAGGACGTAGACGAAGCTGTCGCCGAAAAAGGAGTAGCCGCGGACCGTCTTGGCGCCCGGGACCGACAGCATGGTCGTCGCCAATGGGTAGGTGACCTGGTTTTCGACAATCTGCGGCGCCTGGCCGGGATAGGTGGTGCGCACGACGACCTGGACGTCGGAGAGATCGGGCAGAGCGTCGACCGGGGTCGAGCGCACCGCCCAGATGCCGGCGGCCAGCAGGGCGAGCGCGCCCAGCAGCACGAAGAAGCGGTTGGCCGCCGACCAACGAATAATCGCTGCGATCACGGGCGGGCTCCCAGCGGGGAGATGCGGCGCACAGTCGGGCCCGCGGCGGGCTGGTCGAAGGCGAAGCGCACGCGGTCGCCCGGCTTCAAGCCTCGGACCAAAGCCGGATCTTCCAAGCGGAAGCTCATGGTCATGGCTGGCCAGCCGAGGGTCGGCACGGCTTCGTGCGACAGCGTCACAGATTTGCTGGTGACCTGCTCGATGCGTCCGACGGTCTCGTGGAGCGCCGACGCGGGAGCGGCATGGCCGCTGTGGTTGGCGGCATCGCTAGCTCTCGAAGGTCCGGAAGCCGGGGCCGCGTCCACCGGCCGTGCTTCCATGCCCGCCAGGCTGGCTTCGGAGTCGATCAGGAACTGGCCGGAGGCCACCACCTTCTCGCCCTCGGACAGACCAGCCAGGATTTCGGTCTGCCCGTTCGTGCTGTCGCCGATACGGACCTCAGCCGGCTTGTAGCGGCCACCCTCGAGGGCGAGCATGACCAGAACGCGTCGGCCGGTACGGATGACAGCTTCGGAGGGGACGAGCAGAGCTGTCTTCGCGCCGCCGCCTAGGTCGACCGTCGCGAACATGCCCGGCCTCAGTCGGCCGCCACGGTTCGGCAGCTCCACCCGGGCCGTGAGTGTGCGGCTCTCGCCGGCCACCTGCGGGAGGATCTGGGTAACGCGCCCGGTGAAGGTCTCGCCGGGATAGGCGGCGAGCGTAGCCTGCGCGGGGCCGCCGACGCGGATGCGGCCCGCCATGGCTTCCGGCACGGCGGCGTCTAGCCAGACGGTCGAAAGCCCGTTGATCTCGGCCAGGGTCTGGCCAGCCGGCACGGTCATGCCCGCGCGCACACCCAGGTCCTTGATGGTCCCGCCGGTCGGCGTGCTCACCGTCACGACTGTCCGGGGCCGTCCGCTCCGTTCGATCTCGGCAATAAGGCTCGGGGGCATGCCGAGCAGGTGCAACCGCTGGCGCGCGGCCTGGACAAGGGCGGCATCTCCCGTGCGCCGCACGGCTAGGAACTCGGCCTGGGCGCCTCCCCATTCCGGGACGAGAAGATCGGCCAACGGAGCGCCGGCGGCGACCACGTCGCCGGGCGCGCGGCCGTACACGCGCTGGACGATACCCCCGGTCTTCGCCTGCACGATGGCGACGTCGCGTTGATTGAAATCGATGACGCCGGTCGCCTGCAGCTCGTTGGAGAGTAGGCCACGGCGCGCTTCGACTACGCGCATGCCGACGTTCTGCGTGCGCGCGGGATCAATGCGCACCCCACCCCCGGCGTCCGCCTCATCGGCGTATTTCGGCACGAGCGGCATGTCCATGTAGGGAGACTTGCCCGGCTTATCGAAGCGCTGGCCCGGGACCATGGGGTCGTACCAGTAAAGAACCTCGCGACCGGCGGCCGGCGTCTCCGCAGTCGGAGAGGGGCGATCTTGCAGGCGAGCGAGGCCGTAACCGAGCCCACCGGAAGCCAGGACGAGGGCGGCTGCCGCAACTGAGAGGGTGCGCGGCGTGAGAGGAATGCGGGTCATCAGTCGTGGGTCCCGTAGGCGAGAACGAGCCGGGCGGCGTCGCGGGCGGTCTCGCTTTCGCGGTCAAGGAGTTCGAGGCGGGCCTCGGCGAGGTCGGTGAAAGCGTCGATCACGTCGGACAGGCTGGCGGTACCGGCCCCGTAGCTGGCCGTCTCCAGGTCAGCACGTCGTTTGGCGAGGGGAACGAGCGTGGTTCGGGCCCTCTCCAGCCGATCATGGTGCATGGCGTGCTCTGCCAGGTCGGCCTCAAGGGCGGCGACCAGCTCGCGCCGGTTTGCTTCCTGTTCGATACGGAGGCGGTTTGCGTCCTTCAGACGGGCCTCGATGACCGGATCCTGTCGATCGCGGGTGAACAGCGGCAGGCTGACGGTGACGCCAGCCGACACCATGTCGCCGAACATCGGGTCACGACGTTGGTAGGCGACTTCCCAGCCCCAGTCGGGGCGCTTCTCAGCCTTGGCGAGACTCACCTCGGCATCGGCCTGACGGCCCTCGGCGGCAACTGCGAGCAACTGAGGGTGTCTGTCCAGCGAAGCGCGAAGCTCGACGGGATCGATCTCAAACGTCGGCGGCTCGCCGACCGCGTCGGCCGCCGGATCGCCGGTCCAGCGCGCCAGTGCTGCACGTGCCTTTCCGACTTCGGCATCGAGTTCGCTGCGACGGTCGGCGAGGGCGGCCATCAACTGTTCGGGCTCGACCGCCTGGGCTGGCCGTGACGCGCCCGCAGCGACGCTGGACGGCGCCGTTGCAAACAGCGGCTCAAGGGCCTGCTCGACTTCACCGAGCGCCGCGAGGCGCCTCTTCGCGTAATGGAGATCAATCCAGGCGAGGGCCGAAGCCAACAGGACCTCACGCGTTTCGACGCGGCGCCCTGCCTCGGCGACGCTGATCTCGGCCTCTGCGCGTTCAGCGCGTGCCCGGCGCTTCGAGGTGTTCGGGACATCCTGCATGACCCCGATCCGGGCCATGGTCATCTCGTCATCCCCGAAGCGGCCAGCTGCCGGCCCGGAGATCGGGAAGTTCTCGACACCGACGGCTAGGCGTGGGTCGGGCAGGGCCGCCGCTGCACGCGCGGCCGAAGTGGCGGCCTCGACGCGAAGGCTTTGCGCCTGGAGACCAGGTTCGCTCGTTTGGGCGCGTTGGAGCGCCTGGTCAAAGGTGAGCGGCTCGGCCGAGGCCGACGCCGCGGCTGCACCGCTGAACAGCAGCGGCAGCAGCCATCGATTGGGAGACATGCTCCGACTCCGAAATGACGGCGCGCATCCGCGCGCCAACGCCGCCGAGCGAAACACGGCGGAGGTCAGACAGAGATCAGAGCGAAATTGGTGGTCGTAGCGCCTGGTCCGGCGGGTGGGACGCCAGGGAGCGTTCGAGAGCCCTCTGGCGGGGAGCGGCCGTCACGGTCACCGTAAACGCGACAGGCTGCTGGTGCGGAATTGCCGCGACAGAGGCTTGGCAAACCATTCCCGGCTTGCACGCCTTTCCGTTGTCGGGCTGAGCCGGCACCTGGTCGTGGTGATCGCAAGGCTGGCTCGTTTCTGAAACTGCCGCCTGGGTCATGCAATCCGCCGTGCACGGCTCGCATGGCGCAGCCGCCGAGGCGACGGGCGCCCCGGTGAGCAGCAGCGCGAATGCCGCCATTACTGCAATGAACCGCACGAGCGCCAAGCTGGGCCTTCTGGTTTCAGATCGAACCGATCATGGCCCACCATAGCACAACCGCACAACTACGGGGTTTCCCTAGTCCGCCTGGTCGGCGCGGAAATTCCCGGAGTCGGTGACAAGCTCAGCCGCAACAAGCCTTCGCGTCTGCCTGGATCGGCGGACAGGGGACGTCGCCATAGGAGCAGTACACGCAGCAGTCGCCAGGCTTCGGCTTCAGCAGGGCGCCGCAGCCCGGACAGTCGTAGAAATACTGGCAGGCGTCCGTCGGCATGGTTTCGGTCGCCTGATAACCGCACGCGGGGCAGGTCAGGGTCGACTGGAGTTTCACTTCGGCGGTCATCCACGGGCTCCGTTCAGAACCGATATCAGAAACGGCTCGATCATCGGCTCCCAGACGAGCGCGAGAAGCGTCAGGACTGATGCGGCGACAAGAAGGTTGATCGATAGTCGCGACGGCGCCGGGCAGGACCGGTCCGCACGACACGCTCGCCGACGCCGCCAGACCATCCACCACCCGGCCGCCAGCACCGGCAAGGCCAGAAGGGTCAACCAGGTCCTCTGCCCGGCGATCAATGCAGTTCCCGCAATGCTGATGCCGGCCAGGGAGAGCGCGATCGGCAGGACGCAGCAGGCCGCCCACGCAAGAACCGCCAGGGTCGCCGTGGCCACGGCCGACCACCCCGCTATAAGCTCGCGCGCGGGCGCCGCGCGTTTGGCCTCACAGTCCATCACTCGATTCCCGATCGTCCGGGCGCTATCCTGCAACCCGTAGCGACTACGGGATCAAGGGCGAATGAGCAGGCGTGACGGATTGACCATCGGCCGGCTCGCGGCGGGGTCGGGCGTGAACCTTGAGACCATTCGGTACTACGAGCGCATTGGGCTAATGCCCGAGCCGGACCGAACGCCCGGCGGACATCGAAGCTACGCGAACGAGCATCGACGCCGCCTCACCTTCATCCGAAGGGCGCGCGAGCTGGGATTCGGCCTCGACGACATACGTACCCTGATCGTTCTCTCTGAGCCTGGGCGACAGTCCTGTGCCGAGGTGAAGAAGATTGCGGAAGGGCACCTCGACATCGTGCGCTCCAAAATCGCCGACCTCGTGAAGCTCGAAGCGGCCCTTCAGGACGCGTCCCAGCGTTGCGGCGACGGCGCTGTTCCGGATTGCCCGGTCATTCAGGTGCTCGGCGGTGCGTGATCCCGATGCTTGCCGCTGAGGGATTGGCCTAATCAGCGCGTATTTCGCGTAGGGGGGCTCTCCGAGCACACGCCAAGTCAGCCCCGTTCGACATAGTGCTAAGGGAATCAGATGCCTAACCGTGCTCTCGCGCCGCGTCTCATTGGTGCCGCCGCAGCCCTCCTGCTCTCGGCGACCGCCGCCGCCGCCCACCCGGAACTCGAAGCCTCGAACCCGGCGGCGAACGGCCACGTGTCCGTCTCCGTGAAGGAAGTCCGCCTCGATTTCAGTGAAGCCGTGTCCCCGGCGTTCTCGGGCGTGGTGATCAAGGACGCCAAGGGCGCCGCCGTAGCCACGGGCAAGGCGAGCGTCGACCCGAAGGACAAAACCGTGCTCGTCGTTCCGCTCAAAGCCAAACTCGCGCCTGGCAACTACAAGGTCGAATGGCACGCGGTCTCCAGCGACACGCACCGGATCACCGGCAGCTTCGCTTTCATGGCGATGTAATCAGATGGAAGCCGGGGCGGCGCTCGTCGGGGCGCGAATGCTGCACTACACAGGCGCGCTGCTCGTCTTCGGCGCCGCCCTCTTTCCATCCTACGCTTTCGGCCCGTCGGCCTCTCCTTCAGGCTTTCACAAAAGCCTGCAGCAGCTCTGCGTCGCCGCTGCTCTGCTGGCGGTCGTCGGAGCGGCGCTCACGCTTCTGGCGACGGCCGGAAACATGGCCGGCGATATCGGCGCGGCGCTGCAGCCCGACGTTCTTCTCGCCGTATCGACTGAGACGGAATTCGGCCGAGTCTGGCTCGGACGGCTTGCGTTGGGCGTCCTGCTTGTCGGCCTCGCGGCCTCCGGTCCGCAACGAGCGTGGTTGTCGATCGTCTCCGCGGTCTTCCTGGCGAGCATTGCGCTGACCGGCCACGCCCGGGTCGAAACCGGGACCGCCGGGCTCGTCCATATGGCGGTCGACGGCCTGCATCTTCTCGCGGCCGGAGCCTGGCTCGGCGCCCTTGTGCCGCTCGGATGGATGACGGTGCGTCGTCCTGACGACGAAGGCACGGCCGTCGCAATGCGCCGCTTTGCGGGCGTAGGCACGCTGGCGGTAGGCACGCTCGTCGTCACAGGCGTCGCGAACGCCGCATTCCTCGTCGATCAGCCTGGCGCCCTGCTCGCGACGAATTACGGGCGGCTGCTCGCCCTCAAGGTCTTCATCTTCCTGCTGATGCTGGGCCTGGCCGGACTGAACCGGTTCGTCGTCGTTCCGCAGCTCGGCCGAGAAGCCGCGGCCGTGCGCCGGCTGAGGGCGCATGTCGCGCTTGAGCAGCTGTTCGGGTTCGCCGTGATCGTGATCGTCGCTCTGCTTGGGACGATGGACCCGGGCGCCTGATCAGGTTCAGCTTTCAGTGGACCTGAAGAGCTAGGCGGTAGACCTCCCAGAAAATCACCTTCAGAACGCACCCTGTTCGGCGGGAGCGTCCAATAGGCCCAACGCCGGCGGGCTTCTTCGCTTACAAGAAGCCCTGAGCGCGAACGGTACCGGCAAGCCAGGCCGTCGCACCGCGCTGAGGGACTACCGGCTTCACCCGTGCTGCGCGAAGACGCCTATCTGCCCGCCGCCGAACAGCAGGGTCTGGAAGCGCTCCCGCTCGCCGGTCGGCGATTCCATACCAGGCGATCCGATCGGCATTCCCGGAACAGCGAGCCCGGTGGCGTTCGGCTTCTCCTGCAGGAGCCGAAGCACGTCTTCAGGCGGAACGTGCCCCTCGACTGCGTAGCGCCCGATCTGGGCCGTGTGACAGGACGCGAGCTCTTCGGGAACGCCGAGCTTCTTGCGGACCGACGCCAGGTCGCTCGTCTCAATAACCGTCGCTTTGAAGCCGGCCTGCTTCATGTGGTCGAGCCACGCCGTGCAGCACCCGCAATTGGGGTCTTTGTAGAGCGTCATGGTCCGCACGGGCTCCGCGCTCTTGGCGCACCCGGCGATAAGCGCGGCGCCAGCGCCAATCAGGGCGGCGCGACGGTGAAGTTTGAAGGTGCTCATCAACGAACTCTCAAAATGCAAGGTGACCTTTGCCGTGAACCAGGGCGCCGCCCAGGTCTCCATTCAGGGCGCTAGCGGCGATCGTCAGTCCAGGGCCGGCGAGCCCGCGGGCAGGAGGGCCAACGCGAAGAGGAAGACGCAAAGCTTGAGCGAAATGCGAGCCATCGTCTTCTCCAGTGCGCCTAATCCCTATACGCACCTGCGGAAATTTCCCCTCACGCGAGGGAAACGGGTGGGAGCGGCGTACTGTGGTTAGGTACGATCGCTTTCGAGAGCATCGCGGATGATGAACGATCTGGATTCTGGGCTGGCGCGCTTGGCCGCCAAGCCGCTCGTCGCGGATCTGCGTAACGTGGAGCGCGACGTCTGGGCGCGCGTCGAGCGTCGGCAGGTCACGTCCGTGAGCGCCCAAGCCGGAAATATCGTGCGGATGGCGTCGATCGCGCTGGCGCTGGCGATCGGTGTCGCGAGCGGGACCGCCTTCGCTTCCGCGGGCCGGCCGGACGAGATGGCCGTGTTCTCGCTGGACTCGCACCTGTCGCCGACGAACCTCCTGGGCGTTCGCCAATGACCATCGCGTGGCGCTCTCTTGCGCTGACCGCGGTTCTGGCTGCGCTTGCGGGAGGCGCCGGCGCCTGGATCGGGGGCCATTACTTCGTCCGAATGAACATGGCGCCGCCATCGCTGCACGGCATGGCGCACGAAGAACTAAACCTCACCGCCGAACAGGACCGCCGCCTCGACGCCGAGGAGGCGCGGTTCGCAGAACGCCGGCGCGTTCTGGAAGCCGAGGTCCGGAAGGCGAATGCCGAGCTCGCTGCCGCCATCAAGGGGTCGGCGGGCTACGGGCCATCGGTGCAAACCGCCGTCGAGCGCTCGCATGCCGCCATGGGCGAGCTGGAGAAGGAGACGATCGTCCACGTCTTCGCCATGCGCTCGATCCTTACGCCGGAGCAGGCCAAGGCGTTCGACACCCGCGTCGCCGAGGCGCTCACCGAAGAGCACCAGTGAGCGAAACTCCGGATGGTGAGCTGGCGTCACGCGCAGCGGACGGAGACCAGCGGGCGTTCAGCGCCATCATGCGGCGATACAAGGAGCCGCTCTATCGCCTTATCGCTCGCCATGTCGGCGACCGTGACGACGCCTACGACGTCCTGCAGCAGACCTTCGTCTCGGCGTGGGGAGCGATAGGCAGGTTTGATCCCAAGCGGCCGCTCGACAGCTGGCTCAGGACGATCGCGCTGAACAAGTGCCGAGACTTCGGCAGGCGCCGCACCGTCAAGCGTTTGCTTTTCCAGCCCGCATCGGAACGCGAGGCAGACGTCGCAAGCGTACCGGCCCAGTCGACATGGGCTGGCGAGAGCTCCGGGGAGGACGAACGGTTCGGAAGCCTGGAGCTGGCGATTGCGAAGCTCCCGGCGGCCTTGAAGGAACCGCTCATCCTGACCGCACTGGAGGGGCTCTCGCAAACCGAAGCCGCTGATCTGCTGGGCGTCAGCGTCAAGGCGGTCGAGACGCGTGTGTATCGTGCGCGCCGCAAGCTGGCCGAGCTGATGACCTCGCCCGGGGACACCTGAATTCGCGCCCTTCAGAGGCGCAAACCTTACCATCGATCGACTTCGGAACTGCCTTCCGCTGCTTCGGTTTTGCAGACCAGGCTGCGATGTAGCGCGGCCGTCAGATTGCGTGCGGAACAATGCAGTTCCCGGTCGTTCTGGTCCACGTCAGTGCAGCGCTCAAACGCGCCGCTCCGCTGCCGCTCAGGCCCGCTCAACTGCGTGCCGTCGCGAGGTTCAGGGGGTGACGGGCATGAACACGGCAGTGGGCCGACGGCAGCTCCTCGGCGGCGCGATGGCCCTTGGCGGGGGACTCGCATGCAACGCCTTGCTTCCGGCGTGGGCCAGGAGCGCTTCGTCAGGCGTCGGACCGACTCTTCCGACCCTCTCAGGTCCCGACATTTCCCTCACGATCGCCCGGACGCCATTCACGGTCGGCGGGCGAACCGGGCAGGCGGTGACGATGAACGGCGTGCTGCCTGCGCCCTTGCTGCGGCTGAAGGAGGGACAGAACGTCCGCCTGGCGGTGACCAACCGCCTGGAGGAGGACACCTCGATCCATTGGCATGGGTTGTTGGTGCCGTTTCAATTCGATGGGGTCCCAGGCGTGAGCTTCCCCGGCATCGGGCCTGGCGAGACCTTCGTCTACGAGTTCCCCGTCAAGCAGTATGGCACCTACTGGTACCACAGCCATTCGGGGTACCAGGAACAGCTCGGCCATTATGGGCCCATCATTATCGACCAGGCGGAGCCGGACCCGGTCGCTTATGACCGGGAGCACGTGATCGTCCTTTCCGATTGGACCTTCATGGACCCCGCCGCGATCATTCCGAAGCTCAAGACGGAATCCGGCTACTTCAACTTCCAGAAGCAGACTCTGGCCGGGCTGATGGCCGGGAAAGACCAGCCGATGCGCGAACGCCTCGAGTGGGGGCAGATGCGCATGGATCCGACCGACATTTCGGACGTGACGGGCTCGACCTACTCCTACCTGGTCAACGGCCACGGGCCGCAGGAGAACTGGACGGGGCTCTTTGCCCCGGGGGAGCGGGTGAGGCTGCGCTTCATAAACGCCTCGGCCATGACGATCTTCAACGTCCGGATTCCCGATCTATCCATGACGGTCGTGCAGGCGGACGGGCAGAACGTGCGTCCGGTCGACGTCGACGAGTTTCAGATCTCGGTCGCCGAGACCTACGACGTCATCATCCAGCCGCCAGCCGATCGCGCTTTCACGCTGGTCGCCGAGGCCATCGATCGCTCTGGCATGGGACGCGCCACGCTCGCGCCTCGCGAGGGGATGACCGCGCCCGTGCCCCCTCTGCGCAAGCGCCCGCTGGTGACGATGAAGGACATGGGCATGGGCGCCATGGACCATGGCGCCATGCCCGGAATGGACCACTCGTCCATGCCGGGAATGGACCATTCGGCCATGGTGGGCGCCGCGCAGGCCGGCGGTCACGACATGGCCGGGATGAGCATGCGCGATCCGAAAAACGCCCCCCAGGTGAAGATGGGGCCCGGCGTGCAGATGATCTCGCCCATGCCGGTAGACCGAACGGGCGACCCGGGCATCGGTCTGGAGGACGTGGGTCATAAGGTGCTGGTCTACCGGGACCTGGTGGCGCTCGAGCCCAACCCCGATCCGCGGCCGCCCTCACGCTCAGTGGAGATCCACCTCACCGGCAACATGGAACGCTTCATGTGGTCGTTCGACGGGGTGAAGTTCAGCGAGGTGAAGGAGCCAATTGCGTTTCGCACAAACGAGCGGGTCCGGGTCACGCTGGTGAACGACTCGATGATGTCTCACCCGATCCACCTGCACGGCCACTTCTTCGAGATCGTGAACGGGCATGAGGGTCACTACCCTCGGAAGCACACGGTCAACGTTCTTCCGGGCGGCAAGGTGTCGTTCGACCTGACCGCCGACGAGCCCGGCGACTGGGCGTTTCACTGCCACCTGCTCTACCACATGCTCGCCGGCATGTTTCAGGTGGTCTCGATCCGGCCCCTGGAAGGAGAGGCGGCATGAAGTCAGTCGCTGTCAGCCTTGTC
Organism: Caulobacter sp. 17J65-9; assembly: GCF_010975005.1. Classification (GTDB taxonomy): domain Bacteria; phylum Pseudomonadota; class Alphaproteobacteria; order Caulobacterales; family Caulobacteraceae; genus 17J80-11. The sequence continues at coordinate 108,482 of NZ_JAAIVC010000001.1, read as the reverse complement.
CTTCTGGGCGCCGCGACGCCGGCGCTGGCGCAAATCGACGAGCCACAGTCGCCACCTGATCCCCACGCCGGCCACCAGATGCCGGGGATGGAGCAACAAGCTCCTGTTCCTCAAGCGACCGATCCCCACGCGGGGCACACCATGCCCGGCATGTCTCCCCAATCGCCCCAGCCGCCGGCCGCACCACTCCAACCGGCCGATCCGCATGCCGGGCACCCGATGCCCGGAATGGAGCCAGCGCCGGCGCCTCAAGAGGTTGATCCCCATGCCGGTCATGTGATGCCTGACGCGACGACGTCGCAGCCGCCGGCCGAGCAAACGCCAGGGATGGTGCAGTCTGCGCCGCCGCCGCCTGCACCCACCGACCATGCCGCCGACAGATATTTTGATCGGACGCGCATGGAGGCCGCTCGCCATCACCTCAAATCCGAGCATGGCGGTATCAGGACCGGGTCGGTCGTGGTCAATCTCGCCGAATACCAGTTCCGCGACGACGACGACGCCTACCGTTGGGACGCGGAGGGTTGGTTCGGCGGCGACGTGAACCGGTTCGTTCTCAAGACGGAAGGCGAGGGGACGGTCGACGCCGACCTGGAAGACGCCGAGGTCCAGGCGCTGTACGCCCGCGCAATCGGCCCGTACTTCAATCTCGAGGCGGGCCTACGCTACGATTTCGAGCCGGAATCCCGGACCTACGCGGTCCTGGGGGTCGAGGGCGTGGCGCCCTACTGGTTCGACTTGGAAGCCGCGGCGTTTCTGTCCGACGAAGGCGACCTGCTGGGGCGCGTGAAGGCCAGCCAGGACTTCCGGCTGACCCAGCGACTGCTCTTTCAGCCGCGGCTCGAGATGAATCTCGCCGCGCAGGACGTCCCCGAATCCGAAATCGGCGCCGGTCTCTCCAACATCGAATTCGGCATTCGCCTGCGTTACGAGATCAAGCGAGAGTTCGCGCCCTATGTCGGCGTCTCCTGGGAAAGCGCGATCGGGGACACGGCCGATTTCGCGCGGGCTGGTGGCGAGGACGTAAGCTCGACGAGCATCGTCGTCGGACTCAGGACCTGGTTCTGAGCCTTACGATGCCGGGGCTGACGGCCCTCCAGACGAGGCGGGTCTGACCGGCGGCGGGTTGGCCGTCGGGATGGGCCTGGCCGTTCGAAGATTCCTGACGCAGTGAGCGAAATGCTCGCGGGACTCCAGTGCGCCCGCCACAGGTATTGGGCGCCCCTCTTCGCAAACATCGTTCTTTGAGAAAGTGCTCTGACCCTGTGAGGGGTCAGCGTGGCGCGTGCGTATTCGATGTGAGGGGGCGCCTCGCGCTTGACCTTCCCGCAATGGGAAGCCTGACAAAGTCGCGGGGGACAAAACGCACTTGAGAGATGTGATGAGACGAACGCGCCTGCTGCTGGCGACTTGCGCCGCCTTGGCTCTGGCTCCGGCCGCTTTTGCGGCCGAGTATGATCTAGTGATCGACAAGCGTACCGTGACCATCACGGGCGAGCCGAGCGAAGCGATCACCGTCAACGGTCAGGTGCCTGGTCCCACGCTTCGTCTTCGTGAAGGTGAGACGGCGACCATCCGCGTCACCAACCGCCTGGACGAGGAAACCTCCGTCCACTGGCACGGCCTCCTGCTGGACGGGAAGGTCGATGGCGTCCCCGGCTTCAACGGCTTCCAGGGGATCAAGCCGGGCGAGACCTACACCTACACGTTCCCCGTGATCCAAAGCGGCACCTACTGGTACCACGCCCACTCGGTCACTCAGGAGCAGGCGGGTCACTACGGCTCGATCGTGATCGATCCGGCCGAGGGGCCGAAGATCAAGACTGACCGCGACTACGTCGTCGTGTTCTCGGAATTCACTCGCGAGGATCCGGAGCGGATCCTGCGCAACCTGAAGGTCGATCCGGGCTACTACAACTATCGCAAGCGCACGGTCGGCGATTTCTTCCGCGACGCGAAGAAGTTCGGGCTCGGCGCGGCCATCAAGGACCGCAAGGCCTGGGGCTCCATGCGGATGGACCCCACCGACATAGCTGACGTCGCCAAGTACACCTTCCTGGTCAACGGCAAGGCGCCGGAGTCGAATGAAACCCTGATCTTCCGCCCCGGCGAGAAGGTGCGGCTGAGGTTCATCAACGCCTCGGCCATGACCTACTTCGACGTGCGCATCCCCGGCTTGAAGATGACCGTCGTCGCCGCCGACGGCCGTGACGTCGAGCCGGTGCCTGTCGACGAGTTCCGACTGGCCGTCGCCGAGACCTACGATGTCATCGTCGAACCCGAGACGGAGCAGGCCTTCACGGTCTTTGCGGAGTCCATCGACCGCTCCGGCTACGCGCGGGCGACCCTGGCGCCGCGCGAAGGCATGACCGGCGAAATCCCCGCGATCCGGCCGCGCGCCCTGCTCACGATGAGCGAAATGGGCCACGGCATGTCCGGCATGGACCACGGCGGCATGGACCATTCGGCTATGGGCCACGACGCGGCGGCGCCCGCGGGCGATATGCAGGGGATGGATCACGCCGCCATGGGTCATGGATCCGGCGCCCCCGCCGCGTCCGGCCATGAGGGCATGGACCATTCGGCGATGGGACACGGCGCTGCGGCGCCCGCGGACGACATGCAGGGGATGGATCACGCCGCCATGGGCCACGGCGATCCGTCTGACGCGCTCGCGACGGACTACCCTAAGGTCGACTACGGCATGGGCCGGCCCGGGATGGATCACGGCATGGGCGAGCTCGCACCGGAAGGGACCCTGGACGGGGCCGGCAACGTGATGGGCTGGTCTTCCGGCGCGCCTTGGGGCGCCAAGGTGCTGAGCTACGCGGATCTCCGCTCGGCCGAGCCGCAGAAGGACATTCGCGCGCCGGAGCGTGAAATCGTCGTCCGCCTGGGCGGCAACATGGAACGCTACATCTGGACCCTGAACGGCAAGAAGTACGGCGAAGCCGAGCCTATCCAGCTGCGCTATGGCGAGCGCGTGCGCATGACCTTCATCAACGAGACGATGATGGCGCACCCCATGCACCTGCACGGGATGTTCGTGCAGCTTGAGAACGGCCAGCCGGCCGAGCGCCTGCCTGACAAGCACGTGGTGAGCGTCGCGCCTGGCCGGAGCTACTCGGTGCTCATCAGCGCCGACGCCGCGGGCGAGTGGGCCTTCCACTGCCACCTGCTGTACCACATGGAATCCGGGATGATGCAGAAGGTTGTCGTCGCTCGTCTGGGCGAGACCCCTCCTCAGCCTGACGCCGCCCCGGAACATGGCGGCCACGATCACGCCCACGGAGCCGCCCAATGAGCCGGATCGCCATCACCGCGATCGGCGCGGCCCTGATGTCGTTTGGAGCTGCTTCGGCGCAGGCCGAGACGTCTTCCGGGCCTATGGGGCATCACGAGCGGACCTACACCATGGTCCGGATGCAGGCTGACGCGTCGGAGGCCGACGGCGCCGGTCTGGTCACCTGGGAGGGCGACGCCTGGGTCGGCGGCGACGTCAACAAGCTGTGGCTGAAGACCGAGGGCGAAGTCCACGACGGCGAGCCCGAGAAGGCCGAGCTGCAGGCGCTCTGGAGCCGCAACGTCGCTACGTTCTGGGACCTGCAGGCAGGCGTTCGCCAGGACTTCGAACCCGAGGCGACCACCTGGCTCGCACTCGGAGTCCAAGGACTCGCGCCCTACCAGTTCGAGACCGACGCCGCCGTGTTCGTCAGCGACGCTGGCGACGTGGCGTTCCGGCTGGGCCAGAGCTTCGACTTCCAGCTCACCCAGCGGCTCGTGCTCGAGCCCGAGGTGGAGCTGAACGCATACGCCCAGGACGTGCCGGAGCTCGATGTCGGGGCCGGCCTGTCCGACGTCGAGGCGAAACTCCAGCTTCGCTACGAGATCACCCGCAAGTTCGCCCCCTACGTCGCGGTCGCCTACGAGCGCCAGCTCGGAGAGACGGCATCGATCGCGCGGACGGCCGGCGAGGACACTGACGAAACCACGCTTCGGGTCGGCCTGCGGGCCTGGTTCTGAGCGCCATTCGGAAACTGCAGATGACCAAGCTCCGAAACTCCCGAGTTCGTACGCTCGCCGTCGCCACCCTCAGCTGCGCAGGCCTCGTGGCCCTCGCCGCGTGCGAACGCGAGCCCCAGGAACCCGTTGCGGTGGCGACCCCCGCCATCGAGGTTCCGGTCGCAACCGCGCCGGCTACGCCGGTCGAAGTTCCGGCCGTGGCCGAGCAGGCCGTTCCGGCTGAGCCCAAGACCGCTACGCCCACCACGGCGCCGAAGCCGGCTCCGGCCAAGGCGGCCGAGCCCGCGCCCCAGCCCAAGCCCGAACCGAAGGCTGAGGATCATTCCGGCCACGACATGTCTGCGATGCCTTCGGGCGAATCGCACTCGGGCCACTGACGGAGACGAGAGATGAAGCGACTTCTGACCACGGCTGCCGCCACGATCGCCCTTACGATCGCCGCTCCGGCGTTCGCCCAGGACCATGCCGGCCATGGCGATATGGATCACTCGCAGCACGCCATGCCCGGCATGGACCATTCCCAGCATGGCGGCGCCCTGAAAGCGTCCGAGCCGGCGGAGGGCTCGACCGTCGCTGCGCCGAAAGCCCTGACTCTGACTTTCCCGCACGCGATGAAGCTGGACTCGGTCACCCTCACGGGGCCCTCGGGTCAGCCGTTCAAGCTCAAGGTCGTGGCGACCGGCTCTCGGGAGACCGTTTCGACGCCCTTGCCCGCGCTCCAGGGCGGCGCCTGGCAGGCGGCCTGGCACGCGACCGGCGCTGACGGCCACATGATGTCCGGCGTGGTGAAGTTCAGCGTCCGTTGATTTTGAAAGGGTTGCGGCTGAGCCGCAGCCCTTTGTTCCAGGAGGGGGATATGTTGCATCATCGTTCTGCGGCCGGTGTCGCCGCTCTCATGCTGGTGTTGGGCCTCGGCGCTCCCGCGGTCGCCCACGACGGCCACGATAAGAAGCCCGCCGCTGCGGCTCCGACCGTGCCTGGCGACCCGGCTATCCAAGAGGCCTCTGCGGCGGTCGACGCCTTTCACTCCGCCTTGGCGCGTGGCGACACGGCGGCCGCGGCCGCCGCTTTCGCCGACGACGCCCTGATTTTCGAGCAAGGTTACGTCGAGCGTTCGAAGGCTGAGTATGCGGGGCATCACCTCCCTGCCGACGCCGCCTACGCCCAGGCGACCAAGTACACCTTGATCTCTCGCGGCGGGCTGGTCTCCGGAGAACTCGCCTACGTCGTCAGCGAGGGCCGCACTGTCGGGCGCTACAAGGACAAGGACGTCGACCAGCTGACGCTGGAGACCGCCGTGCTCCGCCGCTCCCATCATGGGTGGCAGATCGTCCACGTCCATTGGTCTTCCCGGAGCGCGCCCGCGAAGTCGTGAGGCTGCGCCCTCTTCCGGCCAGACCGGAGGAGGGCGCTCCTGCGTCCGGTTCAGAAGATGAACGCCTCCCGCCGCGTGAGCGGCGGGACTGGCGTCCTGCACCGTAATGGGCAGGTAATCGCGGTCAAAGCTTCCCATTATGTACAGGTTAGCGCTGGCATAAAGGTACCTTGACAGGTATAGACAGGTTGCTCCCTACTCACTGCAACGGTGGCGAACACCGATGAGGAGGGGAGTGAGATGGATTGGCGTAGAACGAGTCTCTTGGCCGCGACGGCTCTCGCGACGAGCTTGCTGAGCAGCCACGTCGCACTCGCTCAGGAGACTGAAGCCTCTGGCGAAGTCGAAGAAGTCGTCGTCACCGGCAGCCGGATCAAGCGGCAGGACATCAGCGGCGTCGGCCCGGCGACAGTCGTCACGGACGAACAGATCCTCAACGCCGGCACCAACAACGTCGAAGACGTGCTGCAGCGCCTGCCGGCTTCCGCCGGCTTCGGCGGCAACCAGACGAACGCCTATTGGACCGGCAACGGCTACGGCACGGCGCAGGTCAACCTGCGTGGTCTCGGCATCAACCGCACCCTCGTCCTGCTGAACGGCCGCCGGGTCGTGAACGGCGGCACCGGCGCGAACAGCGCCGCCGACCTCAATATGATCCCGACCGCCATCATCGGCCGGATCGACGTACTGAAGGACGGCGCCTCGGCCATCTACGGCGCCGACGCGGTCGCCGGCGTCGTCAACGTCATCACCAAGAACAACTTCGAGGGCCTCGAGCTTTCGGCCCAGTACGGCATGACCGACGAGGGTGACGGCGAGGAGTTCTCGACCGACCTGCTCTGGGGCGTCACTGGCGACAAGGGCGGTTTCACCGCGGCGGTGAGCTACGAGAAGACCGGTGTCGTGAACCTGGCAAGCCGCGCGCCCTGCGCGCTCGGCGAGGACGCCGGCCGACTGGTTTGCACCGGCAGCTCGTCGACGATCGGGGGCCGCGCGATTCTCCCGGACGGATCGCAGATCAACTTCAATCAGACGCCGGGCGGCGACGGGGACTTCTACGAGCCCTATGACCCCGACAAGCACAATCAGAACTCGAACCCGTACCTGAACGCCGTCAGCCCGATCGAGCGTCTGAGCACGGCTTTCCTCGCCGACTACCAGGTGTCGGACAACGTCCGGCTCTTCGGCGAACTGTTCTTCACGCACCGCGAGAGCGAACAGCTCGCCACGCCGGGCACCCTGCGTAACCTGTCCATCTCGGCCTCAAACCCGACAAACCCGACCGGCCAGAATCTCATCCTGGCCCGGCGCAGCCTGCTCGAGGGCGGCCCGCGCGAGTTCTTCCAGGAGACCGACACCTGGCGGGCGGTGCTGGGTCTCGACGGCAAGCTCAAGGGCGACTGGACCTGGGAAGCGGCGCTGAACTGGGGCCGCAACACCGGCGTCGACGGCATGACCAACATCGCCAACCTGCAGCGTGTGCGGGAGACGCTGAACACCAGCGTCTGCAGCACCGCTGCGGGCGCGCCGATCCCGTGCGCCGACTATCTCGGCGCCGGCGACGTCTCCCAGGAAGTGCTCGACTACATCCTCTTCACGTCGATCGACACGGGCGGCAACGAACAGCGCAGCCTGACGGCGGACGTGTCCGGCACCCTCTTCGACCTGCCGGCCGGACGACTGGCCCTCGCCGCTGGCGTCGTCTACCGGGAAGAAGAAGGCTGGCGTAACCCGGACTCGCTGACGGTCATGGGTGTCGCCAACACCAATCAGCAGGACCCGATCGCCGGTGCGGTGAAAGCGAAGGAAGCCTACGTCGAAGTCTCGGCGCCGCTTCTGAAGGACCTGCCGTTCGCGCAGAACGTCGAGCTCAACGGCGCCCTGCGCTATTCGGACTACGACCTGTTCGGCAGCAACCAGACCTACAAGCTGGGTCTGAACTGGTCGATCCTGGAGGACCTCCGCTTCCGGGCCACTTACGGTACCGGCTTCCGCATCCCCAGCGTCCCCGAACTGTTCGGCGGAGTCGCCGAGGGCAACCTCACGACGACCGACCCGTGCAGCAACTACAGCTCGCTCCCCGCGGGTTCGGTCGTCCGCACGAACTGCGCGGCCTCCGGCGTGCCGGCCGGCTATGTCCAGCTCGGCAACTCGATTCTGACGACGGTCGGCGGTAATCAGGACCTGCAGCCCGAGTCCGCCAAGACTCTGACCCTTGGTCTGGTCTACCAGCCCCGGCAGATCGAGGGGCTCTCGCTTACGGTCGACTACTTCGACATTCAGATCGAGGACGCCATCCGGTCGATCCCGGGCTCGACGAAGCTTGCGGTCTGCTACAACACGCCGGGTATGGCTCACCCGTTCTGCGGCTCTGACCAATTCACCCGCAGCTCGCTGACCGGCGAGGTCAACTACCTCTCGGCCCAGCCGGTGAACACCGGCCAGGAGACCCTGAAGGGTGTCGACCTGGGCGTGCGCTACCTGTTCGACCTGGCGGGCCTGAACGCGACCGTCGACTGGAACACGACCTACCTGCAGGAATACGAGGTCATGCCGTACCCCGGCGCCGACCCGATCGTGTTCGACGGCTTCATCGGCGGCGGCAACGGCGGTTATCCGCACTGGCGCTCGCAGGCGAGCATGACTGTCGAGAACGAACGCTGGACCGGGACTTACTCGGTGCAATGGATCGGCAAGGCCACCGACTTCAACGCGGCGCCGGGCGACATCGGTTACGAGTCCCCGGACGTGTTCTACCACAACGCTCAGGTGGCCTATAACATCAACGACAAGGCCCGGCTCTCGGTCGGTGTCGACAACCTCTTCGACAAGAAGGCGCCGTTCATCCAGAGCTGGACTGACGGCAACACCGACACCATGACGTACGATCTGCTCGGCCGTCGCGGTTACGTGCGCCTGGGCTATAAGTTCTAACTGAGTAGTACGGGACGCGCTGCTTCGGCGGCGCGTCCCTTTTCTTTTTTCCAGGCCACCAAGCGGCCAAGGAGATTCCATGCGTTTGCCGCTTCTGGCGCGAAGGACGCACAAATGGCTCGCCCTCGTGGTGGGCCTTCAGGTCGTGCTGTGGACCCTCACCGGCCTCTACATGACCGCCGTCCACATCGACATCATTCACGGCGACCACTTCGTCCGGACGCCGAAGGAACAGCCTGTCGATGTCTCGACCCTGGTCGAGCCGTCCATCCTCGCAAGTCGCTTCCCTGGGCTGCAGACCGTGCAGCTCACGCGCTTCATGGAGAAGCCGGCTTACGTTCTTCAGTCCAGCTCGGGCTTCGCGCTCGTCGACGCGACCTCCGGCCAAACGCTCTCGCCGATCGATGAGACGAAGGCGCGAGCGCTCGCGCGCCACTGGTACGCGGGTGAAGGCGACATCGTGCGGGTGGACCTGATTACGAAGGTCCCGCTCGAGGTTCAGACCCGCCCTGTGCCGCTCTGGCGCGTAGAGTTCGAAGGCTGGGACAAGCCGACCTTCTACTTCTCGCCGCTGACCGGCGAGATGATCGCCCGGCGCCATGAGCTGTGGCGGCTCTTCGACTTCATGTGGATGTTCCACATCATGGATTACGACGACCGCACGGACGTCAATAATCCCCTGCTCCGCACCGCCACTGTCCTTGCGGTGCTCATGTCCGCGACGGGTCTCTGGCTTCTTCTCTACAGCTTCCCGAAGCGTAAGCGTAAGAAATCCAAGGCAAAGGCCTGACCATGCCGTTCATGATGCTGCTTCGCAGACTGCATAAATGGGTCGGCCTCGTTCTCGGCGTGCAGCTTCTGCTGTGGGCCGTGAGCGGAACGATGATGGCGCTTCTGGACCACCACGAAGTCGCCGGCGAGCACACCTATCGCACGCCGGCGATGAGCGAGGTCGTCCAGCCGCTCCCGCTGGCGGCGGTGCAGGCGGGTTTGCCCGGAGCTGAGATTGTCGGCTTCAAGCTTCGGCCGATGCTGGGCGGTCACGTCTACGAGGTGAAGACGTCGGACGGCATCCGTCTGGTCGGCCCCGAAGGGCGGCCGATCACTGTGGACGCCGAGCTGGCCAAGACGGTGGCTAAAGCCGAGTACGCCGGCGATGGGAAGGTGAGCTCGGCAGTGCGCCTGACCGAGCCCACACTCGAGGCCCGCGGCCGGCCGCTGCCCCTCTGGCGCGTCGATTTCGACGACTCCAAGGCCACGACCTTCTATGTCGCTGAATCCACGGCGCAGGTCGTGGAGCATCGGACCGACACCTGGCGAGTGTGGGACTTCTTCTGGATGCTTCACATCATGGACTATTCGGGCCGTGAGAGCTTCAACCACCCGCTCATCATCACCGTCGCGACCGGCATCGCCTGGGTGGCGCTTACGGGCTTCACCCTGCTGTTCGTGAGCTTCCGACGGATGGACTTCGAGTGGGTTCTGGATCTCGGGGAACGCCTGCGCCGGCGCAAGAAGCGCTAGTCCGGGTGTCGCTTGCGTCGGATCGGGCCGTCCCTCCTCGATCCGACGCAACATCCCGCGGCCTTGAGGAGCAGCATGATCGAGGCAATCGCCCGGCCGGCTCCCAATCGCTTCGACATCGTCGTCGGCGCTCGGGTGAGCCAGGTCCGCAAAGCCAAGGGGATGTCGCAGGGGCAGCTTGCGCAAGCCCTCCGGCTCACCCTGCAGCAGATGCAGAGCTACGAACGCGGGGCCGACCGGATCTCGTGCTCCAGATTGACCGAGATTGGAGCCGCGCTTGATGCGCCGATGCGCGAACTGCTTGGGGAGACGATCTCTAAAGAAGCGGCTCGGGCGTGGAATGATCGTTCGATGCCGAGAACGATCCGCTGGGCCAGCTGACGACGTGAGCAACGCGCCCCATCAACAGGCGTGACGCACTCAGCGCATTAAGGCGCGAAGCTGTCGGAGAATTCGAACCGCGAGCCCGGATGCGTGAGGTTGGCGTGCGAGACGATCCGGTCCCGGCTCCAAGTTTGCCGCACGAGCAGGAGACAGGGCTCGTTGGCGTCCACCATAAGGAGATTTCGCATCTCCGCGTCCGGCATCACAGCACGTACCCGGTGATCGACGCGCTGAAGCGGCGCAGCCTTCATCAGGTACTCGTTGGGCGTCATCTTCGAGAAGTCCAGCGAGCCGTACTCCGGCAGGGCCTCGGCAAGCACGAGCCGGTCTTCCAGCTGGATGGGGAGGCCCTTCTCGTAATGCACGATCACGGAGTGGAAGATCCGCGTGCCCGTCGCGACGCCCAGGAGCGGGGCGGTCTTCTTTGTCGCGGACTCAGAGACGTTTTTGACGACCTTGGCGAAGTACTCGTGGCCTCGCGACTTCACCTCGTCGGCGATGTTCTTCACCTGCATCAGGTGCCCCCAAGGGGACGGGTCCGCCACAAAGGACCCGACGCCGGCCACGCCGACCAGGACGCCTTCGTCCTTTAGCTCCCGAAGCGCGCGGTTCACGGTCATGCGCGAGACATTGAACCGCTCGACCAGCGTGCTTTCAGAGGGGACCTTGTCCCCGGGCTTGAGCTCGCCGGAGTGAACAGCGTCGACGATGTACTTCTTGATGGAAGCGTAGAGCGGCTCGGCGGCGAACTGCACGCTCATCCTTGAACTCCGATATGCGTTCAGGCCCCGTCCCCAAGTGGTGGACGGAAGGTCCGACTCGCTTCCGCTGGCATGGCGACGCCCCCCTGGCCTCGCTCTTGCGCTCTGTGCCGATCCAAACTGGGACTGTCCAGCCTAGACAGGCGTGAAGAGGCTAGCGCAACAGAGATTTGATCGGAACGGACGTGTCGGAAAGTGCGGTCGGATCGACGCTTATGCGTCGGCTGATCATCTGTCGCCCCGCCATGAATTCGGGCGGCGCGTTGACCGCCTCAACCGCCTGGACCACCCCTCGACTGAGGTGGAAGACGGCGAACTTCGCCTCGGCCGGGTCGCCTCTCAGGACGATGCGATCGACTTCGTGGGGCAGGCCCGCGATCTGGAGCTTCACGTCGTACTGATCCGACCAGAACCACGGAATCTCGCCTGCGGGAGCCTGTGCTCCCACGATGGCGGCCGCAGCTTGCTTCGCCTGCTCCAGCGCGTTGGGCACGCTCTCCAGTCGCCCGGTCGAGCCGTAGACCGGCAAGGGGCGGCGCGTGCAGTCGCCAATCGCGAAGATCGCAGGATCAGACGTGCGAGCTTCCAGGTCGACGACGATACCGCCGTCACAGACCACCCCGGCGGTGCGCGCCAGTCCGTCGTTCGCCGCCGCGCCGATGCCCACGAGCACGGTCTCGCCCATCACCGCGCGTCCGTCCGCCAGCCGAACCGCGCGCCCTTGCGCCTCCACCGCGGTGACCGCGGCGCCGGTGAGAATCTCGACGCCGCGTGCGCGATGGTAGCTTTCGAAGAAGACGGACAGGGGCTCGGAAGCGACCCGCGCCAGCACCCGCGCCTCGCGTTCTACGACGACGGCCTCGCAACCGAGCGCGCGCGCTGAGGCCGCCACCTCGAGTCCGACATATCCGGCGCCGACAATGATCAGCCGTGAGCCGGGAGTGAGCTTCGCCTTCAGCTTGTCGGCGTCCGCGGCGGTGCGCAGCTCGAGGAGCGCCGGGTGATCGCCGCCCGGGACGGGGAGCTTGTGGGTGGTCGAGCCCGTGGCGAGGATCAGGGCGTCGTAGGAGACTGGCTCACCCGTGGCCAGGCGAACGAGCTTCAGCCGCCGGTCGATCTCAGTCACTCGCTCGTTCAGGCGCAGGTCGACGCCCTGCTCCGCGTAAAAGCTTTCCGGCCTGAGCTGGAGAGCTTCGCCGTCAGCCTCGCCCTTGAGCCAGGCCTTGGAGAGGGGAGGGCGCTGATAAGGCGCCAGGGGCTCGTCTCCGATCAGGACGATGTCCCCGGAGAAGCCGAACTGTCTCAGAAACGCTGCCGCCGACCCGCCGGCATGGCCGGCGCCCACAATGACTACCCTCATCGATTCATCCTTGCAGAGGTGCTGCGCCGGTCGGCGGCGCGTTAGAAGGTCACGCTTCCGAGGGCGTCAGGCCCGAGACGGGGGACCGACCCCAGCCGCTCCGGACCAGGGCGGCGACGTGGTGGATGTCAGGAGCGAAGAAGCGGTCGGAGTCGTAGCCGGGCGCCACAGACCGAACGCCGGCAAGGGCCCCTTCGAGCACATCGGAGGTCCGCAGCGGTCGGTGGAATTCAAGGCCCTGGGCCGCGGCCAGCAGTTCGATCGCGACGACGTTCGCCACGTTGTCCGCCATGTCGAGCAGGCGGCGTGCACCGTGTGCGGCCATGGACACGTGGTCCTCCTGGTTGGCTGAGGTCGGCACGGTGTCGACCACGGCCGGGTGGGCCAGCATCTTGTTTTCCGACACCAGGGCGGCGGCGGTGACCTGGGCGATCATGAAGCCGGAGTTCAGCCCGCTCTCGCGCACCAGGAAGGCCGGCAGGCCACTCATCTTCGGGTCGACCAGGATCGAGGTCCGGCGCTCGGAGATGTTGCCGATCTCGCAGAGCGCCATGGCGATCATGTCGGCGGCGAAGGCCACCGGCTCGGCGTGGAAGTTGCCGCCCGACAGCACCTCGCCGGTGTCGGCGAACACCAGCGGGTTGTCGGTCACGCCGCAGGCCTCGGTCTCCAGCATGCGGGCGGCCGAGCGCAGCACGTCGAGGATGGCGCCCATCACCTGCGGCTGGCAGCGCAGCGAGTAGGGATCCTGCACCTTGGTGCAGTCGTGGCGGTGCGACTCGCGGATCTCGGAGCCGGCGATCAAGCCACGCAGCATGGCCGCGACGTCGATCTGGCCGGGCTGGCCGCGGAGCGCATGGATGCGCGGGTCGAACGGGGTGTCGGAGCCCTTCAGCGCGTCGGTCGACATGGCGCCGGCCGTGAGCGCCGCGGCGAACACGTCCTCGGCCGCGAACAGGCCGGCCAGGGCCACGGCGGTGGAGAACTGGGTGCCGTTGAGCAGCGCCAGGCCCTCCTTCGGGCCCAGCACCAGCGGCTTCAGCCCTGCGACGGCCAGGGCTTCGGTCGCCGGCAGGATGCGGCCGTTCACGCGCGCCTCGCCCCAACCGATCAGCACGGCCGACATGTGGGCCAGCGGGGCCAGGTCGCCCGAGGCGCCGACCGAGCCCTTCGACGGGATGCAGGGATAAACCTCGGCGTCCAGCAAGGCCTTCAGGGCCAGCACCGTCTCGCGACGGACGCCCGAGGCGCCGCGCGACAGCGAGGCGATCTTCAGCACCGTCATCAGCCGCACGATGGAGTCCGGCAGCAGGGCGCCGACGCCGCAGGCGTGGCTCAGCACCAGGTTCTTCTGCAGGGTCTCGAGGTCGCCGGGCGAGATGCGGGTGTCGGCCAGCAGGCCGAAGCCGGTGTTGATGCCGTAGACGGTCGCGCCGCTGTCGATGATGCGCGCGACGGTGGCCGCGCCGGCGTCCAGGGCGTCGAGCGCGCCGGGCGCGATCTCGACGCGGACCGGGGCGATCAGGGCTTGGCGCAGCTGCGCAAGGGAGAGCGGGCCCGCCCCCAGGGTGAGGACATTCGCCATTGGATCAGGCCTCCAGGGACGGCATGTTCAGGCCCTGTTCGCGGGCGCATTGCTTGGCGATGTGGTAGCCGGCGTCGGCGTGGCGCATCACCCCGGTGCCCGGGTCGTTCCACAGCACCCGCTCCAGCCGCTTGGCCGATTCCGGGGTGCCGTCGGCGACGATCACCACGCCCGAGTGCTGGGAGTAGCCCATGCCCACGCCGCCGCCGTGGTGCAGCGACACCCAGGTGGCGCCACCGGCGGTGTTCAGCAGGGCGTTCAGGAGCGGCCAGTCGGACACCGCGTCCGAGCCGTCCATCATCGCCTCGGTCTCGCGGTTGGGGCTGGCGACCGAGCCGGAGTCCAGGTGGTCGCGGCCGATCACGACCGGGGCCTTCAGCTCGCCCGAGGCGACCATCTCGTTGAACATCAGCCCGGCGCGGTGCCGGTCGCCCAGGCCGATCCAGCAGATGCGCGCGGGCAGGCCCTGGAAGGCGATCTTCTCCTTGGCCATGTCCAGCCACTGGTGCAGGTGCTTGTTCTCGGGGAACAGCTTCTTCATGGCCGCGTCGGTCTTGTAGATGTCCTCCGGATCGCCCGAGAGGGCGGCCCAGCGGAACGGACCCACGCCGCGGCAGAACAGCGGGCGGATGTAGGCCGGCACGAAGCCCGGGAAGTCGAAGGCGTTCTCTACGCCTTCGTCCTTGGCGACCTGGCGGATGTTGTTGCCGTAGTCGAGGGTGGGCACGCCGGCTTTCCAGAAGTCCAGCATGGCCTGGACATGGGTCACGATCGACTTGCGCGCGGCGGCTTCGACCGCGGCCGGATCAGAGACGCGCTTCTCTTCCCACTCCGCGACGGTCCAGCCGGCCGGCAGGTAGCCGTTGACCAGGTCGTGGGCCGAGGTCTGGTCGGTGACGATGTCGGGGCGCACGCCGCGCTTGACCAGTTCGGGCAGGATCTCGGCGGCGTTGCCGAGCAGGCCGACCGAGATCGGCTTCTTGGTCTTCACGCTCTCGTCGATCAGGCGCAGGGCCTCGTCGAGGTCCTCGACGGCGACGTCGAGGTAGCGGGTCTCAAGGCGCTTTTCGAGGCGCGAGCGCTGGCACTCGATGGCCAGGCACGAGGCGCCGGCCATGGTCGCGGCCAGGGTCTGGGCGCCGCCCATGCCGCCGAGGCCGGCGGTCAGGATCCACTTGCCGGCGAGGTCGCCGCCGAAGTGCTGGCGGCCGGCCTCGACGAAGGTCTCGTAGGTGCCCTGAACGATGCCCTGGGTGCCGATGTAGATCCACGAGCCGGCTGTCATCTGGCCGTACATCATGAGCCCCTTGCGATCGAGCTCGTTGAAGTGGGCCCAGTCGGCCCACTTGGGCACCAGGTTGGAGTTGGCGATCAGCACGCGCGGGGCGTCCGGATGGGTGCGGAAGATGCCGACCGGCTTGCCCGACTGGACCAGCAGGCTCTCGTCGGCCTCCAGCGTCTTCAGCGAGGCGACGATGCGGTCGAAGGCGTCCCAGTTGCGCGCCGCCTTGCCGATGCCGCCGTAGACCACCAGGTCCTCCGGCCGCTCGGCCACCTCGGGGTCGAGGTTGTTCATCAGCATGCGCAGCGCCGCTTCCGCGCCCCAGGTCTTGCAGCTCATCTCCGGGCCGCGCGGCGCGCGGATGGTGCGGAACTTGGCATGGATCGTCATGTGTCTTCCCGTTCGGCTAGAGCCACAGGCGCACGCCAGCCCTGACGGAGCTGGTTAAGGGGCGTGGCCCGAGGCCCTCGGGAGCCCGGATCTCACGCGACGCTAGACGAAGCAGCCTGTACATACAGGTCATCTCTACTTCCGGGTTTGCCGTGCATCAAGAGCCGTATAGACAGGTCTGTATGGGTTGCGTGTCGGAGCCGGTTATGAGCGCGTCAGAATGCAAAGGGTGGATGTCCGCGGCGGACTTGGTCGGGGATCACCCTGACGCCCCGATCGGGTTGATCGGGGCGCCGCTGGGCGAGCGCTCGCTCACGCCGGGCAGGTGTGATCTCGGGCCGAGAGTGGTGCGGGCCACGCTTCCCCGAATGAGCGTCTATGACCTGGAGACGGAGACCGATCTTTCAGGTGTGCGCGTGCACGATGCAGGCGATCTCAATCTGAAGATCACCCCGCCTGCGGAGGCTTTCGAGCCCATCCGTCACGCTGTGGCGGAGCAGGCGAAAGTCCGGTCTCTCGTGGTCCTCCTCGGGGGCAACAACGCGGTCACGAGGCCGGGTGTGCATGGGCTCGACCCCAGCCTGTCGCGCGTCGGCGTGCTGACGCTCGACGCTCACTTCGACCTGCGCGACACGGACTGCGGGCTGAACAACGGCAATCCTATCCAGGCGCTGCTCGAAGACGGGCTGCCGGGCCGCCAGATCAGCCAGATCGGTCTGGCGCCTTTCGCGAACACCCGAAAGGCGCACGAGCGGGCGAAGGGTGCTGGGATTTCCGTGCGCACGATGCGCGAGTGCCGGGAACTCGGGGCGGCCGCTGTCGTAGCCGAAGAGCTCGAGCGGCTGTCTGGCCTGTGCGACGCCATCTACGTCGACTTCGACATCGACGTCATCGACCGCGCCCAGCTGCCGGGCGCTCCCGGGGCCCGACCGGGCGGAATCCCCGTCCATCAGTTCTTTGAAGCCACCCGTCTGATTGCGGCTCACCCGAAGGTCGCCGCGGTCGATCTGACGGAGTTCGATCCCAGCCTCGATCACGGTGACCTGTCGTCGCTTACGGCCGCGCGCTGGTTCGTAGAACTCCTGGCAGGGTTCGTGCGCCGCGCCGACGCCTAACTGCAATCTCGTCACCGCATCGGACGCCGTTCGCCTGCGAGGGATTCTCCTGATCCCCGCGTACTACAGGTGAACGGCGTTTTTGCGCGCGCCCTTGGCCGCGTGCGACGAGGAGCGGTGATGAACATCGGACAGGCGTCAAAGGCGTCCGGCGTCTCGACGAAGATGATCCGCTACTACGAGCGCGTCGGTCTCATTCGGCCGGCGGGCCGCACCGAGTCGAATTACCGCAGCTTCGGCGAACGCGACGTCAACGAGCTCAGGTTCATCAAGCGCGCTCGCACCCTCGGTTTCTCGGTCGACCAGATCACGCATCTTCTCTCGCTTTGGCGCGACCGGTCTCGCCCCAGTCGCGAGGTGAAGAAGATTGCGGAAGCGCATGTGGATGAGCTCCAGACGCGCATCTCGGAAATGCAAAGCATGGCGGAGACGCTCCGCGTCCTTGCTCAATGCTGCGCCGGCGACGATCGGCCGGACTGCCCGATCCTCGCCGACCTGGAGGTCGGCCAGACTGCTCGCGACATTGACGAGCTTGGCCGCCAGTCCGCAGGAACAGGCGGCCACTGAACGCACTAGACAAACGCTCGTCGAAGAGTGGAGGACGCATGTCGCACGACCATCAGGGCCACGGCGCCGGTCACGGCGGCGGTCTCCCCCTCAAGGACCCCGTGTGCGGCATGTCCGTCGATCCCGCGACGGCCAAGCACAAGCTCACGTTCGCAGGTCAGGTCCACTACTTCTGCTCGGAGCGGTGCCGGACGCGGTTCGAGGCTCACCCGGAGCTTTACCTGAAGGCGGAGGCCGCTCCCGCGACGGACGTGCCGGCGGGCACGGTCTACACCTGTCCCATGCACCCCCAGATCCGGCAGATCGGACCGGGCTCGTGCCCGATCTGTGGAATGGCCCTGGAGCCTGAGATCGCGACCGTCGATGCAGGGCCCAACCCCGAGCTCGCGGACATGACGCGACGCTTCTGGATCGGCCTCGTCCTGACCCTTCCGGTTCTGGCGCTTGAGATGGGCGGCCATCTGACCGGCCTGATGATGCTGGTCGAGCGGCAAACGTCGAACTGGGTCCAGTTCGCCCTGGCCACTCCTGTCGTGCTCTGGTCCGGCTGGCCGTTCTTCGTCAGAGGGTGGGCTTCGTTGAAGGCCAGAAGCCTCAACATGTTCACGCTCATCGCCATGGGGGTGGGCGTCGCGTGGCTCTACAGCGTCGTCGCCGTCCTGGTGCCGGGCGCCTTCCCCGAAGGCTTCCGAAAAGACGGTGCGGTGCCGGTCTACTTCGAGGCCGCGGCGGTGATCACCACCCTGGTCCTGCTGGGCCAGGTGCTGGAATTGCGGGCTCGCGAGCGCACCTCCGGAGCGATCAAGGCGCTTCTCGACCTCGCTCCCAAGACCGCCCGTCGTGTGCGCGAAGACGGGACTGACGAGGAAGTGACGATCGACCAGATCGTCGTCGACGACCGGCTTCGCGTTCGCCCGGGCGAGAAGATTCCTGTCGACGGGGCGGTCCTGGAGGGCCGCGTCGCGATCGACGAGTCCATGGTCACCGGCGAGTCCATGCCGGTCACCAAGGAGGCTGGCGACAAGGTGGTCGCCGGGTCTTTGAACAAGACCGGCTCCTTCGTGATGCGCGCCGAGAAGGTCGGCGCCGACACCCTCCTTTCCCAGATCGTGCAGATGGTCGCCCAGGCCCAGCGGAGCCGGGCGCCTATCCAGCGCCTCGCCGACCAGGTTTCCGGCTGGTTCGTCCCGGCGGTCATATTGATCGCGGCGCTGGCGTTTGCGGCCTGGGCCGTCTGGGGTCCCGACCCCAGGTACTCGTACGGCCTCCTCGCGGCGGTCTCCGTCCTGATCATCGCCTGCCCCTGCGCGCTCGGCCTGGCGACGCCGATTTCGATCATGGTCGGCGTGGGCCGCGGCGCTCAGGCGGGCGTGCTCATCAAGGACGCGGAAGCATTGGAGCGTTTCGAGAAGATCGACACCCTCGTCATCGACAAGACCGGAACCCTGACCGAGGGTCGCCCGGCGGTGACCGAGATCCGTCCCGCGCAGGGGTACGAGGAAGGTGAGCTCCTGCGCCTGGCGGCGAGCCTGGAGCGCAATAGCGAGCATCCCTTGGCCGACGCCATCGTGCGAGCCGCCGTGGAACGTGGCGTACAGCTGGAAGAGGCTGCGGAATTCGACTCGCCGGTGGGCAAGGGCGTCCTCGGCCGGGTGGGCGGCCGATCCCTCGTGCTTGGCAGCGGCAAGTTCCTCGCCGAACAGAAGATTGAAACGAGCGCTCTCGACCAGGCCGCGGAAGGCCTGCGAAGCGAGGGCGCGACGGCCATCTTCATGGCGGTCGATGGCCGTGTGGCCGGCGTTTTCGCCATCGCCGACCCGATCAAGCCCACAACGCCCGCGGCCGTCGAGGCGCTGAAGCGCGAAGGCGTGCGTCTCGTCATGATGACCGGGGACAATCGCACGACCGCGCTGGCAGTCGCCAAGAAGCTCGGCATCGACGAAGTCGCAGCCGAGGTCCTGCCCCAGGACAAGGCCTCGGTCGTCGAGCGGTTCCGCAAAGAAGGCCGCGCTGTCGCCATGGCCGGTGACGGCGTCAACGACGCGCCGGCGCTTGCTGCGGCGGACGTAGGCGTCGCGATGGGCGCGGGCGCGGACGTGGCCATCGAGAGCGCGGGCGTGACCCTTTTGAAGGGGGACCTGCAGGGCATCGTGAAGGCGAGGCGGCTGTCGCACGCGGTCATGCGCAACATCCGCCAGAACCTGTTCTTCGCCTTCATCTACAACGCCGCCGGCGTGCCGATCGCGGCCGGCGTACTCTATCCGGCGTTCGGCTGGCTGCTTTCGCCTGCAATCGCCGCGGCGGCGATGGCGCTGTCTTCGGTCAGCGTCGTCGGCAATGCGCTACGGCTTCGCGGGGTGCGCCTGTAAATCGACTGCTCGAACCTCAAAGCCGCTTCGGTCCGCCTTCGCGACGCGCGTCCAGGAAGCTGAACAGGTTGTAGACTAGCGCAACGAGGACACCGGTCAGCGCGCCGAACACGATTGACCAGGTTGCACCCTCGAGCAGGGCTGACGTCGAACTCGCGGGCGCGGCGGTGAACAGCTCGACGAACATGTGAGTAAGGCGAAGCCGATCGAATGCGGCCGCGACCGCCCAGCAGATTACGAACTGCGTGAGGACGACCGCTGCGCCGGTAGCAGCGCATCGCATCGGGCCCAGGCCTCTAGCCATCGCCATTCCCGATCTCCTCGCAACCACACCCCTCGAAGGTCAACTCCGTCGCGGTTTTCCGAGTTTCTGGGTCAGATCACTGCTCCACAGGCACGGTGTCAGGGAGCGCGAGGCTCGGCATATGCAAGGCATGCACGGGATGATGGGCGAGATGGGGCTCCTCTGGGGGCTGATCGTGGTCTTGCTCGTCCTCGGGATCGCAGCGCTCGTCAAATATCTCTTCTTCCGGCGCAAGTAGCGCCACGCTCCTGGTCGGAACTGGGCCGAATATCAGCGGTTCAGCGGGTGTCCCGACCGGAGGAAGGAAGCGAATGAGAACGTATCTACTCTCGATAGCGGCCTTGAGTGTGATCGCCGGTGGAGCGGCTGCTCAGCAAGGGCACACCGGCCACACGCAGCCCGGAGCCTTGCAGCCCGGAGCCATGCAGCCCGGCGCGATGCCGCCGGGAATGATGCACGGGCCCATGTCCCCCGAAATGGCGGCCATGCATGGAGGGCCTCAGGCGGGTCCTGAATACATGGCCAACATGCATCGCATGATGCAAGCCATGATGACCCAGTCCATGGACCCTGACCCCGCCCGAGCCTGGGCCCTGATGATGATCCCGCATCATCAGGGGGCGATCGACGACGCTCGCGTAGTGCTGAAGTACTCCAAGGATCCCGACGTGCGCCGGATCGCCACCAAGACGATCGAGCAAAACGAGAAGGGCATTGCTGAGCTGCAGGCCTGGCTGGATCAGAATGGCGGACGTACGCCGAAGCATTGACCGTCAGGCGACACCCGGCGCCGAGGTCGGCGACGGGACCAGCGATTTGAAGCCGCGAAGCCGCAAGGCGTTCGCCAGTACGCTGACGCTGGACAGGGCCATGGCGCCCGCTGCGAACATCGGCGACAGCAGGACGCCGAAGCCCGGGTAAAGCAGGCCCGCCGCGACCGGGATGAGCACCACGTTGTAGCCGAAGGCCCAGACCAGGTTCTGGCGGATGTTGTTCAGCGTGGCCCGGCTCAGGCCGACAGCGTTGGCCACTCCGCGCAGGTCGCCGCCGGTGAGGACGACATCGGCGCTCTCGATGGCTACGTCGGTCCCCGTGCCCATCGCCAGCCCGACGTCCGCGGTGGCCAGGGCAGGAGCGTCGTTCACGCCGTCGCCCACGAAGGCCACGCGACGGCTGCCGGCCTGCAGCGAGCGGACCGCCTCGACCTTGCCCTCGGGCAGCACCTCGGCGATCACCTCGTCAATACCCAGACGGCGGGCCACCGCTTCAGCGGTACGGCGGTTGTCCCCCGTGACCATGGCGACCTTGAGCCCCAGGCGGTGCAGGGCGGCCACGGCCGTGGGCGTCGTTTCCTTGATCGGGTCGGCGACGGCCAGGACGGCGGCGAGGCGGCCGTCGACCGCAGCGTAGAGCGGGCTCTTGCCATCGGCCGCCAGCCGATCGGCGGTCGGGGCGAAGGCGCCGACATCGATCCCTAGCCGGGCCATGTAGCGGTCCGCGCCGACCTGGACCTTCCGGCCCTCGACCGTAGCTTCGGCGCCAAAGCCGGGGACAGACGCGAAGGCTTCCGGCTCGGCGATCGCCAGCGTACGCGCCTTCGCTGCTTCAACGATCGCGTGGGCGATCGGGTGTTCAGAGCGACGTTCGACCGCGGCGACCAGGCCCAGGACGTCCGCCTCTGTGAAGCCATCCGCGGTGATCATGTCCGTGAGCTCGGGCCGCCCCTTTGTCAGGGTGCCGGTCTTGTCGAGCGCGACCACGTCGACGTCGCGCAAAGCCTGCAGAGCCTCGCCCCTGCGGAAAAGGACACCCAGCTCCGCGGCTTTGCCCGTGCCCACCATGATCGACGTCGGAGTCGCCAGTCCCATGGCGCACGGGCAGGCGATGATCAGAACGGCGACGGCGTTGACGAGGGCGAAGGTGAGGGCCGGATCCGGTCCAAACACCAGCCAGACGACGAAGGTGAGGGCGGCCAGACCGATCACCGCCGGCACGAACCAGGCCGTGACCTTGTCGACCAGGGCCTGGATCGGGAGCTTCGCGCCCTGGGCGGCTTCGACCATGCGGACGATCTGGGCCAGCATGGTCTCGGCCCCGACCTTCTCGGCGCGGAAGCGAAACGCACCGGTCGTGTTCACCGTGCCGCCGACCACGGCGGCGCCGGCGATCTTCTCAACCGGGATCGGTTCGCCAGTGATCATGGACTCGTCGACGAACGAGGCGCCATCGATCACTTGGCCGTCGACGGGGACGCGCTCGCCGGGTCGGACGACGACCACGTCTCCGGGACGCACGGCGTCGATTGCGACCTCGGTCTCGACGCCGTCGCGGACCACGCGTGCGGTCTTGGCCTGCAGTGTCATGAGCCTCTTGATCGCTTCGCTGGTGCGCCCCTTCGCCCGCGCCTCGAACCAGCGGCCGAGCAGGATCAGGGTGACGATGACGGCGGCCGCTTCGTAATAGACGTGGGCCGTGCCTGCAGGCAGGACCTGAGGCGCGAAGGTCGCCACTACCGAATACGCCCACGCCGCAGTCGCGCCCAGCGCCACCAGAGAGTTCATGTCCGGCGTGAACCGGAACAGGTTCGGCAGCCCCTTGCGGAAGAAGCGCAGGCCCGGTCCGAACAGCACGAACGTGGCCAGCGCAAAGCTCACGGCTCGCCAGGTCCCGTCTCCAATGGCGTCGGCGAGCCAGTGATGCACTCGGGGGAACAGGTGTGCGCCCATCTCCAGCACGAAGAGCGGAGCGGTGGCGGCCGCGGCGACGATCACCGATCGGCGCAGTCCGGCGATCTCCGCCTCGCGCGCGGCTCGCTCGCGGTCCGACACGTCAGGCGCGCCGGCGACGCCTTCAGCCTCATAGCCGGTGGCCGCCACGGTCGCTGCGAGGACGTCGAACGGAACGGCGCCTTCCAGCGCACGAACAGAAGCCCGCTCGGTCGCAAGGTTCACGGACGCGTCCAGGACGCCGGGGACCGCCTTCAGAGCGCGCTCGACCCGGTTCACGCAGCTGGCGCAGGTCATTCCGCCGATCTTCAGATCGATCGTGCTTTCGACCGGCTCGTAGCCGATCGCGCGGATCGCCTCCGCGACGGCGACGGGGCTTCCGCCTTGCGCGAATTCGACCCGCGCGCGTTCGGCGGCCAGGTTCACGGCGGCCGCTTTCACGCCCGGAACGGACTTGATGGCTTTTTCGACCCGTCCGACGCAGCTGGCGCAGGTCATGCCGAGCACGGGAATATCTAGGGGTCTTAGCGCGGCTTCGGACACCGGAGCCTCCATGCAATCTCGATGTCCACAGCGGATAGTCCTTCCCATCATGGGAGGGTCAAGCGGCTATTTGCTAAGGTCGTCGCTCCGCACCGCGCCGAGAGTTTCTGGGGGCCGTCTTGACCCTCCCACGGTGGGAAGCCCCACTTAGAGACCATCTTGAACCAGGAGAGCGAGATGGCTCCGATAACAGTCGAAGGCATGACATGCGGCGGTTGCGCGGCGGCCGTGAGGAAGGCGATCGCCTCGGTGGCTCCCGCTGCTCACGTCGAGGTCGATCTGGCGTCCCGGCAGGTCCGGGTCGACGGTGATGTCGACGAGCAGTCGATCAAGGCCGCGATCTGCGGGGCGGGCTACCAGGTCGCGGGCTGACGCCAGTGCAGGTCCGCATCAACAGGTGCGGACCTGCCGTTTCGCGAGGCAGTCTGCTGACGTCAGCGCCCCAGGATTGTCGGTTCTGCCTACTGCGCAGCCGCCAGGATGTGTTCAGCGTAGGCGTATAGGGCCGTGATGATCGTCACGCGCGTCGACCAACGAAAGTGGACGTCTGGCGGGGTCGTCTTCCGAAGCATCTGGCACACCCGGTCGGCCTCCACCAGGTTCTCCGCCGAGACGCGCACGCCGCCGCCGCGCCCTTTGACCGAGACATTGATGTCGCCAAGGATCAGGCGGGCTTGAGCACCGTCGAGTTCAGCCAGGTAGGCGAGGGCGGGGCGCACAAGCCCCTGAACGGGTACGAAGTAATCGGTGAGGCGGGCCCGGGCTTCGATCGCTTTTTCAAGCCGCTCTTTGAAACGCGAATCGTTGGTCAGATTCACGACGCGTGTGCTGCCTGAGCTCAAAGACGCCTCATCCAAAGGGGCGCAGGGCCGACGAGAGCCCTTACGCGCGCAGAATGAGCGAAAGCGTCATAAAAACAAGAGAGTGCACCTGAGCCAGGCGCGCCCAGGTTGCGAAACCCGTCAAAAATGACGCGCGCTGGATCAAAAGCGATGCGCGGCCCGTCAAGAGCCGGTCGAGAAGCAGCAGTAAAGGCGAGACGCGCTGCACGTGCGAACGGCTACGCGTCATAAAGTCGAAGAATTCGCGAGGCCGTATAATGATGGCCGAAAGCAACGATTGCAGACACGGCCGGCCCGTGGCCTATGACGCTTCACTTGTCGTGCGCGATAAGCTGAAAGGTCAACAGAGGAATGAAGTCCAAGACTGAGGACATGCGGGCTCGCAAGCTCGGCGCGGCCGCCGCCGTCGTCGGCCTCGCAGTCGGCATTTGCGCGCTGAGCGCCACCGGCGTCATCGCCGGGACCGACACTACGTTCGACCCGGCAACGGCCCAGGTCGAGGGCTGGATCAACGGTTCGCTCGGCAAGCTGGTCACCATCGCCGCCATCGGTTCGGCGGTCGTCAACATCGTGACCGCGTTCAACTGGAAGTTCATCGCAGGTGCTTTGGGGGTCGGCGTCACGGCAGGCCTCGGTCCGCAAATCGCGGGGAGCTTTGTGACCGCCATCTTCTGAGGCGGTTGTCCCCAATACTGTGATGCACAGCGAGCGGGCCGGACGGGTCTACTGGTGTCTCCCCGCTGGCCCGCTCGCAAATCTCTGAATTCTTCGTCCGAACGTCAGCTGGTCCCGCCGAGAGGCGGGGCCGGCCTGGGAAGCCTCGGGGCCATGAACAGCAAAGACGCTTACATCCCCCAGAGCCTGGACGAGCCGACGCGCTACCTCGTCTTCACGGCCGACGAGCTGATGGTGATCATCCTCCCGCTCGTCGTTTGCACCGTGACACTGAACTTCGTGATCGGGTTGGTCGCGGGTTTGTCGCTCCTTTGGCTGCTGCGGAAGTTCAAGCAGGGCAGCTCACTGCACCGGCTCCTGTGGGCCGCGTACTATGCGCTGCCCTCCTACATATTCCGCTTCAAGGCGACGCCGCCGTCCCATCTGCGCGAACTCGCCGGGTGACGGATGGACATCAACAATAGCGGCCTGGCCGCTCGAAAGCTGAGCATCAAGCTGATGCTGGCGCTGGGCTTCCTTGGCTTGAGCCTGGTCTCGAACGCGGCGTTGGCCGTGGTGGCGGCCACGTCTCAAAAGGTCGTTCTTGTCCCGACCCTGACCGATACGGTCGAGGTCGGCAGCGGTGGCGCGGTGGACCGCGACTACCTCGAGCGCATGTCGCGCGACGCGATCTATCTCTTCCTGAACCGGACTCCCGAGACGGCGAGGTACTTCGAAGCTCAGCTCGAGCGCATCGTGGATCCGGCCACGTACCAAGAGATCAAGACGGCTCTGATCAAGGACCGCCAGGATCGGCGCGAGACGAAGTCCTCGCAGACGTTCTTTCCGTCCGAGTTCTACGTGAAGCCGGGCGACCTCTACGTCGAGGTCGTCGGCCGCCTGCAGCTGAGCGACGGCGTCTCGATCCAGAGCACGGAGACGAAGACCTACGCGCTTCGCTTCGCCCGTCACGGGACGGCGGTGCGCCTGAAGTCGATCGTCGAGATGGAGGCGAAGGATCGCCTCGGGGCTCGCGCGAAGGCCCAAACGGAAGCCGACCGGTGACGGCGGTTCGCACCTTCCTCATGTCGAGAGAACCCATGGCCTCGAAGCTTCTGGCTGGCGTCGCGCTGGCGGCCGCCCTCGCGGCGCCGGCCGCGGCCACGGCCGATCCGGTCCTGGTCAAGAACGGTCGCGTCGAGGCGACCGTGTCGTCCGATCAGATGTCCCGCCTCGTCGTGCTGGGCGAGAAGGTCGTCGAAGTCCGCAAGATCGACGACCCGGCCGGCCCGCAGATCCTGGTCGAGACGAGCGACACGACGGGTGACGTCTTTGTGGCCTTCGACGGCGAAGCGGTCGGCAAGACCTTCACGCTTTTCCTGATCACCAACCAGGGCCGGACAATCCAGGCGGTGCTCACGCCGGGCGCTGTCGAGGGCCAGACGGTCCAGATCCTCACGGAACAGGCGCCGCAGGCCCGAATGGATCAGCGGGCTGATCGTCGCGCTCCGTATCAGGAAACCGTCACGGCGCTGATGCGTCTGATGTTCAACTCGGAAGCGCCTGAGGGCGTCGTGTTCCGGGCGGTGAACGGTAAGCCGGGCAAGGCCGGCCCGTTCGAGCTGCAGGTGGTCGAAAGCTACGAAGTCGCGGGTCTCCGCGGCCAGGTGATCCACCTGCGCAACGCCTCGGCCGAAGAGCAGCAGGTGATCGCCGACAGCTTCTTCGTGCCGGGCGTCCTGGCCGTCGCGGTCACGCACGAAGCGCTCGGGCCGAACAACCGCGGCCGCGTCTTCATCGTGGAGGAGAAGTGATGTCGGCCTCGGAGATTCCGGCGGCCGACGATTCCTTCGCCAGCGGCGGCGTCAGCGTCAACGAGCGCGCCGGACGCAAGCAGAAGCTGTTCTGGGGCGTGGCGATGGTCGTCCTGGTGGGCGGCGCCAGCTGGTTCATCATGGACTACATGTCGGACGACACGTCCGGGGCCAAGAAGGACCCCGACGAGGCCGCCCGGATGGTGGCGACCGCAGGCCTCGCCCGCGGCGGCGGTCAGGACACGTCGCGCGAGCTGGCTGTGCGGGTGCAGTCGCTGGATGCGGACAATCGCCAACTGCAGTCCGAAAAAGCCCAGCTGCTCACCGAACTGGAACGGGCGAAGGCCGAGTCCGCAGCGAACCACGACAATGCGCTGAAGACCATCAACGCGCTGAACTCCGAACTCGAAATGCGTAGCGCGGCTCCCCCTCCCGTAGCCGCTGCGCAGGGCGGCGCGATCACTGGACCAAGCGTCGCGCCGCCACCCTACAGCAGCGCAGGCGACCCGTTCGCTCCCGTCGGCGCGGGCGGGCAGGGCGCGTCCCATCTCGCCGGCGCGTTCGGCGCCCGGTCAATGGACACGGCCGGCCAGCCCAATGGCCGCCGCTCGGTGAGCGTCATCCGGGCGGGTGGCGCCAAGCCGGCCCAGGCGGCTGAGCCTGAAGCGTCCGAGGGCAAGCCGGCCAACTCTGACAGCGCCTTCGTGCGCAGCGGAGTTCAGACCTTCGACAGCAAACGGTTCGTCCCGCCGAACGCCTACGTGAAGGCCAAGGTGCTCGTCGGCGTCGACGCGACCACGGGCGTAAGCCAGCAGGCCGATCCGAAGCCCGTGATGTTCCGGCTGGTCGGGCCTGCCACCCACGTCGGCGCGAACGGAAACCTTCAGACCACTGACCTGACCGGCTGCGTGGTCAATGGCGCGGCTTACGCCGAACTCCCGTCCGAGAAGGTCTACATCAAGCTGCAGAGGATCTCCTGCCCGGCGGGACCCAAGCAGTTTTCCGTCTCGGCGGTCGAGGGCTACGTCTCCCATCGAGGCAAGGCGGGCGTCCGCGGCCAGGTCGTGTCCCGAGACGCGGGCCTGATGGGGCGGGCGATGATCGCCGGCACGTTCCAGGGCCTTGGCCAGTCGCTCGAGAACTACACGAACCGGAACATGGGCGGCCTGACCGTCGGCTCGACGGGCCAGGTGCAGGGCGCCGCTCCGCTGGACGCTGGCCAGGTCGCCGCCGGCGCCTTCGGCGGCGGCGTGGGCAACGCCGCCTCGACCCTGGCCGATTACTGGATCAAGCGCGCCGAGCAGTACCAGCCGGTGATCGAGATGCCGACCGGTATCGAGGTCGAGCTGGTGTTCCTGACCGGCTTCGAGATCGGGAAGAAGTGATGCGTAGCTTCCCCGCCCGCTCCGTCGCAACGGCCTGTCTCATCGTCTTCGCCTTCAACGCCCCGCTCGTCGCGGGGTGCTCGCCGACGCGCGGCCAGTGGTCGTGCCCGGCTCTCACCCAGAACTGAATTCCGAGGGGAATCCTGTGCAACTTCTGACCAAGAAGAAGCTGGCGATGGGCGCGGCCGCGGCCGTCCTGATGGCAGTGATCGCGGGCGGTTGGGCCTATGCTCAAACGGACAGCCGCCTCGTTTCGAAGATCGAGAAGCAGTTCCCGAACACGAAGGTGTCGGGCGTGGACTGCGACAAGGGCCTGCCGGGCATCTGCGAGGTGACTGCGGGCGCCAACGTCTTCTACGTGACGAAGGACGCCCGCTACGCCTTCGTTGGAGCCGTGCTCGACCTGAACAGGAAGGTCGACATCACCGATGCGCGCTTGCGTGAGCTGGCGGCCGTGAACAATGCCGAACAGCGTATCAACGGGCAGGGCGGGCAGGTACAGCAGGCCGCCGCGCCGCAGGCGGGTCCGATCCGAAAGATCAATGTTACTCTGCCCACGGCGAACGCGATCGTTCACAACGCCGGCGCGCCCATCAAGCTGAAGGTCTTTACCGACCTGAACTGCGGCTACTGCCGCAAGCTGCACGAGGACCTGAAGTCCGCGAAAGACATCGAGGTCACCGAGTACCCGATGGCGTTCCTGGCCCCCGACAGCCGCGACAAGGCCCGTCTGGCCCTTTGCGCCGGCGACCGCGCCAAGGCCGTCGACAGCATCTACCTGGGCGGGGAAGTGGTCGCGCCGGACGACTGCGGCGGCGCCGACGCGGCCGTGCAGGCCAATACGGAGTTCGGTCAGCAGAACGGGATCACCGGCACGCCGACGATCGTCCGCGCCGACGGCGCGAGCCAAAGCGGCTGGATGCCGATCGAGCAGCTGCGCGCCTGGGCGAAGGGAGCGCAGGCGTGAGGGCGGCGCTGATCCTGGGCCTCGCCGGGTTCGCGCTTGCGGGTTGCGCGACCAACACCAAGGGCAGCTGGGCGTGCAAGGCGCCCGAAGGCGCGACGTGCGCGTCGATCGAGGAGATCGACCGCGGGATGGGGCCGGCCAGCAGCGGCGTGATCAACGCCGCCGCGCGCACCACCATCGAGGGGGCGGAAGTCGTCCGCTGGTGGAAGGACGTGCCGCGTGCGTCGCAAGGACCAGGCTTCCCTCTACGCGAGGGCGACCAGGTGATGCGGATCGTCTTCGCTCCGTTCGTCGATCGGGTCGGCGACTACTACACGCGCTCTGAAGTGTACGCGGTCATGCGCCCGGGCGGATGGTGGGGGCCCGGCGCGGCCCCCGAAGCCTTTGTCGTGAAGCCGCTGCCAGAGGCGGCCAGCGCTCGTACGGCCTCCAAGTAAGGGCGAGCGATGCTGCCGGGGTTCGACTTCCAAAAGCTCGCCGGGGACGCGCTGCAGCGCGGAGCGAAGGCGATTTTCGACGAGCCGCCGCCGGCGGAAGCGCCGCGCGGCTTTCACGGCCACGCGACGCTCTCGGCGCTGCTGCCGTATCGCCAGTGGGACGCGCAGCGTGAGCTGTTCGTCCAGGACAAGAGCCTCGGGTGGGTTCTGGAAGTCATCCCGCTGGTCGGTTCGGACGACGTGCAGGCCCGCATGCTCGAGGAGCTCTGCGCCCACGCCGTGCCGCAGGGCGCGACCTGCCAGATCATCACCTACGCCTCACCAAAGATCGGCGACCTGATCGGCAAGTGGGCGAAGGTCCGTGCGCGCCAGGGCGGCGTGTTCGAAGAGCTGGGCAAGCACCGCTACGACTTCCTGCGCAAGGGCGCCTGGGAGTCGGCCTCGGCGCACGCGCCGTTCTATTTTCGCGACTTTCGCATCTTCATCGCCGTCGAGATGGACGGCACGCTGGAGTCGGAAGCCGCCGACGAGTTGACCGAGGCCCGCGCGAAGTTTGCCGCCGACTTCAAGGCGATGCGGAGCTTCACGAAGACCCTTCATCCCGCCGACCTGATCGACGTCGTTGGCGACATTCTTAATCCGTCCACCAACGTGCGCAGGGCGGCGCGCGGCTACGACGACACCCAGTACCTGAACGAACAGATGGTGGGGTGGGACACTCGCTACGCCGTCTTCCGGGATCGCATCGACGTCGCCGCGCGAAGCGAGGGCGATGACCTGGTGCTCGACGAGTCCGATGCGAAGGCCGTCGCGCTGATCCGCGAGAGCGGCGGCAAGGACGAGCAGTTCCAGATGAGGGGCTTCGCCGTGCGGAAGTTCCCGCGCATCTGGAGCCAGGCGCGGATGAGCCGGCTGCTCGGCGACATGTTCAACGACCAGCTTCGGTTGGTCGGTCCGACCCTGATCGTGACCGTCTTCACGAACATGACGCCGGAGAAGTCGCGCTCCACGGCGGAGTTCAAGCGCATCCGCACCACCCAGGCCGCCAGCAACCGTCTCGGCGGCATGGTCCCCGAGACCCGCAAGGCGGCTGAGGAGTGGAGCTGGGTGATGGAGGACGTCGCCGAAGGCGCCCTCCTCGGGCACGTCGGCATGTTCATCCTGACGGTCTCGCCGAAGCGGGATGCGGTCCAGGCGGAGCGCCAGCTTCGCGCTGTCTGGCGCTCCTGTGGCTTCGACATCGAGCGGCACGACGACATCCACCTGCAGACCCTGCTGACATGCCTGCCGCTGGGCTTCAGCTCGGGCATGGCCGAGGATCTGCAGAAGACCGGGCGCGTGCGGCGGATGCCCTCGACGGTTTCAGCCCGCCTGGCGCCGCTGCAGGGCGAGTTCCTGGGCTATCCCGACACACCGCACATGCTGTTCTCGGGGCGCCGCGGCCAGCTCTTCTACTACTCGATCTTCGGCAACTCCGAAGGCAACCACAACTGCGCCGTCGTCGGCTCGTCGGGCTCGGGAAAATCCGTGCTGATGCAGGACATGGCCGCCAGCCTTCTCGGGGCTGGCGCGCACGTCATGGTCATCGACGACGGCTTCTCGTTCCGCAATTCGTGCCTGCTTCTGGACGGCGCCTTCATCCAGTTCGACCTGGACAAGAGGATCTGCATCAACCCGTTCAGCATGATCGACGAGGGCTTCGCCAGGGAGAGCCCGGACTATCTCGTCGAGTGCAAGAGCATGCTGCTGCTGGTCTGCACGCAGATGGCGCGCGGCGATCGGCTGGCCACCGACGAGGAGGCCGGAGCCCTCGAGCGGGTGATCGGCGAAGTTTGGGAGGCCAAGGGCGCCAGCGGCACGTTCGATGACGTCGTCGCCGGCCTGATGCACCCGGACTTCGGCGAGCGCGGCCGTGATCTCGCGCTCTCGATGCAGGCTTACACCAGCAAAGGTACGTACGGCGGCTACTTCAACGGCCGGGCCAACCTGGACATGACGAACCCCTACACGGTGTTCGAGATGTCGGACCTCGAGTCCAAGCCGGCGCTGCGCGCCGTCGTGATCCTCGCGCTGCTGTTCATGATCCGCCAGCGCATGAAGGTGGGCGGGCGGGAGCAGAAGAAAGCGCTCATCATCGACGAGGCCTGGCAGCTCCTGTCGGACGGGGCGACGGGCAAGTTCATCGAAGGGATGGCGCGCCGCTGCCGTAAGGAAGGCGGCGCCATCATCACCGGGACGCAGTCGCTCAACGACTACTACAAGACCGCCGGCGCGACCGCCTGCATCGAGAACAGCGACCACGTCGTCGTCCTGCGCCTGAAGGACGAGTCGCTGGAGCAGTTCCGCGAGAACGCTCGCTTGAAGATCAGCGAGCCGACGATGGTGCTGATGAAGTCCCTCAAGGTCGTCGAGGGCGAATACTCAGAAATGGTGATCATGGTCCCGGGCGGGAGCTTCCTGGGCCGGCTGATCCTCGATCCGTACTCGGCCACGCTCTACTCGTCGAAGCCCAACGTGTTCGCCGCGATCGACGGTCTGCGCGAGCTGGGCTGGGCAATGAAGGACGCCGTCCGCGAGGTCGCGTACCGGGGCGCGCCGGCCGTGCTCGACGCCCTGCAAGGGGCCGCCGCTCACTCCCGGAGGGCGGCGGCATGAGCCTTGTGACGTGGACCTCGGAGGGGCGCAGCCGGGGCCCGAACTCCGATCTGAGTATCGCCGCCATGGCCGGCCGCCTGGTCGAGAACGGGCTCATGGCTGTAGGCCTGATGGGGGTGGTGAGCCTTGGTCTCGGGGGCATGACCCTAAGCGCCGCCGCGCGCATCTGGGGGAGCTTCTGGACCCACTACGCGAACGCCTCGGACGAGGCGCGGGGGCCCGTGCTGGCGGCTCTGGTCGGCGTATGGGCCGTCCTGACCGCTCTCGTGGGGTGGTTCCGAAACAGCCGGACGGGCGCGCGCAGCGACGCCGGCAGTCAGATCAAAGGACAGTGGTGATGTCGGACCAAGCGGACGCCCCGATGCAGGGCAAGCCGTCGCTGCGCGCGTGGTTGCGCAAGTGGGGGCCGTCAAAGGGTCAGGTGACGGGGGCGATGATCGCGCTGCTGGTCGTCTCGAATGTTGGCGCCTGGGCGGCCCTAGTCACTCGCAAACCGCCAAAGATCGTCACCGTGGGCATCACGGAACTGACTCAGGGCTTCATTGCGCGCGAAGCCTTGGGCCAGATCACACCGGATCAGGCGCGGATCCGCATGGAAACTTACCTTGCGGTGAGCCAGGACACGCTCAAGCGCGTCGCTACCGAGGACGGTGTCATCGTGCTCGCGCGCGAGTGCGTGCTCGCCGGCGAGCAGGCCGACTGGACCGCAGTGGTCGACGCGGCCGTGAAGTCCGCCATGGCGCCGGTCGCCGGCCCGAAGCCCGCCGGCCTCGCCCTGCCGGGCCTGGCTGCAACCCCGGAGGCGGGCTTGGCTCGCCGGTGAGGGAGCTCCGGGAAGAAGAGTTGGCCTTCCTGCGGTTCCACCTGGAAGAGCCGTTCCCCACGAAGTGGCAGTTTCCGCGCCGCTCGACGCACGCCCCGGCCGCCATGCGGGCCGTGAAGGTCATGGAGAACGGGCGCGAGGTCACGCTGGAGATCGGGCCGGAGTCGACCAAGCGGCTCATGCCCTACTTCGACGCCGAGATGCGCCTGACCGACGAAGCCAGGGCCCTGCTGCAAGCAAACGAGGTGGTGGCATGACGCGACTGTCTAAGAAGGCGGTCGAGCGGCTGGCGGCGCTGGGCGCCTTGCTGGCTGGTGTGTGCGCCGTGGGCGTCGTCCACGAGCGCTACGAATTCGGCGTGAACACGACCGAGAGCCTGTCGAACTGGGCGTACGTCGTGGACCGCGAAGACCGAACGCCGCGGCGTGGCGAGCTGGTCCAGTTTCACCCGCCGGCGAACCCGTACTATCCGACGAGCGCGAAATTCGTGAAGCGCGTCGTGGGTGTGCCTGGCGACCTCGTGGAGGCTCGCGGCCGCGAGTTCTACGTCGCGGGCCGGTTCGTCGGCCGCGCAAAAGAGCGCTCCAGAATGGGCGACGAGGCGCCGCTCGGTCCTGTCGGCGTCATCCCGGCCGGCCAGTATTTCGTCGTGGGCGACCACACAGACTCCTTCGACAGTCGCTACGCGCACATGGGCTGGATCAGCGCCGCGCGGATTCAGGGCGTCGCGAGGCCGGTGCTGTGAAGCGGCTCGGGGGCATGGTGTTGGCCACCGCGATCGCGGCCGCCGGCGCGGCGCAAGCGAAGGACCTCGGCACGATCGGGCACACGTTCACGATCGCAGAAACCGACATCCTGGAATACATCGCCGCGAAGCTGCGCAAGGCGCAGCAAGCGGGCAAGCTGGACTCCCTGCAGAAGGAGTTCACGGCGCGGGTGAAGAAGCGCGTCGAGCGTCCGCGCGCCGTAGACGGCCTGCGCACGACCGTCGAGCCGCGCTCTTGGCTGTTCGATCCGACGATCATCGTGCCGAAGGATTTTTCAGACCCGCAGGGCCGCGTGTTCGCGCGCGCCGGCGAGCGCCTGAACCCGCTCGATCGTCTGCCAGGCTTCGACCGGGTGCTGATCTTCATCAACGGCGACGACCCGCGCCAGGTGGAATTCGCCTTCAAAAAGCTCGGCCAGATCGGCGAGCGCCGCGGCCGCGTCGTGCTGGTCGACGGCGCGCCGCTCGAACTCATGAGAAAGCGCAAGAGGCAGGTCTACTTTGACCAGGAGGGCCGCCTCTCGGGCCACTTCGGGCTGCGCCAGGTCCCGGCCATCGTCGAACGCGAAGGCTCCAGGCTGCGCGTATCGGAGGTGAAGCCGTGAGCCTGTGGCGCAACCTCATCGCCTGCGCGATGGCGGGCGTCCTCGCGATCGGCGCCCCTACCGTGGCGAACGCGGTCGAGGCCCCCAAGGGGCAGAGCTGCACGGGCAAGTTCCCGAACCCCTTCGGGGACGTGTGCTGGTCCTGCCTGTTTCCGCTCTCGCTGGGCAACATCCAGCTGTTCAAGGGGGACAAGCCGGACACTCCGAACCCAGGCTCTCCGGTCTGCGTGTGCCCGGCGCCGCCGCCGCTGTTCGTCCGTGTGGGCCTGGCGGTCGGCTTCTGGGAGCCGGTCCGCCTCGCCGACGTGACCACCAAGCCGTACTGCTTCGTGAACCTCGGGGGGATCTCGATCGACCCGGGCGTCGGCTTCCCGGCCAAGTCCGAGAACTCCACCGACAACGGCGTCGGCACCCTCTCGGGCTACCATGTCCACTGGTACGTCTACCCGGTCATGGTCTGGCTCGAGCTGCTGACCGACTTCCTCTGCCTTGAACGGACGTCGTTCGACATCGCGTACCTGACCGAGCTCGATCCGCTCTGGAACGACGATCACCTCGCCGCGCTGATCCACCCGGAGTCCCTGATCTTCGCCAATCCGATCGCGGCGGCCGCCTGCGCAGTCGACTGCGCGGCGTCCTCGGCCGGCGGCTCGCGCCACGAGCTGTTCTGGTGCGCGGGCTGCCAGACCGTGATGTACCCGATGAGCGGCAACATCTCGGGCGAGTACGGCGACGTCCAAGGCTCGGTGCTGGCGGCCGAGCGCTTCGCCTACAAGATGCACCGCATGCTTCTCGCGGACGGGACCAGCGGTCCGAGCGCCGTCTGCGAAAAGTACAAAATGCCGATCATGGATAAGCGCCAGTACCGGTTCCAGATGGTGAACCCGGTAGCGCACAAGTCCGGGCCGTTCACCTGCCCGAACATCGGCCGGGTGTCCGCGACCTACGAGGGCATGAAGTCCCTCCCGATGAAGGGCGAGGACTACGGCTACCTCGTGTGGCGCAAGCGCAATTGCTGCGTGACGATCATCCCCTAAGGCCCGCCATGTTTGTCTTCACTGGCTCTGTTGAGTGCTGGGCGTATTTCGTCGCGGGCCTGCTGGTCGGGGGTACGCTGGTCTTCCTGGGCCTGCGCACTCGCTGGGTAGTCGCGACCGCAGTCGGTTCGCTGGTGATGGCCGCCGCTATCAGCTGGGCCGGCGCCGCGACCGCGCAGTCGCAGGACGCGGTCTCGTCTGAAGTCCGCCGGCTGATCGATGACGCGAACAAGCGTGCCGAGGCGCTGAAGTCAGATCTCGGCGGCTTCGCCAACCAGGTCGAGACGCGTGGGAACCCCTATCAGGCCGAGGCCGCCCGCCTGGCGGCGGAGAACCAGGCGCGGGTGCGCAGGGGCTTCGGCATGATCGGCGGCGACGTGTTCGGCCAAGCGGTCGGAGATCCGCTGGCCGGGCCCGAACAGGAAGGCGTGCTCTACGTCGCCGTGAGCTTCTCGATGCCGCCGGCGGCGCTGAAAGCGCTTGCGACGGAGGCGCAGACGATCGGCGGCAAGGTGGTGATCCGCGGCCTGGTCAACGGATCCTTCGAGCAGACGCTCGCGGCCGCCAAACAGGTCTTCGATCCCCAGTCCGTGGCGGGCATTGCCATCGAGCCTCAGGTCTTCCGCGCCTACAGGGTCACCCGTGTACCGACCTTCATCGTGGCCACAGCGCCGGTGACGCCCTGTCAGGACGGCGTCGACTGCACGAGCGCGGCCACACCGCACGACAAGATTTCCGGAAACATCACGACGGCCGAGGCCCTGCGCCAGCTGGCCCTCGACGGCTCCGAAGCGCCGAACGTGGCCCGGTCCTTCCTCGCCGATCTGCAGGACCGGTGATGTCGGTCTCCCGAACGCGAAAGATCATCGCGGCCGCCCTGGCGCTCGCCTTCGCCATTCCGGGCGCCAGCGCGGCTCAGACGCAGGGCGGCGGCGCTGGCGACTTCGTGGGCTCCCAGCCGCCGCCGACCCTTGCCGACCCGATCACGACGGTCCCCGGCGCCGACACGAACGTCGCTCACTGGTCAGGGATGTGGAACGACCCGGCCGGGCTCGAGCAGGTCGGTCGCAACTCCGTGGTGGGCAACGAGCTGGGCGGAATTGTCGGCAGCAGCGCCGAGGGAACGGCCGGACAGGTTTCCGCCAACGACGATTGGCTGCAGCGTTCGTTCGACGTGCTGCGCCAGCCAGGCGAACACGCCGGCGATCTGGTGACCCAGCCGACTGAGATCTGCGAGACCAGACAGGTAACCGAGACCAGGGAAGAGACGAGCCTCTACACCTGCGAGACCGGCACGCCGACGCAGGAGACCGTCGCGGAGTGCAAGCGGCAGTACGTGCCGATCTTCGACACGGATTACGTCTACGAGTGCAAGGCCGGAACGCAGTGGTCGTCGACGTCGAAGACCTGTGAGCCCGAGCGCGTCGTCGTGGTCGACGAGGACTACGTCTATTCATGCAAGACCGGCACGGAGTGGACGCAGACGCCGGCGAGCTGCACGCGCAAGCGCGTGGTCGTGGTCGATGAGGATTACGTCTACGGCTGTCAGCTGACGTGGAACGGCACGACCCATGCGCCGAACCAGGCCTGCAACGCTGCCGGTCAACCAGGATGCTCGATCCAAGGCGGCCGGACGTGCACCCAGCCGAGCAACCTGCCATCGAGCTACACCTGTCAGACCGGCTACTCGGAGACCGCTTCGTCAGGGCAATGCCAAGGCGAGGCCCCCCAGGTCACTCGGACGACCTGGCAATACAAGTGCATGTACAAGGCGGCAAAGAACGCGCGGGACGACGCCCGCTATTGCCCGGAATTCAACAACAACTCGTGCGCTGTCACTAGCTACAGAGCGATCCCGATTTTCGGCCTGACCGGCCCCTACATCCATGAGGTCTATGCGACCTGCACCACTCAGCAGACGACGCGCGACGACCTCGAGCAAACTGGGACCGGTACGATCGTCGAGGACGACGAAATCGACTGGGCGGCTTGCTCGACCTACACCGGACAATCGGGATGCACGCTGACAGGCGAGGTCTGCCTCCAGCAAATTGGCGCGAAATGTAAGAAGGCTGCGCGCACCTACTCGTGCACCACTCGGACGCAAGGTGCTGGCTGCAGTCCGCCTGCGGGCATGACGCTCACGGGCCAGCGCTGCCTTTGGTCCGACAGCGGCGGCGTCTGCCGGCTATACGAGAACACCTACGGCGACCCGACGGGCGGCTGCGCCACGTTCCAGGAGAACTATCGCTGCGAGACCCAGGTCGGCGCCGCGGGCCCCGCGGACTCGATCCCGCGGGACGTCGTCAGCGACACCTGGGACAACGGCTGCACGGCCCTGCAGGGCGACGGCTCGTGTGTGCGTCAGACGACCACCAACACGGTCGGCGCTCAGACGCGCACGATCAACGGCCTCCCGGTAACGCGCGACCCATGGGAGGTCCGCGAGGACTACATCTGCTGGTCGTCGACATCCGTGAACAGCTGCACGCCGTTCACGAGCTGCACCCAGCAATCCAATGTCTGCGCGAGCACCGACCGTAACGGCGTCTGCACGGCCTGGCAGCGGCAATACCTCTGCGAGAACCCCGCTACGGGCGGGGGTACGCCGCAAAGCACGCCGCGCGAAGTGGTCAGCGAATACTGGACCGACCCGTGCGCTGCAAACCGGAACGACCCGACCTGCAAGCTCACCTCGAACGCCGTCGTGATCGGGTCGGAGACCCGCACCATCAACGGGATGTCGGTCACCCGCGACCCGTGGAAACGGCGGGAGACCTGGACCTGCAGCACCTCGAGCACGGTCGACACCTGTGGCCCTGTGAAGACCGGATGCACGCTGATCGGCACGAGTTGCGGCGGCACGGACCCGCAGGGTGCATGCTCGCTGAACCTTAACCGCTACCGCTGTGAGGAGCCAAAGTCAGGCGCCGGCACGCCTGTCGACCAGCCGGTCGATCAGACCGGAGGGACGTGGGAGGAGGGCGCCTGCGCGCCCAAGGCCGACCCGAATTGCCAGCTGCAGACGGCGAACCAGTGCACTCAAGGCGCAGAAACCCGCACGGTCGACGGTCACCCCGCCACCGCGACCTGCTGGGAGCAGACCGACACCTACGTCTGCCAGCGGCCGGGATCGAAGACCTCGAACTGCCAGCCGGCGGCCGGCTGCACCCTGAGAGAGCAAGTCTGCCTCGAGGATGAGACGAAGCCGCTCAGCCAGTGCCAGTCGATCGAGAACGTCTACGAGTGCACGAAGGCCACCGAGACGACCCACGAGGAGACGTCCTGCGAGACAAAAATCTGCGTCGGGCAGGACTGCTACACGCAAGGCGGCGGGGAGGATGGCGAGCCTGAGAGAGGCTTCCCCGACGCGCTGGCGGCCCTCTACGTGGCCAACGAAGCCGGCAAGGACTACTCGATCGAGCCGTCGATCTTCAAAGGCGAGCCGCTGCGCTGTCGCAAGGCCGTCCTGGGCTTCCGCAACTGCTGCAAGGACAGCGGCTGGGGCCTCGAGCTGGGCCTCGCCCAGTGCGACGACCAGGAAAAGACGCTGATGCTTCGCCAGGAGGCGAAGGCGACCCACTACGTCGGGACCTGGTGCTCGAAGAAGGCCTTCTTCGGCGCGTGCATGGAGAAGTCCATGCGCTACTGCGCCTTCGAGGGCTCGCTCGCGAAGATCGTCCAGGTCGAAGGCCGCAAGCAGATCACCAAGCCGTGGGGCTCGCCCAAGAGCCCTGACTGCTCCGGCTTCACGATCGAGCAGTTCCAGCGACTGGACCTGTCGAACGTCGATTTCTCCGAGTTCACGGACGACATGATGACGAAGGTCATGGCGCCCGGCGAGGGCGGCACGGTCAGCCGCATCCAGCAAAGCATCGAACAAATGATGGGTTCCGGGACGCCGGCGGTTCCGCCGCCCCTGCCCGGCGGTGGGGGTTGAGAATGTCTCGACGTCTTTTCGAGACCGTGGCCCTCGCCGCGGTGATGTCCAGCGTCGCCTTGCCGGCGACGGCCAGCACGAGCAAACCGGTCACGACGGAGGAGGCCCAGGCCGCCGACGACTACTGCGGGCGCAGCTTAGGGACCTGGTTCTACTGCGAGCGGCCGGCGCCGGCGCCGGAGAAGCAGGAGCCTGACGCTGATACGAAGGCGGTCACGCCGCCCGAGGTGGCGGCGCTCGAGGCGTTCAAGAAGGAGCTGGAGGACACCCGCGCCGTCGCCGTCTGGGACCCGAAGCCCGAGAACATCCGCCGCTACTACGAGCTCCAGCAGGTCGCGATGAACCGCGCCTCGCTGTTCAGCGACAACTGGCGGCGGATGATCTGGACCTCGCCGGAGCTGGACTACACGCTGAAGCGGCCGGTCAACACGCTGGGCAAGCGCCTGTGGTCGGACACTCGCCAGGGCGACCGTGACCTGTTCCTGCGTGAAGCGTCAGAGACGGTCGGGCTGTTCTACGTGTTCAAGGGCAGCTGCGGTGCCTGCCATGTCGCCAGCCCGATCGTGAAGAACTTCAGCGTCCGCTACGGCGTGCCGGTCACGGCGGTCTCGGGCGACGGCGCCGGCAACGAGCACTTCGCGAAGGTGGTCACTGACCGGGGCCAGCTGAAGGCATGGGGCGTGGGCGACATGACGCCGGCGCTCCTGATGTTCCAACAGGCCGATCCGATCGTGAACGGCAAGCCGCAGCAGAGGCGGATCCAGCTCACGGGCGGTCGCAGCGTGACGCTGCGTGCATGCCGCCAACCCAGGGGCTGCCTGACCTACATCGGCGCCGGGGTCATGCCTGTCGAGGACATCGCTGAGCGGCTCTACGTCCTGCTCGCGACCGAGCCGGGCCAAGATTTCTAAGGGGGCGACTATGAACCGACTTTTCAAGAAGGCGCTGTGCGCCGGCGTCGCTCTTTCGCTGCTCGCCGTTGTCCCCACTCGGGCGGGCGTCAACGACAGCATGGACGACTTCTGGGGTGACTCCGTCACGGCGGCGAACGTCACCGGCCCGACGGCCTACCAGGGCCAGCGCATGGGCTACTACACGATGGGCAGCCTGTCCTATCGGGCGCCTCAGGAGAACACCCAGATCGCGACCGTCCAGCTCCCGTCCATGCGGGCAGGCTGCGGCGGCATCGACATCTTCTCGGGCGGGTTCAGCTTCATCAACACCGACCAGCTGATCGCGAACCTGAAGGCGATCGCGTCGAATGCGGAAGGCTACGTCTTCCTGCTGGCGATGAAGATGCTGTCGCCGATGATCGCGAACCAGATGGAGACCCTTCAGGACTGGGTTCAGAAGGTGAACGCGATGAACATCAACTCCTGCGAGGCCGCGCAGCAGTTGGTCGACGGCGCGTGGCAGAAGATCGACGCCGGCTCAAAGCACCTGTGTCAGGCTCTCGCCAACGAGGACGGGACCTATTCGGACCCGATCGCGGCTCGGCACGGCTGCTCGAAGAACACCGCCTCCAACCTGACCAACCAGTCGTCAGACCCGAACGCCAAGGCGGTCATCCCGATCAACACGAACCTCGCCTGGGAGGCGGTGAAGAAGAACCCGTTCCTGCAGAGCGAGGCCGACCTCGGCGAGCTGATGATGACCCTGACGGGCACGGTGATCTACCAGTGCCCGACCGGGAACGACGGCAGCTGCCGCGTGACGATCATGCCGGCCGCGGCGCGCGATCAGGGCCTGATCAACAAGTTCATCGATGGCGGCACCATCAGTGCACACCGCTGCAACGACACGACCTCGTGCCTGGCGCCGGTCGCGTTCAACAAGGCGATCAACATCAGCGTGAACTCGTCCTTCAAGAAGAAGGTCGGCGACATGCTGTCGAACATCGCGGGCAAGATCGCGGCGCGACAGCCGCTCACGCCGGCGGAGCAGAACTTCCTCGGCATGACGTCGCTTCCGGTCGCGAAAATGCTGGCCGTCCACGTCGCGCACGAGAAGGCCCTGGCGCCCATCGCAGTGGCCCAATACTCGGAAATCGTGGCGCTCGATCTGACCTACACGTGGGTCGCGAAGATGATCAACGAGGTCGAGAAGGGCGCGGCCAACCTCCAGAACGTCGACACCAGCCAGACGGAGGCCTGGCGCAGAAGCATGGCGGACATCCGCGCCGAGCTGCTCGAGAAGCAGGGTCAGCTCTCCACCCGGACCTCGGCCATGCAGGCGATGGTGGCCAATACGCAGGCGATGGAGGCGGTGCTGAGCACCCGGATCGCCAACCGCGTCGGCAGCGCCGTCGCCTTCTCCTCGTCCATGAAGACCTACTGACCGGGGCAGGGGATGTTCGAGTTCATCGCCTACGGCGGCGGCGAGTATTACCGCGACGTCTTCAACTCCGTCGCCATGATGGCCGGCACGAACGGGCTGAGCTCGCTCATCCGCCTGGCGATGGTGCTTGGGGTGCTGTTCGGGCTCCTCAAGATGATCTTCGACCTGAATCTAAGGTCGATGTTCCAGTGGTTCCTGACCGCCTACATCGCCTACGCCGTCCTGTGGGCGCCCAAGGTCCAAGTGCAGATCACGGACGTGCTCAACCCGGCGCTCAACGCGCCGGTCGCCAACGTTCCTCTCGGCGTCGCCGCGGTCGCTAGCCTGACCAGCCAGGTCGGCGACCGGGCTATCCAGCTGACCGAGCTGGCCTTCGGCGACGTCAACGAGATGCGCTACTCCGAGACGGGAATGATCTACGGCGCGAAGCTGGTCGAGCGGATGCGCTCGGCACGGATCACGGACCCGATCTTCGAACAGAACCTGCAGGGCTTCATTTCGAGCTGCGTCTACCAGGACGTGCTCACAGACCACATCAGCATGAACCAGCTGATGCGGACGGACGATCTGTGGAGCGTCGTGCGCGCCTCTCCGAACCCCGGCGTCGCCATGACCTGGCGAAACCCGGGCGGGTCCGCGAGCGAGATCCTGACGTGCGATGTCGTCGCGACCCGCCTCGAGGCGGGCTGGGCGGTCGAGATCAACAACGTGATCCGGGCCGATGAAAAACGGATCCGCCCGGAGACGCCGGAGGCGGAGCTGCTGGCGAATGGCCGTAGCGGCGCCGAAGCCATGCACCGGATGGTCATGGGCGCCTCGCGTGATGCGACTGACATCTACCGCCAGGCCCTCATGGCCAACATGCTGCGCCGGGGCGTGGCGACCTACGCCGGCGAGACCGGCGGCTCCGCGCTCGAGGTAATGGCCGAGACCCAGGCCGAGGTGCAGACACGCAACCTGCAGCACATCATGGGCGGCGTCGGCGAGCGGGCGGTTCCGCTGCTGAAGATCGTGGTCGAGGTGATGCTGATCGGGATCTTCCCGGTCCTGTTCCCGATCTTCCTGCTGCCGAAGATGGGGCCGATGATGATCAAGGGCTACATCTCCGGCTTCGTGGGCCTGCAGGCCTGGGGGCCCCTCTACGTGATCCTGAACAAGATCATGATGGGCCAGGCCGTGAAGGAGTCGAGCGCCGCGGCCTTCTTCCCGGGCGAACTGCCGGGGCTTCGGCTGTCAAACGTAGAAGCCATCGGCTCCGTCAACGCCGACATCGCCTCCCTCGCGGGGACGATGCTGATGTCGATCCCGGTCCTGGTCTCGATGCTGATGCGCGGGACGTTCGCCGTGGGCGGCATGGGGGAGTCGCTGATGGCCAACTTCCGCTCGGGCGCCGAGGCGGCGGCAGGCGCGGCGACGACGGGCAATTTCAGCTTCGGCAACACTGCCTTCGACAACCACAGCTTCATGAACACGAGCGGGAACAAGTTCGACACGAACCACTCGTATCGAGCCGGCAGCTCGTCGTTCGAAGACGCCGGCGGCGGCATGCAGACCATCCATCGGGACGGGTCGTTCTCGTATCAAATGGCTCAGTCGAGCACGGCCGGCTCGATCGACGCGACCAAGGCGCTCTCCAGCGCCGCTGTGCAGCGCGGCCACCAGAGCTGGGAGGTGGGGAACAACCTCAACACCGCGGCTTCGGAAGGCGTCTCACGGACGTTCTCCGACACGCAGCGGTATGCGGAAAGCTGGCGCACCGGCGAGGCCTCGCGTTACGCCGAGGGCAGCGAGCAGCGTCAGCAGGAGCAGAAGGTCCACGCGGAGCTCGATCGGATCGCCCAGGACTACAGCCAGCGTCACGGCGTGAGCAACGAGACCTCTCGCTCGCTCGTGGGCAAGATGGCCGTCGAGGCGTTCGGCGAAGCCTCCGTCCAGGGCAAGCTGGCGCCGGAGTTCTTCGGCATCGGGGGAGGGCTGCAGGGCCGCGCCGGCGCCGCGATCAGAGGGTCGCTGGAGGGCTCCGGCTCGTCGACCAGCGCGGAACGCGAAG
The DNA here is from genome assembly GCF_010975005.1 of Caulobacter sp. 17J65-9. Taxonomy (GTDB): domain Bacteria; phylum Pseudomonadota; class Alphaproteobacteria; order Caulobacterales; family Caulobacteraceae; genus 17J80-11. The sequence goes on along the minus strand of NZ_JAAIVC010000001.1, from coordinate 64,928 downwards.
CGACCGACATGGTCCTATCGAAGTTCTCGGACAAGTCGTGGACCGACAGCTTCTCCAGCTCTTCGGCAAAGTACGCTCAGCAGTCGTTCGAGAAGTCGAGCTCGCACGACCGGATGTCCGCCAACGAAAAGGCGGACACCTTCGCCAGCATGGAGAGCCTGACGACGACGGCGTCGAAGTACCATGCGAACGCCGAGCGGTACGAACAGGTGGCCGAGAACGCGGACACGTACACCCAGACCTTCAAGCAGAACTACGAGCCGCAGTTCGCCAATTGGGCCCAAGGGTGGGCCGAGCGCAACGGCGTGGGGCAGGGGGAGCTGGGCGCGCTCCTGTCAGGCAAGACGCCCGAGGCGAGAGCCCAGTACGCCAGGCTCCAGGAGGAGTTCGCCGGCGAAGCCCTCGACAGGATGGTCGAGATGCCGGGCGTTACCGCCGCTCGCGACATGGCCTCGGGGCTGGATTTCAGCAGTGCGCCCCAGGTGCAGGCTCCCGGCAAGCCTACTGAGGAGGGCCTGGCTAAGGGTGTCGGCGAAGCGATCCCGGATGTCCGGCCGTCGATCGGCCGCGGCGATTCGCTTTATCGGGGTTCCGACCTCAGCGATGGAAGCCCGGCGGATCTGGCGGCCGTCCAGGGGGCGACCGGCGCGGTGAGCGACCGTCTGAGCGGTGCCCAGCACCAGAAGCTGCGTAGCGTGCTCGATATGGGTGAGGACAACTTCAATCAGTTCGTCGACAACGCGAAGGAGTGGGCGACCTCGCCCGAGGGCATCAGGACGATGGCCGCCTTCTCTACCGGCAACCCCGGCGTAATCGGTACCGCATATAGCTCGGGGTTCATCGAGAACGGGTTCGGAGGCGGCAGCGGCGCGGGGCCCACAACGCCCTACGGAGTGGATCGAGCCGACACGCCGGCGAGGGCTGATCACGTCGCGGGCGATGGGGATGGGCAAGCTCCCGTTCTCGACGCGCTGGCCCCATCGCCGGCGCTGAGCCAGAGCGCGCCGTCGGAGAGCCCGTTCGGCGCATTTTCGCAGGCGGGACCGGATGCTCTGAGTGGTTACTCCGGCGGCGTAGCCGGCGGCTCGCAGCAGCATGAGCACGGTGAGTCGCAGGTCCCGTTCGAAGCGCCGCCCCGGCCGGGCGAAGCGCCGGCACCGCAACGAAGCGCCGGCGAGGGGCGTGCTGCAGAGGAAGAAGCCATCGAGGCGGGTACGCCGTATCCGTCACCGATGCACATGCAGCAGGCGGCCGGCGAGAGCCGGTTCCGGCGCGACTAAACGGGAAGAGGGCCCTCACGGGCCCTCATTTTTTGACTGCGTGATTGATTGAATGGCGGCCAATGCGCCGTCTCAGAGACGGCCGGACTGGCTCACGAAACGATGCCGGCGTCCTTCAGGTTCTTGCGGAGCTCCTCGTTGCCCTGGGCAATCTTGCCCCAGACGAACGAAAAGAATGCAGCCGGAAGGCACGCGAGAAGCGCAACGAAAACGCCGAAAGCGATGCTGCGGCCGCTGCTGGCCCAAAGGAACGCGATGACAGGCAGAAGCCAGATCGCGTAGCTCAGGCCCTTGAAGGTGCTCGTTGCCGTCGCGTGCGCCTGCATGCCCGCGGGACTGGTCGCGGCCTTCATGCCGGCCTCGAGCACGCGCGCGGTGCGATCGTCAATCGAGAGGTCGGTGATCTTGCGGCGGTCCTCGGTCACGTCAGCATCCTGGAAATCGACTAACAGTCGCGACGCTAGCATCAGGGCCCTCCCTCATCCATTCGAAGTTCCCTCCCAGGCCTCCACGCCTCCTCCCTTGCTGTGCACTGCTTGGGGACAGCGCGAGTTCGTAACTGACGTCGCAGTCACCTGAGAAAACGCCCCGCCGAAGAGCCGGGCGCAGCCATTCCATCATTCGGATCCCCAAGGCTTCCAAACTCGTCGCTCACGCATTATCTTTCCGGACAATCGGAAGGATTTCATATGGCGACGCAAGAGCTCCTAACGCCAGCCGAGGCGGCTGTAGTCGCAGATGTGACGGTGCGAGACGTCAACCGTGTCTTCGACGAACGCATCCTCCCTGACACATTCCTGGAGGCGGGCGACCGCCGGCGAGTGAGGTCGGAAGCTTGTGCGTTTGTCAGGTTCTACTTCCATGCCGCGGAGCGGCTGACGGCAGGGGAGCGAGTGCACGTCATTCATCGCCTAATTGCCGCTCCTCGCCACGGAGGACGTAGATCGCGAGTGGTCGAGCACGACTTCCTGAGCGTGAATTTTGAGCCGTTCGAAGCGGAGACGCTCGCAAGGCATGAGGCACTCGACAGGGCTCGCGAGATGGTGGTCGAAGACCCGAATATTCTTGGTGGAGCGCCCGTGGTCCGCGGAACGCGCATTCCTGTCCACGATGTCGCCGCAGCGCTGAACGCTGGCCGGAGCACGCAGGAAATTCAGGCGGCGTATTCCACGCTCAATGCTGAGCAGATTGAGCTCGCGAGGCTGTATGCGTCGGCGAATCCTCAGCGCGGTCGACCGTCGACATCTCAACGCAAAGGGATGGAGCTTGTCTCCGAGAAGCGCGTTGCAAGGCGCCGGCGCACTTGAAACTCCTGATCGATGAGTGCCTAAGCGAAGAGCTAGCGCACCTGGCAATCCGGCGCGGGTACGCCGAAAGTTCGCACGTTGTGTGGCTGGGAAAGCGCGGGTGGCAGGACTGGAATCTTCTCCCCTTCATCGTCGAGGGTGATTGGACCTTCGTCACCCGAAACGCCTACGACTTCCGCGGACCGGCAGGCGCCCCTGGCTCACCCGGGCTGCATTCGAAGGCGGAAATCCACGCGGGGCTCATTTGCCTAACGGGCGAGGTGTTGGACCTCGACGCTCAGTTAGACCTTTTTGAAGCTGCCCTTGATGACCTTGAAGCGGATCCGGACCTCATCAATCGCGTGCTCGATGTTTTTGAGGAAGGTGACCAGATCGTACTCCGTCGGTACGCATTGCCCGAACACTGACCGACACGATTTCGCATAAGATATGTTATGCGTCGTTTGCATGTAGCCGCCAGTTTGTAATGTCACCGTCCCGGCGCTGGCGCGTTTCGGCCCGTCTAAGCGCTGCTTTCGCGCATTCGTAACCGCTGTGAGGAGGTCACCCTGTCGGCGCAGGCCGTGCAGGGGCGCCCTGCGCAGTGGTTCGGGCGCATTGCATGAACACAACCCAGGCTTCACCATGGCGCCAAAACGGGGGTTGAATCGATGTCGGTCGAGGGCTCCGTCTGGCGATGGGGGCTCTGGTGTACCTAGAGAATCTCGGGCTCAAAAACTTCCGCTCCTTCGAGGAGGCCCAAATCCCGCTGTGCAAGGATCTGACGATCCTTGTCGGCGAAAACAATGGCGGCAAGAGCAACGCGATCGACGCGATCCGGCTGCTGACCCAGCCCCTGGGCGGTCGGCGCGAAATCTACTGCGAGACGACCGACATTCGTTTCGGCAGCGCCAACCGGATGTTCGAACTCAGCGCGTCCTTCACCGAGCTGAACCCCGGACAGCGCGGGCGCTTGATCACCGCCGCGACCGATGCCGCCATCTCGGGTTGTGTGTTCGGCGTGAAGTATGACGAGACCACGGGCCGTTTCCCGGTACGCCCTCAGCTCTGGGCCGGCAGTCAGCGCGGCAACCCCGAACCGGGATGTCACGAGAGCGTCCGCCACGTCTATCTGCCGCCGTTGCGGGACGCCAAGCGCGCGCTTGCCTCCGGCAATCCCACCCGGATCTACGCCCTGCTCAACCACTTCCTGGAAGGCGGCGCGCCGGAGGATGTGGCCAAGGCTCTGCGCCGCGGCGCCGACGCCGACATCCTGACGAAGGTAGGCGGCGCGGTGGAGATCGGCCTATCGGCCCTGACCGCTGGCGTTCGTCGCCAGTCGGCCTCGCTCGGCTTTGCCAATGACGAGAAGCTGATCGACATCGCCCGGGACCTGCGGTTCAAACTAGCCGATCACGGTATCGAGCCCGAGGACCTGCGCTACTCGGGTCACGGCTATGCCAACCTCCTCTACATGGCCACGATCGCCGTCGAGCTGGAGAAGGTGAACGACGCCGACCTGACACTATTCCTAGTCGAGGAGCCCGAGGCCCACCTACACCCGCAGCTTCAGGCGGCGGTCCTGAGCTTCTTGGACGAACAGGCGACCAAGTCACGGATCCCGAAGGAAGGTCATCAGGGCCCTGCCGGCGAGCTCCAGATCATCGTCGCCACCCACTCCCCGAACCTGTCGGCCTGGGTCGAGAGCCGCAAGCTGGTGTTTTTCAGATCCCACCTGCCGCTGCCGCCTGGCGGGGCTGAAGCGCCTGCCGACGAGGCGCCGGCGGAGCCCCTTGCCGGCGTTCCCGCCGAGATCGTGCCTGAGATTGAACCGAACCCCGTCATCGCGGCCGGAAGACCGCGACGGGTGACGCGCTGTATCCCGCTGGCCGCGCTCGCGCTGACGGACATCGAACGCCGCAAGATCGACCGCTACCTCGACGTGACCAAGTCGGCCTTCCTCTTCGGCGGGCGCGTCTTGTTGGTGGAGGGCATTGCCGAGGCCCTGCTGCTCCCGGTCATCGCCAAGAAAATCGTCCTGAAGGATGACGTCGAGAAGCTGCGCCTGTTCCGATCCGCCGTGTTCGTCCCGATCGACGGTATTGACTTCGAGCCCTACGCGAAGCTGCTCCTGACCCCCTACAAGGAGGTGCGGATCGCCGACCGCCTTGTCGTCCTGACCGACGGCGACGGCGGCGAGGTCCCGGCCGGCCAGGAAACGCCGGGCGCGGGGCGCAAGCGGCGGCTCAAGGCCACTGCCACGGAGCTTGGCGCGAAGGACCTGCTGGACGTCATCGTCAACGACTACTCGCTGGAAAGTGAGCTCGTTCGGGCCGACAACGCCGACGTCATGAAGGCCGCCTACTTGGCGCTTCACCCGAACTCCGGCCAAAAGTGGGATGCCGCGGTCGGCCAGGCCGGCGCCGCGCAGGCGGTCGCAGTCCAGAAGCTGTTCGAGACCACCCGGAAGGGCGACTTCGCCCAGGTCCTGGCCGATGCGATCAATGAAGGCGGCGCGTTCAACGTTCCGCCCTATCTGAAGCAGGCCATTGAGGCCTTGGTGGTGTGAGCGACAAGCCGTTCATCCCGACGGACCAGCAGAAGCTGATCATCGCCCACAGCGGATCCGCGTTCATCGCGGCGTGTCCCGGGGCAGGCAAAACAAAGGTCATGGTCGAGCGAGCGCGCCAGAGTCTGTCCGGACTCGGATCAGGGCGCGGCGTCGCTTTCCTGTCCTTCACCCTGGCGGCGGTGTCTGAACTGGAAGACCGGCTGCGCCGCGAGGGACTGATCGACACGCCCCCGTTTCCTCACTTCATCGGCACGTTCGATTCCTTCCTGTGGCAGCTGCTGATCGCCCCGTTCGGCATCGATGGATGCGCCGAGAAGCCCCGCCTGATCCCGGACAAGGACGCCAGGGACGTCCTGCCCTACGACCGGGCCCAGGTCCTGAAGCTTGAGTGCTTCGATCGGACGACCGGGGTGGCGATTGAAGACAAGCTGAGACGCGCCAATTTCCGCGGCAACGTGAAGGCCCATGAAACGGCCGCGCGGAACCTGCGCCAGAGGCTTCTGGACCGGGGCGAACTCGACTTTGCCGACGCCCGCGAGATCGCCCTAGCGCGCCTGCGTGACCCGGCCTGCGGTGCGGTCCTAGCGCCGGCCCTCGCCGGGCGCTTCCAGGAACTGGTGGTCGATGAGGCGCAGGACTGCAATCCCGTGGATCTTGAGATCATCACCTGGTTCCGCAACGCGGGCACGCCGGTGAAGGTCATCTGCGACCCCAACCAGGCGATCTATGGATTTCGAGGCGGCGTGACGCGAGAGCTGACGGCCTTCGCGGCCACGTTCCCGGCTGATGAGCGCATGCCGATGTCCGGCAACTTCCGCTCCAGCCAGCACATCGCGCGGGCGATTGTGGCGCTCCGGCCGCCGACCCAGCGGGCGCTGATCGACGAGGCCCTTGGGGAGTTTCGCGACGAGCCCACCGAGGTTCAAATCCTGGCCTACAAGGGCGGCGTCCCCGCATCCATCGGGGTGAAGTTCCGCGAGTTGACCAACGGCCTGGGCCTGGTCGCGGAGGACTGCCCCGTTGTGGCCGCGACCCGAAGAACAGGGAGCAACGCCCTGGGCCATCCTCCCGATGGCGGGGTCCAAGATCTCAGCTACCGTCTCGCCGTCGCGGTCAGCGACTTCCATTTCTCCTTCGAACTTGGCGGCCGCAAGGAGGCGCTCGAAGCGATCCATCGGATCATGCTGCAGGTCGCGGGCCGGCTCGGGGCGAAGACCTACCACCAGCATCTTAGCGAGACGGAGACCGAGGCCGCCGACTGGCGCCCCGAGGCCATGGCGCTGGCCGACGCCCTAAGATTTTCCGCTGAGCGTTTCGCGACGGCGCAGCTGTGGCTTGATGAAGCCCGGCGCCTCCTCGAACCGCTCCTCCCCGCGGGCGGCGGGACCATCAAGCAGAAGCTCAGGTGGAACGACGGTCTTTCTGCCGCCCTCGCGGCCAACCCGACGAGCGGTCATCCTGCGCGCACGATCCACAGCGTGAAGGGCATGGAGTTTCCGGCCGTTTGCGTCGTGATGACGACGACCGCTAAGGGGATCCTCGACACCCTTTCGGCCGGCGGCGGCGGTGACGACAACGAGGATGCCCGGAAGATCTACGTCGGCGCGTCCCGTGCGCAGCGCCTGCTCGTCATCGCCCTCCCCCGAACCCAGGCCGAGCGTCTGCGTACCTTGATGGTGGGCGTGGGCGCCGGCGTGGTCGTCACCCAGATCTAGGGTGCCAAGGCCAGCTCACCTAAGGCCGTGGGCAGGACCATTCCCGCTAGACGTCCTCGTATGCCTGAGTTCTAGCCGCGCGGTCACAGTCACGGAAGCGGGGCTGGCGGCCTCGTTCACGCGGGTGCCTCGCCGTCAGACGGGTCGACCGCCCAACTTGGTCGGCCATTCTTGCGGGACAGGAAGTCGAAGATCGTGGTGTCCGACCAGAGCACCCGCATGGGCCCACCCTCGAGATATTTCCCGTCGGCGATACGGACCTGGCCGATGCCGGGGAACAGGGCCGGGTCGACGGGGTGGAGCGCGTTGGGATTGTGGAAGAGGATCATCTCGTCCCACCAATCCTCCTGGTAGGCCGGGCTCTCGACATCGAACTTGAAGCGCTCCTCAGAGCCGAACACCTGCGGATCGACCAGCACCCCTTCCCGAACCAGACTCACCCACGCATCTCCGAATCCGGCCCGCACGCCCATCCGGTTGAATTTAGCGAGGGTCCCGGCGTTCGAGAACAGGACGCCGGAGACATTCTCGGCGCCCGGCTGGGCGAAGAAATTAGTGGGCACCCGCTTGTCGCCAACGACGTGGTCTTCGCCGGGGATGAACATCTCCATCAGCCGGTTGTCGGCGTCCGGCGTTAGCACCGACTTCAGGCCGTAGAGGTACTGCGGCAACGCGCCGGCCGACCAGCGCATCGATCCGGGCGCGTGGAAATCCGCCAAGGCCAGGAGGAACGGGTGGCCGGCGACATGGGGCTTTTCCCAGTCGCGCTTCTTAAGCTTCGAGAACAGCGGCGAGCCGAACTTCTGCGCCATCTCGTGCTCGAGGTAGGTGAAGATCGGGCCGGTCGGCTCCTTTGGCGCGCCGGGGCCTATGGAGGTGGTGAAGGGCTCCTTGCCGCTGACCGTCGTCGCCTCGACGAACAGGCGCTGGCCGCCCTTGGTCAGCGCGAAATCCGGCACGGGCGAGCCATAGCCGATGTCGAAATCCAGAGCGCGGAACGCCGCCCAGAGATAGAGCTCCCAGATCCGGGCGCTGAAGCCGGTAGTCTGGGCTTCCCGCACGAAGTGGCCGTCAAGGTCGGGAAACCAGCGCGTGATCTCCTGGAGCATGGCCTTGGCCGCGGCGTGGTCGAAGCCGTCACGCAGCAGGACGTAGGCGTCGTCGAGCCGTGCCGCCCCCTCGATTGGGGCGAAAAGGTCAATCCCCGGCGGTTGATCGGGGACATCGGCAAAGGTCGGCGTCTTTGCCAGGAGCTGGCGGCCGAAGTCACGAGCGATGGCCTCTTCGCCCGCCCGGGCGCTTGGAAGATGCCCCGACCGCTCAAAACCCCGCCAGCGGCCCGCGCTGTCGCGGGCGAAGGCGACGCACATAAACTCGCGGGTTTCGGTCAGGTGCAGGACGGCGATGGCCACCCGTTCGTCGGCGTCGGTCCAGGCCGACGCCAGCAGGGTATCGGCGCGCATCGCTGGCGGCATGCTCCATTGGGCCAGGGCGTTGAACCGCTCCAGCGTCATGCGCCGGAATAGGGTGTGGGTCGGCCCCAGCTTCGCCTCGAGGTGGGCGTTCACAGGTTCGCTCGCCGTCGTCATCGCCGCCTTGATCCGTCGCGAAGCGTCAGCACCGATCGGAGAATCGATCGTAGGCGTCGATGCGGCGGATCAGCGGATCGATCTCGCCGCGGTAGATTTCTGCACGCAAGAAAGCGACCTCTGCTTCCCGTGCCTCCTTGACGACATCGATGTACCAGGCGCGCGGACCGCCGCCAGCCTCGGCGTTCCAGCGATAGCCGCGCGCCTTCAGCTGGCCCTTGAGGTCGAAGGGCGAGTTCTCAGCCCAGATGCGCCAGGTAGGCGTCCGGGCCCGGTCGAGAAGCTGCGCCAGGCCGGTCCGCCTGCTGACCGGATGGACCCGGGCCAGGAGCTCCAGCGCCGCCAAGCAGTCGTGGGTGGCGCGATGGCGTTCGTAAAAGAAGCCGGTGCTGGACGCGAGGTATGCCAGCTTGGTGCCTTCGTACCCCTCCCCTGCCCAGTCCACCTCGCTCATCGAGCAGGCCCAAGGCTTGGTATTGAACACTTCGCTGAAGCGCTCGAGGAATTTGCGGTCGAAGGCGGCGTTGTGGGCGATCACCAGGGCCGCCGGCGCCGCGAACGCGGCCACGGCCCGCGGGTCGATGACTTGGCCCTCTACCATGGCGTCGTCGATGCCAGTGATGGCTGTCACCTCCGGCGGGATCGACTTGGTCGGCTGGCGCAGCTGCTGGAAGGTCTCGCCGACGCCGTAGATCTCGCCGTCCACCCCATAGGTGAAGGGCACCATGGCCAGCTCGATGATCTCGTCGCGCGTGGCGTCCAGGCCCGTGGTCTCGGTATCGACGAACAAGCCCTGCCGGGTCTGCACGCCGGCCGGCGGCTCGCGCCGCGCCAACGGTGTCAGGCGGCGCAGCACGCGATAGCCGCCAGACCGTTCGAGGGCCTGGGCCATGACTTCGAGATCCTTGGCGGTCTCGGTCGTGGGCGTGGCATTGAGCAAGCGGCGTCCGACTCGTACAGCAGAGAAGGTAGGCCGGCGAGATTAGCGGGCATGGGCGAGAAGTTCGACAGTGTCGCACCTCGACCTGGCGCGCCTCGTAGCTCACGACCGCCACGTCCCTTCGCCGCTCGGGGCAGCCGACTGCGAGCGGAAATCCGGCCCTTCGGCGCACCTTGGTAGTTGCGCCCGGCGGCCCACTTCGCCGCGGCGCCTTACGCCCGGCTAGGCCGCCAGTGGAGCCCGCTCTTTGAGGACGCGGCCGAAGGCGTTGCGGATGGCGAGCGACACGTTGAGCCGCGTGAGCGCCACCGCGTTCTCGCGGGCCGCGAGATATTCGAGCGTCAGGTTTCGCATGTGGGCGCGGTTCTCGGGATAAATCTCGAAATCGAGGCTGCCAACCTCGTCGACGATCGAAATGACTTCCACATCGGCCCCTCGGCCGACGATGCGATACTCGGGGTTGGCGTCCATCCCCTCGTTCAGGGCCGGCGACAGCATCTTGACCTTCGAGCCGTAGGACGCCGTCAGAACATATTCGTGGTCGGCGATCTCGAGCAGGACGTCGCCGCGCTGAGCCACGTCCGGCCTGTAGTCGGCCACCCCATCCACCAGCCGACTGTAGATCCAGAAGTCGTCGTCCAGCACCGCCTTGGCCCCGAGGCCTGAGAAGAGCGACCGATGGCTCCGGGCCTGGTCCTGGAGGTTGGAGTGCAGCTTGCCGTAGATCGCCCCGAAATCGTCGGAGAGGGCCGCCGCCAACCGCGCCGCAACCAGCAGCTCGAAGCCCGCGAGGTGGAGCGCACCAATCAGCGCCGCATGCGCCAGGGAGACGCTGTTGTAGAGGCGGTGCCCTCCCCGGCCGACATCGCCGTGGATCGGCGCCGGTGCCAACCCTTCTTCATAGAGAAAGCCGATGTTGCGGACCGTCAGATCCGCAGCGCGGCCAAGTTCGCGTGAGGTGAACTGCAATTCGGAGCCCTTGGTTGGACGGCCCATAACAACTTCCAGTCACTGTGAGTTTATATGTCTCACCGTTTGTGTGAGTTATGTCAAGCCGCCGCCAGCCGCGGCCGGCTGGCTCTGCGGGAAGGCGCGAACAAAAAAAGAACAATTCACGGGCCGCAGATGTGGCGCCACACTGGCGCCATGCTCGCTGATTCGAGGACGCCCACGATCCGGTCGCTGGACCGCATCAATCTCCGCCTGCCCGGCGAGACCTTCGACGCCATCGATGCGAGCCGAAGCGCGCGGCCAGGCGCCATCTCGCGCAACACCTGGATCACCGAGGCGATCGAGGAGAAGCTGGCGCGCGATCAGCTGAAGGGCGTTGAGGTCGGCGGGGTCAACGACCATGCCTAGCTTCTACGAGTTCTTCGCCGGCGCGGGCATGGCGCGGGCCGGGCTGGGCGGCGGCTGGACCTGCCTCTTCGCCAACGACTTCGACCCAAAGAAGGGCCTGACCTACCAGGCCAACTGGGGTGCCGGCGGCGAGCTGACCGTCGGCGATGTCGCGCAGTTGAAGGCGAGCGAACTGCCGGGCCGACCTGACCTGGTCTGGGGGTCCTTCCCCTGTCAGGACCTGTCGCTGGCCGGGGTCGGCGCGGGGCTCAAGGGCGAGCGGTCTGGGACCTTCTACCCCTTCTGGGATCTGATCAGAGGCCTGATGAATGCCGGCCGCGCGCCCAGGCTGATCGCGCTGGAGAACGTGCTGGGGACCCTGACCTCGCACGGCGGCCAGGATTTCGAGGCCATCTGCAAGACCTTCGCCGACGCCGGCTATCGCTATGGCGCCCTGGTGATCAACGCCTCGCTGTTCGTGCCGCAGTCCCGCCCGCGCCTCTTCATGATCGGTGTGCGCGATGACGTGGAGATCGACGCGGCCCTGCTCTCGCCCGGCCCGATCGCACCCTTCCACACTGCCGCCCTGCAGCGGGCGTTCGAGCGCGTCGGCAAGACCGCGCTGAAGCGTATGGTCTGGTGGAACGTGCCGGCGCCGCCGCATCGCAACGACACCTTCGCCGACTTGATCGAGGAGCACCCCGACAGCGTCGCCTGGCACACCGACGCCGAGCGCGACCAGATCGTCGCCAAGATGTCCCCTGTAAACCGGGCCAAGCTGGAGGCCGCCAAGCGCGCCGGCCGGCGGATGGTCGGCGGCATCTACAAGCGCACACGCCTCGACGAGCGCGGCGTTAAGGTCCAGCGGGCCGAGGTTCGCTTCGACGACGTCGCCGGCTGCCTGAGGACCCCAGCCGGCGGCTCCAGCCGCCAGGTGATCATGGTGGTGGACGGCAAGAAGGTCCGCACCCGCCTGATCTCGGCGCGGGAGACCGCCCGCCTCATGGGCCTCGACGACACCTACAAGCTGCCGAAGAACTACAACGAGGCCTACCACCTCACCGGCGACGGCGTGGTGGTCCATGTCGTGCGACACTTGGCCGAGCACATTTTCGAGCCCCTGCTCGCCCCCTCCTCCGCGGCCGACGCCGCCGAGGGTGATGGCGTGAAGGCGGCGTGAGGACGGCCACGCGTGACTGATCCGGCTCCGCTGTTCGGCCGCAACCCCGACGCGGTCAATTTCCCGCCGTTCGAAACCGAGGACCTGCGCGCCAACCTGGTCCGCTTCCTAGACACGCCCTTCGCCTGGCAGGGCGGCCCGACACCTGTCGGGAACTTCCGATGGGGCGTCTACGCATTCTTCGACTACGACGGCGAGCCGATTTACGTCGGGCAGACGAACGAACGCCTGCGCACCCGCATTCGCCGACACCTGACCAACCAGCGCACAGACGCAGTCGCCATGTCCGTGCTCGACCCCTTCGAGGTGTTCGAGATTGAGGTCTGGCCCCTCCCCCACCTGCAGGCGGCCAACCGGTCCGACGCGGAGGCGCGTCAGCACCTGGATGCGCTGGAGCGCCTAATCACGGAGCAGGCGATCGAGAATTCCGAGTTTAAGGCGATCCTGAACGAGAAAGACCCGCCGCCCGGCCGCATGGCAGTGGAGGCACCAGCGTCCCTTCGGTGTCGGATAGTCTCTGAGCGCGTGTTCGAGCTGCGCTCCCACCCCGATTTTCGCTTGGCCAGGCGCGCGCTGATCCTGTCGCGGCTAGCGCAGGTTATTTCGGAGCGGAAGGTGCAGGGCGGCTTGCGCCGCGTACTGCTCACCCAGGCCAAGCGCTTGCAGTGGTTGGCCTCGCGCCGTTACGAGGCACTGGGCGGCGCCGCCTCCGTTGAGGCGGAGACGGAAGACGACTAGCCAGCGAGAGTAGAGGAGCCGATGGCGGAGGAAGCTCGCGCGACGCTGCAGGATCTTAAGCAGGCGCAAGACGAAGTGGCCCTGTGGGACGATCGCTGGGCCAACGACACAAGTGGCAACCCGGACAAGCATTTCTCGAAGCGTCAGGCAGCGCGGCGCCGTGTTCGGGCACTCTCCGCGCAACTAAAGGCCCAGGGCGCATTGCCTATGACTGATCACGAACGGCTCTGCGCCGCGCTGGATGCCCTGCATCCCAAAGCCAGGAGCGGTGAGGTCGTGGAGCACGACGGCCAGCGCTATCGTCGCCGGTTCTTCCCCGAAGAGAAGAGCCGGTCGGGCAAGACGGTCACCGAATGGGGCCGCACCTGGGATGCCATTTAGCGCCAGGCTGCAACGGACGCCTTACGCTCCTTCTAGAAAGTCGCGGGCTCGCTGAAGATCTGTGGCTGCCATGACGTTCTTCATGAATGCCGGGTTCTCCTCGGCGGATCGGTCGAGGAGTTCATTCAGCGCCGATAAATTCGCCCGCTGTAGCGGGCTCAGGTCCTGCGCGTCGTTGGCCAGGTCTTCCGGGTCCGTTCGTCCGATGTAGGTGAGGAACTTGCCGAGCAGCCCGACGATAGGGTCGGAGACCTGCACGCCGGGCTCGGCCTTGGAATCGTCGAAGCGGAAATTGGTGATGGGCCGATCCCCATCGCACAGGTCGAGCGCATCCAGGCGCTTGCGGATGAATGGTTCGACGTCGAGGACGTGCGTGGCGTTCTTCAGCAGCCAGAACCGCTCGGCGAAGAAGTCGACGAAGCTGTCGATCAGAGTGTTCGCGGCTTCGCGCTCAAGATAGGCCAAGGTGGCGCCGCGGGCGGCGTGCTGCAGTACGCCCTTCAGGGTGTAGTAGTTGAAATGGTCGAGCAGCTCTTCGCGCGCTTCCAGGATATCGAGCAGCTCGCCGGCGAACATTGGCCAGGCGTCCTGGGCGATGTTGGGATAGCCGTGTCGGCGGTAGAGGTCCGCCAAGTGGTCCAGATCGATCCGCAGCACGGTGTAGAGGTCGTCCTTCAGCGATCCGCCGAACAGCGTCATATGACCCATTTGGTCATCGCTGATGATGGCGTCCACGATATCGACGGTCGACCAGTAGACGGGGTCAACGGCGCTGTAGTGGACGAAGAGATCCTGGTCCTTCATCCACGCGAGATAGGCGGCGACCTTCTGGCCGCCGATCAGCTTGAGAAAGTCACCTCCGCCAAGGTGTTCGAGCTTCAGCTCCTTGGCCGTGGGCTGCAGGCGGACAGCCTTGTGGAGCGCGGCAATGTCGAGCGGCCGAGGCGGCCCAGCATGGCCTACGCCGCCTAGGACGAAACACGCCGGGTCCCTGACGTTGAAGCCGTCCGGCGTGACGTGCAGCCGGCGCGCGTTGTTGGTCTCGTCGTAATAGAGCGTGTAGGCCGCGTCGGCCTTAGCCAGCCCATGGAGCTGGATCGTCAATTCTCGAACCCGGCTGATGTCGGCCATGTGGCTCAGGGCTCCGCCGAGGCGGGAACGACGTCCTGGGCGGTCCGGTCGAAGAGCAGGACGGGCGGACTGGAACTTGCCTCGCCGACCAGGAAGATCTGGTCGAAAGCGGTCCCCTTCGCGACCGGCTGCAACCGCTCGCACAGTGGTTCCCAATCGTGGTCCGGAGCGGACCCGAGCGGGGTTACCAGCAGTAGCTTCTGGCCCTGGAACTTGGGGGCGGACTTCCCGGCCAGCCTTTCGGTGATGCTGCCCTCGATCGCGCGTTCAATGCCGCGGCGGCTGTTCAGGATTCGGCCGCGCTTCTTGGCCTGCTTATAGGCCTCTGGCGAGGCCTTGTCCGACAGGCCGAGGAAGCCCGGGACCACAGGCTTATCCTGCAGGCTCCGGGCGGTCTCGACCTTGGAGCGGGCGAGAACCCGGGTCACCTCGATCCCGACCTCGGCTTCCGAACTAGCTTCACGAACCCAAGCATCAGGCGGCTGATCGTTCAGTGGGAAGCGAACCTGGCCGGTAATGCCGACGTGGCGAAGGAACGCCGCAACAGGGACCACCTCATCCGCCAGCTTCTTCCAAGGCTTTCGGCCTTCGCGGTAAGCTTGGACGTCGATTAGCGAGCGCTGCCGCGCAAAGTGCTCGTCGAGCGTCGCCAGAAACTCGCCGATATCGATGCCCTGCGGGGCGGACAGGATCGCTTCCAGCGACTGCAGCGCCGCCGTGTCGAACGGGATTGGAGCGGGTTCGGCGGAGGCGTCCATGTCGATACGGATGATACTTTCGGAGCGCTCTGCCGTCGTGACGAGAGCCTAGACGCGGCTCCCCTACAACAAAAGGGGAAGCCGCCGCGGCGGCGAGGCAAGCGCGAGCTCCGGAACTAGGTCCCGGGGCGCGATGATAACGCGCACCTTCAGCGGCCCTCCATTGCACTCCGAGTCTCGTTCGGTACCGACCCTCCACATTTCTCAACGACGCCTGGTCTTGGCGGTGCCGTCCCGGTCGACGACGTCGGGCGACGCCAGCTTCCAGGCGGTCGGCAGGTTGAGGATCACCGCGCCCCGGTCAGTGCTGTGAGAGACCGGGGTCTTGTCGATCTCCGTCTTCGGCATGAGCTGCTTGGCGAAGACCTGGATCAGGTTCTTGCGGCCAACGGCTTTCCACTCGGTCTGGCCTTCGGCAGGAGCCAGGCGCACGGCCCGAGTATCACCCTCCTCGCCGTACTGCAGGTGGACGTGGCCGCCGGCCTCGATGCCGACGCGCTTAGCGAGGGCGACCGGGACGGAGAAGATCACCTGCGTCTTGCTGGCCTGAACCGTGGGCTGGTCGCCGGCGGAAGGAAGAACGTCGAAGAACTGCATCGTCATTGGAAGAAGGCCTCAGTTGATGGCCGGGCCGGAGGCCGCGACCAGGTTGGCAGATTGATGATGGTGCTCACGGGGCCCAAGGATCTGGGTCAGGAGCTGGGCGTCCCGGATCGCGTGATCGGGCGCGCGGTCGAGCCAGGCACGCAGCGCTTCACGCAGCGGCGCCGGAGTTTGATCGTCGTCGAGGACGAGCGTCGCGAGGGGGCGCTTCCGCTCGAGGAAGTCCCAGAGCGTGCGCGCGTCTGAGCTGGCCTGGCCAGGGTCTCGGACGGCCCAGGCGGCTAACAGAGCGCGCAGCTCGGCGCTGAGGCTCGGGTCCTCAAGGTAGGGCTGCAGATGATGGTCGGTCGGTGGGCTCATCTCATGCTCGGCAGGTTGATTGGTGTCTCCCTGCGGGTGGGTGGCGGCAGGCGCTCGATCGTCGCGCGCTGATGGGTTAGCTGCTGTCGATGCGCGCCAGCAGGCAGCCGGAACATCGGGTCACAGCGTCTTCTCCGGCTGCTTGAGGTCGTGGGTCTTGCTGAAGTCCCGTTCGCGGTCCTGGACCGGCGCCGAAGGGGGGACCTTCTCGTCTGGGACGAGGAGAGCCCGCCCCCCGGCCAGTCCTTTGCCTTCGTCACCGCGGACGATCCCGGCGCGATCGGCGACGGATTGGATCAGCTGCTGGCCGGCGTCCCGGAGGGCTTCGAGCGCCGAGGGGTTCACGCCGGACTGTTTGGCGAGCTTGCGCGCGAGGAGCCCGGCGTCGGTCGTGACGAGGTCGAAGCGTTCCTTGGGGCGCGACGCCTGGACGTACATGCGGGTCATCGCCACCGACTGGCCCTCGCGCGGCGTCTGCACACCGATCGCATTGATCGCCGTGTCGCCCTGCACTCGGTCAGCCGTGATCGCGTGCCCGTAGCCCGTGAAGCGGAGGTCCTTGTCGGTGACCTGGTGGACCTTTCCGGCTCTGTCCTGGATCGTCCACTTGTCGCCGTCGCGGCCGAGCACGGTGAAGCCGGCGCCGACAAAGAAGCCGCGCTTCGCATCGGACTTCTCCCAGACCATCTGCTCGTTCGCGCGGATCTCCGCTTCGCGCGCCGAATAGGTGTTGAAGCCCATCCGGTCGCCGCGGAACGTGTTCAGGTCGAAGTTGACCATCCGGCCGTCCTCGATCCGCACGGTGAGGCGGTTCCGGTCGCGGTCGACGCCGACGATCTGGCCCTGCGTGTCGCGCGCAAGGCCCAGGTTCTTCATGGCCTTGGCGGTCACGACGACCTGGCCGACGGCATAGCTGTCGGCGCGCACGTTCTCCGCGTTCGACATGCGTGCCTCATAGAGGCGGGTTTCTTGGCCCAGGACCGGCCCGAGCTCGCCGGACCTGATGAGCTCGTTGCGGACGTTCTGAGTGACCAGGCCCCGCATCGCATGCGTCAGCACGACGATAGGCGGCGTGTGCCGTTCAGCGCGGCGCTCCTTCCAGAGCTGGACGGCCTTCTCGGCGACCTTCTGGTCGCTCGCGTCGCGGCCGACCTGGTGCACGCGCTCGCCGAGGGCGCGGATGCCCGGGTGGACCTTCTGGTCCGCCAGAAGCTCGACCGCGCGCCGCAAGCCCAGATCCTTCTGGCGGATGATGTCCCGCATCTCCGTGGTCGCGATCTTCGCCATCTGCAGAAGGCGGAAGGGCGAGCCCGCTTCGACGGAGCCGATCTGACCCTTGTCGCCGGCAAGGACGACGCTGCGCAGCCCGAGCTGCTCAGTCACCACCTGGATGCGGTGTAGGGACGCGTTCGACAGGAGGGAGGATTCGTCGACGAGGAGCGTCCTGTCCTTCCAGTGAGCGCGGGCCCTCTCCAGGGCGACGCCGCCCCGTTCGAGGTCGCGCTCCCTGCCCCGCAGCCAGGACTCGGCGGTGTTGCTCTCGATGCCGGTTTCACGGCGCAGCACGCCGGCGGCCTCGTGGGTCGCCACCACGCCATGGATGGAGTGGCCCTTCTCCTCGAGCACGCCCTTGAGCGTGCTGAACAGGGTCGTCTTGCCCACGCCCGCCCAGCCTTGAACGGCGACGTATCGGTCTTTCGTCGAGAGAACCTGGTAGGCGGCACGCGCCTGACCGTTCGTCAGGCTGTGGCCGCTGGCCTTCGCCATCTTCTCCGAAATGCCGGCGATGGCGTCCTTGGCTTCGGCGCGGCTCATGATCGGCGCCGCCGCGCCGCGGCCGGCGTCCATCCGGCCGAGGATCGACTGCTCGAGCTTCACGGCGAAAGCCGTTGTCAGGCCGCCTAGGACCTCGCGATCAGCGACATGCAGATGCTTCTCGGCCGTCAGCCTTTCGATCTGAGCTTCGATGCGGTCGATCGTGACCCCGACCGGCGCTGCGCGAAGCGCATGGAAGGCGACCTGGTGCCGGTCGAAGACGGCGTTGTTCTGCTCGAGATGGCGGACCGCGAACGACACAGCGGCCCCGGCGACGTGGTCGCCGCCCGGATCTCGTGAGCCAAGGGCGTAGGGATCCGCCTGCTTCGGCGCCTGGCGACCAAAGATCGCCTCCCGGATGCGGGTGACGAGCCCGTCCTGTTTGATGAAGCCTTCACTGGTCGGCGTCAGGTCCGCGCCATGCTCGCGGGACTCGGCCTCCCGAATGACGCGGTCCACCTCGATGCCGTTCTTCTCGGCGACGGCCTTCCAGCGATTGACCAGCTCGGACCGGGCGACGTGCTCCTTGTCGGGACGACTACGAAGGACGAGCCTGTCGATCACCGCCGGCGACGGATCCTCACCGGTCCTCAGCTTCTCGAAGCTGATCTGCTGTTCGATCTGCTCGCGCCGCTGCGAGAACACTCGCATTTGGTCCTTCGACCAGGACGCCAGCTCGAACGTGCCTTGCGTGTGCCCTCGGACGAAGTTGTGTCCGAGCTTCAGCCCCTCGGCGGCGAGCTGGGCTTGGTAGATCATTCCGGTCAGCTGCTGGTGCTTGAAGGCGTGATGGGTCTCCAGCGCGCGCCACTGGCCGGTCTGATGATCGAAGGTGCGATTGGCGACGACGTTGTGGGTATGGCGATCCGGATCGCCGGCGCGCGAGGTGCCGTGCACGACCGACCCGTAGACAAGGTTGCCCGTCACCCTCTGAACGATCGTGCCCCCCTCGCGGACACGGGTCACCGAGAAGTGCTTCTCGATGTAGCTCATCGCCGCGGCGTTGGCCTTGTCGTGGGCGCGGTCGAGACCTTTGTCGCCGCCGACGAGGATCGCGACGCTGACGGATTTCGGGGCCGAGAAGGTGAAATCCCAGCCCGCACGATGCTTGCCGCCGTCCTTCGGGCCGGCGGCGCCCTTGCCGCTCTCCCCTCCTCCGGCCTGCCCGGGGTCCTTGTTCGCGAAGCCGGCGAAACTGCCGTCCAGGACCTGGCGGAACTGGGTCGTCCCTGCCCTGCCCTCAAGGCCGGCTAGTGAAGAGCCTTCCCCGCCCCAGGTCAGGCCCGGGCGGTCAGCCTCGCCAGAGACGTAGTAGTCGTCCTTGCCGTAATAGGACGCGGCGCCGCCCGCGCTCTTGACCGAACCGATCGACTGCATCGGTCAGAGCCCCAGATCGAACTTGGCGTCTTCGCGAGCGGCTTCGTGCAGGGTGCCGTCACGGCCCATGTCGGCGTTACGGCCCGGGTCGCTGGTGTCGGTGTCGCGGTCGGATCTGACGTACCGCGCCTGGTTCGGGTCCTCGGCGCGGTGGCGCTGCTCCTGCTCACGCTGATACTCGGCCTCCCGCTGTTCGCGGGCGGCCGCCTGGTTGTCGCGCTCGGTGGGCGTTTCGCCTTCGGCGGCCACCAGTTCGCTGTGCTGGGCGTTAGTCTCCGCATCGCTGGCCGCCGTACTCTCGTCGAGCTCAGGGCCGCCCGCCCCGGCGGAAATGGCGTCTTCTTCCGCCTGTATGACGCGAGGCTGATTGCGGGTGAGGAAGGCGTGGACCGGGTCGGGACCGGTCAGCGGCGCCCAGCCGTCAGCAACCTGCTCGCGGTCCTGGTACTGGAACTTCAAGGGCGCGACCGGGAAGGCGGCCGATTGTCGGGCGTTCGGGACCGAAATCGCCCCCTGAAGCGCCGGCCAGTTGAGGATGTCCTCGGGGAGCCAGATGGCCTCCATCTCCTCACGCGGCGCGAGACCGACGCCATCGCGGATAGTGTTGGCGCCGTAGGAGGTGTTCTCCACGACGCGGTGCATCACGCGCCGGCCGAGGAGCTCGCTGAGGTAGGTCGCGGTCTCGTAGTCGTTGGCCCGGAGGATCAGCTTGGTCGCGCACTGACCGACGAGGGTCCGGGCCTTCTCGCGTCCGTAGATGTCCTGCAGCTGACTGATCTGCTGCATGCAGACCACGACCGCCCCGCCGTACTGACGAAGGCGCTGGGGACCGTCCGCCAGGGCGTCGAGGCGGCCGAGCGATGGAAACTCCTCAAGGATGAGCCAGGTCGGGTGCGCCGGAACGCCCAGGGCGTTTCGGTTCAGCAGGGCGCTGACGACGATCTCGGACCAGTGGCCGAGCAGCGGCCGCAGGCTGGCCATGTGGCTTTCGGGGGCCGACAGGAAGAGAAAGCCGGGTCGCTTTTCGGGGTGGTTCACCCACTCCCGGATGGAGAAGCGCCCCTCCCGACCCGTCAGATAGATCAGGGGGGCGATGCCCTCGATCAGCACGCTGCGAAGCGAGCTGACCCGGCCCGGCGAACCGTCGGCCAAGTGCTCCGCTGCCGGGGTGTCGGTCAGGGTTTTGCGAAGCCGATCGGTCGGCCCGAACAGGACGTCCAGCGCCTCGGAGAGGCTGACGCCGCCTGGCCGGCGGCTCATGGTCGTGCAGGACCAGGTGAAGATCTGGCGAGTGACGTTCGTCCAATAGGGGTCGCCGGACTTCGGGTCCTTGAACAGGGACTCGGCCAGCTTCGCCCACTCGTGCGATTCACGGGCGTCGTAGAACGGCGACCACGCTGCTCCGCGGTCGTCGAAGGGGTTCAGGATGACGTCCGTTTCCGGGTTGTAGTGGTGCCGGATGAAGGCGAGGTCGGGATCGTAGACGACCGCCCGATCGCCGCGCGCACGGATGGAGTCGATCAGCGTATGAAGCGCGACGGTTTTACCGGAACCCGGCGCGGCGACGACGAGGGTGTGCTCGACCTCTGTGCCGAACGGATAGGGCACGTTGACGATGCGAGCCGGGACGTGATGCGGACGGTGCTTGGCCTTCCGCTGCTCGGCGTTGAAGTCCTCGATTTCGCGGATCAGCTGCCCGACGGGGGCGACGATCTGGCCCCGAACCTGACGCGTCTTCAGCTTCTCGCGGCCGAACTCCCGATACCAGTAGTACGATCCGACGAGGACGATCGCCGCGCCCAAGGCCCAGACCATCATGGCCCCGGTCGCCTTGTGGAAGTAGGCGCCCGCGTAGACCTGAATCCACGGTACCCCGGGGACGGATTGGACGGGGAAAACCTGCCGCAATCCGCCGGGCGATTGGACGCTCATTTCCTGGGGGAACGGCGCGCCCAACCACGCGAGCAATTTGGCCTGGAGCGTGAGGACTCCATAGGTCTGTTCTTCGGCCGAGGCATGGGTGTTCAGCCCGATGACGCAGGCGACGAACCAGAGGAGTAGAATGAGGACCAGGCGAGAGATGACCTCGCGCACCATGTCGAGCGTGTGCCCGATGGTCTGTCCACCGCGAAGCCAAGCCGAGAAGTCAGTCCGTTCCGGACGAGCCATTACACGCTCCACATTTCGTGAAGCGAGCGGGCCGGACGGGTCTACTGGGTCGCGGCTGTATTAGTCGCCTTCGAACGCCCTGAAAAGGGCCTCGATCCGGGGATCGTTCTGCTGAGGCGTGTGGTCGGCGTAACGCTTCTCGGGAGGGGCGCCGAACAGCTTGTGGGCGGCGTCTGCCGCCTGCTGACGGACGTCGGCCATCACCTCCGGGCCGAGTGTCTTCCGAGCGACGGCGATGGAAAGCGCCATCCCGAGGAAGCTCTGGAAGGCGGTCTGCTTCAGGAAATAGTGCTCCTGGGAGCCCCAGGCTTCGTCGATCAGATCCTCTACAACCTGGGACATCGAGACCCCCCGATCGGCGGCGAGTTCGTCCAGACGGCGACGGGTCTCGGTGTTGATCGAGAGGTTCAGGGGCTTGGTGGCCATAAGGGTCTCACGCTTTCATGCGCAGACGTTGCGCATAACCGCTCCCTTGTAGCGCAACGCTTTGCGCGCAGCAGCTCAAAACGTGCGCAGAGTTTGCGCATAGCTTGGCGGAAGGAAAACCAACGCCGGAACAAGAACTTACGGCGAAACCGCAGGTGTGCGTAATGTGTGCCACTCCCAAAGGGAGTGTCTCTTCACGGTCCCCTTTGGGGCAGCCCGCTTTTAGAGTTCGTTTGAGGGGCCCCCTGCGTAGGCGGCAATACCCTCGGCTGTGCACGCGAAAGGGACGGGGTCATCTCTCGCCAATGCCAAAGCTGCCGAACGCCATGGCCGCTCCCGCGCGGAGCATGCAGGCGAATGCGACCGTCACGTCGCCGATGCGCGGCCTACCTGCGATGCGGCGGCCGTCGCTCCTAATGGCGCCGGGTGGCGAGCAGTTCTCGTACTGCGGCGGCGCTGTTTCCCGCCTTCTGCACGGCTTCGACCAACTCCTCGGGCGACACGCCCAAGGCGTTCGTCCAGTAGGAGACTTCGTGGGCTTCGCGAAGGCTGATCCGCTCGCGATCCTGCCGTCCACGGAGGTTCGGATTGTCAGGCATGGGCTTTCCTCCTGGGTCGAAGAAACGCGCCAGCATGAGCTGCGGTTCGGTGTTCGCGCGACGGCCGCCTGCGCAGCTCAGTGCACGTGCGAACCGGCGGGCGGCAAGCGACGGCCGATGAACCAGCCGCCCTCACTGTGTTCGGCTTCGAAGTCGCCTTCCACCTCCTGGCCCATCAGGGCGCGAGCTTCCGGCGGCGCGATCACGAGCGCCGAGGTGTCTTCGCCAGGCACGGTGAGCAGCCAGACCTCGTCGGTCGCACCGGCCTCGAAATGGGGACGCTGCAGGTGGACTCGCATGTGCAAAGCATACGCTTGCCCGCCGCTCGTCGCGAGCTTCAGTGGAAGCGGATGGGGCCTGATTTCTGCAGTCCGCCAGCCGCGGCCGCAGTCGAGTGAAGCGAGGCCGGGCGCGGCCGGCGGTTCGACCAGGCAGCGCCGACGCGATCGAAGCGACCAGGCCGAAGGCCGGGCGCGAGGGGAGCTGGAGGCGGGCGCGACAGGTCAGTAGACGGGCGACCGCGCGCCATAGGCGCGGCGGTCGGCGGGCCCGCCCTGCGATATCAGCCCGAGCCAAAAAAGGGGGGACACTCCCCCCTACGCCGCCAGCGCCATGTTCGCGGCGGTGCGGAGGAAACCGTCACCGTCGACCACCAGGACCGCTGCGGCCGGCCAGCCGTACTGCCAGATGTTCTGCAGGATGATGCAGTGCGGAGCTTCGTTGCCGCGACCTTCATCGACCAGGCCGCAATAGCGAGTGAAGGCGGCCATCTTCTCGGTCATCGAGAGGGCGTTCCAGGCGGTGACCAGAGACTGAAGTTGCATAGCGAAGCTCCCAAGACCGCTCCCATCAAGCGGCGTTGGCGTTTCGGGGCACGCCTGGGCGCCCGGCAGTCACCGGAGCCGCCGGCGACGCCGGCGGCGGAGGGGAACGGCGCGAGCCGTTGACTTCCGGGCTGGCGTGACACGATGCGACGACGACGTGCGAGGGGCAGGTGCCCGCGACTAGCGGGCACACGAACAGCGGAGCCGAAGGCGCAGCGTGGCCGACCTCGGCCAGACCCGCGGCGTCTCAGTCTCTGGCCGCGCGCGGCGTCGCGCGGCCGAGCCCCAGCCATCCTGAACAGGAGCGCGGCAGCCACCCGCCGCGACGTCGCGGTGGACTAAAAGCGGCCCTGCTCATCGGACAGTCGACCCGCACAAAAAGGGGGCCAGAAGCCCCCTTCGTCAGATCGGGCAGCCCAGGATCGCTTCGGCCATAGCGGGATCGAACCGGTCCCAGAAAGCGTCGTCGGCAACATCGTCCGCTGTCACCGCTCGATCGAACCAGACGTTCGTGGCGCTCTCGTATCGGGCGTTGAAGGCCAGCTCCTCCTGCATTTCGGCATCGTAGAGATCGAGTGCTGCGTCCTGCACCTTCTCGGGAGCTTCGCAGCTATCCCACAGGGGCATCAGCACCAGGAAGAAGCGGTTGGCGGGAGCTTCGCCGGCGAACAGGTCCTTCAGGAACACCATCCAGGCAGCCTCTTGCTGGGCCAGGGTCAGAGCGTTCCATTCCGAGGTGATGGCGTCGATGTTCATGGCGTAGCCTCCGTTCCTGCCGCTCTCCAGCGAGCGGCGACGGCCAATCGGGGCCACGCCTGGGCGCCCGGCAGTCACCGGAGCGGCGGCCGCCAGCCGACGCGGAGGGCAACGGCGACGAGCCGTTGACTTCCGGGCTGGCGTGTCACGATGGGAAGGCGACGTGCGCGGGGAAACCGTCGGCCGCCGGCCAAGTGCTCGAAGTTGCGCAGCCGAGACGGTTGCGGCGAGGCGAGCGGGAAAGCACGGTAACCAGGATCGGCCGGACATGAAGTGGCCCACAGCGCAGCGCGCAGGCGACGAGATCCCGCGATCGCGTGGCGGGCGAGCTGCAGCAAGGGTGCCGCGGCGGTCAGGCACGGGAACGGCCGCCGGGGCGGTCGGGGCGCCCCGGCGTGTGCCGTCAGTTTTAGCTGGGCGGTGGCGGTGGCATCCGGCTGGTCTTTACGTAAAGCCGGGCGCTGAGGTCCTTGTGGCCGACGCTGGCGTCGACCTCACTGTGGTCGTCAGTCAGGATGCGATAGGCGGACGCCAGAGGAGCGGCGCAGAACGAGAAGACTGCGAAGCAGGCGATTACGGTTGCGGTGATTGGGTCGAACATTGGGTGGATAACCTTTCTATTTCCATTTAGTCCTCCGTGTTGAGGGTTTGGTGCATTATAGTCTCATATTTCGGGCGAAATGTCAAGTTTATACTTGCGCCCACAATGTATATATGCCAGCCGGGCCGAGTATAAATTCTTGACGGTGATTTTTTTTCGCCGCCATCCGATCCAGCCGCGGGCGACTTAAGGGGGACTCCCCCGCTGGCGGGGTAGACCGAGCCGCGGAAGCCGGGCTCGGGGAAGGGCTCGCCCGTCTCCGCGACGAGCGGGCACTCGATCAGCGAGCCGGCAGGCGAAGCGTGCGCACGGCCTCAGCCTCACACCGGCGACGGTCGCGAGCAGGTTTCGAAACCGACTGGAACAAGGTGATGAAGGGCTAGGCGGGCGACCGCGCTACGCGCGGCCTGATCGCAGCTGCACGCGAGGAGAATAGCCCTGAAAGCGGGTCGCCCGCGGCAGGACAGGGATCCCGCCCCCGGCTGATAGAACGGGATACCGAGGGCGGGACTGGTCCCTCTCCGGCTCTTGGGTTGGTCGCCGGAGTGGTGCGCGACTGGTCGGTCCGCTCGCCGACGATAGCGCGAGTCGAGGCCGGCGCGCCTAGCGCTCTGCCCCTAGTCGGCTTCGGTGCCCGTCAGAGCACGACGCCGTAGGCGGCGCACAGGCGCGCAAGCGCCTCCTCCGCGCTCTGGCGCAGCCCGATGCCTTTCGGATCGAAGATCTCGTCGGCCTGCACGGCACGCACGAAGTCAGCCATGTCGCCAGCGATGCCTTCCGGCAGTTCGTAAACCGCATCGGCAGCCAGCAACTGCATCAAGCGGAACACGTCGTTGCGGTGCTTGCGCACGTCCTTCTGGTCGACCTTTTCGCCCGCGGCGCGGCGGGCGCTCAGGTCCATGAAGGCTTTCGCCTTGAACGGGATCAGAGCGACCTCGTCCAGAAGCGGCAGACCCTCGAGGCGACGCATGTTCGCCTTCAGCAGGCCGTAGTAGCTCTCGTCCAGCAGGATCGCGGACAGGCTCGCGACCGTCTCGTCGATGGGCAAGGGCGTAAGCTGGCTGTCCTCGCCCAGCTCCAGGCCGTCCGGAGCCCGCGAGAAGAGCTCGATCATCACCGGATAGCCGGGCGTCGTCGGGCGCTGGAAGCGGTAGAGGGACTTCTTGCCGTCGCTCCGTTCCCGCTGCTCGTAGCCGCCAGCCTCGACGAACGCCCAGAATCGCTCGGCGAAGGCGCCGTCGAGCGCTTCGACGATCAGGACGACGTCCATATCCTTGGTGGCGCGGAACTCCAGGCCGACCTCGTCCATGACGAGGTCGCAGGCGACGCCGCCGACCAGCACGTAGCGGTCTTCGAACCCTTCGAAATGGGCGCGCCAAACATCAAGGCCGGTCACCAAGGCATCGTCTCCAGCAGCTGATCGGCCGCCTGGGCGACGCGTTCGTCGCGGCTATCGCGCACGCTGAGGTAAAGGGACAAGGGGTCCACGACATTGTCCCGGGCCAGACAAGCCGGGTCGTAGCTCCAGGTCTCGATCTCATCGCGCCGGGGATCAAACCGCTCCGCCGGTTGAAGCCCCCACGCGCGGCTGGCGCGGTTCCAGTCCGCCGCGGCGATGGCGAGCCTCTGGGTTCGCGGCGACGCCAGGGCCGTGTAGCTCGCAAGGGCGCTCTCGCCGGCCACCAGAGCTCTGACTTCCTGAGGATAAGGGATCACAACGCCTCGCACCTTGCGCACAGGCGACTGGAGACGGTTCTCGACGGCGCGCCACAGCTCGCCCCCGGTCATCTTCATGCGCACCTGGCGCTGCCGACCGATCCTGTGCGCGTCGACCACGCCCGCCGCCTCGAGCTCGTCCAGGGCGCGGCCCATGCTCATAGGAGCGACCCCGAAGCGCCGCGCCAGCGCCGTCGCATTCTCACCGTCGATCTCGCGCCCGAGCAGAGCAGCGATCGCCACGACCTGCGCCGTGGGCGAGAACCGCTCAGGCGCCGCCGGCGGCGCCGCGCGAAAGTGCTCGCGCTGATCGAGCAGCATTTCGGGGACGTAGAGCTGGGCGCCCGGCGCCATGAAGGCGACGCGGCGCTCGATCAGGCGCTTTCGCTGCTTTGCGTTCAGACCCGCAAGCAGCAAGACGACCACGTCCACTCCCGCAAGCCTACGCAGGAGGTCACGATGCCGGTCGACGTCGGCCATGGCGCCGTCTTCCGGAGGACGGGGGGCCATGAACACGCAAGGGCGCCCAAAGATCTCGCCTCGCCACAGCCGATATCGATCAAGCAGAAAATGCGGGAGCTTCCCTTCGTGAAGGGGCTGGAGCTCCAGGGGCACGTCGAACGCGTCACGCGCATAGGCCTCCGCGGCCTGCGCCAGGCGATCGCCCCAGTTTGCGTCCGTTTCTAACATCACGCGCAACAATAACATTATAGATGTTAATGCGCCACTTAATGTTAGATAATCCCCACGGCCGCCCCATGCCGCTGCGAACCTTGTCGCCTCGATGGCCGTGGAGCTTCTGCCGCGACCGCGCTTCGCGCGGACATAAGGGCTGCTGAACCCGAAATTGAAGCCCCGCGCCCGAAGGCGCGGGGCTTCGAGGGCCCGGTAATGTTCGATGCTCGTCGAACGACGAACAACTCCATGCCCCGCAGCTCAGGTTCCAGGCCCTTTGCAGCCCGCGCCGTCAGCGTCCTGCCAGACTTGCCTGGCCGTGCTATCACGCCGGTATCTGGACGGGGGTTCTGATGAAACGCGCAGTGTTCGTGCTGGCCGCCTGGGCGGCCGCTTCGTCGGTGGCGGCCGAGCCCATGGGTGTATGGTGGTCGGGGTTCGGCCAAGGCACGTTCGAGTACGGCATCAAGAACGACAGCGCCGGCAGTGACTCCGTCTACATCGCTTGCAGCGACGACAGCACGACCATCAGCTTCACGGTCGGCGGCGAGGACCCCAAACCGGCCCAGAGCGTCGTCGTCACGATCGGCGGCGACGAGTTCGAGGTGTGGACCGACCAACTGGGCCGCGGCGGCACTGCATCACATGCTTCGGCCGACACCTTCACCGCGCTGTGGGCGGCCATGCGCAAGGGCGACGTGATGCGGGTGCGCCTGGCGTCCGGACGATCGACAGCGTTCACACTGAAGGGCGCGGCCAAGGCCTTGCCGAAAGAGCCCTGCACGCCGGACTTCTATCGCTAAGCCCATGCGCCAGCCTGGACCATATCGTCGAGGACTGCGACCACGCCCAAAGGCGCGGGGCTACGGCTCGTCCACTCGAAGCCGACGCTGGCGCCTGACGCCCAGCCGGCTGGGCTTCATCGCCGGCCTGGTCATACTCGCAGCGATCGCGATCGTTCAGCAGGCAAACAGCCCAAAGCCCGTCAGCACGGTGCAATACAGCTACTTCAGCTCCTGCGCAGACGCGCGCGCCAAAGGCGCGGCGCCGATCCGCCAGGGCGAGGCCGGTTACCGGCCCGAGCTCGACGCTGACGGCGACGGGGTCGCCTGCGAACCCTATTTCGGCCGTTGATACTTTCCCCTCGCGGCCGACGGCTCCAACGCTGCGCGTTGTCGGACCTGGTTCGAGCCAGCAGCTGCGCGTCAGGGATCGTCGCCCGAATGGGACGAGACCCGCGGAACGCGGGGCTCGGTGAGGAGCGAAGCGACGAATCGAGCCCGACCCGCCGCAAGGCGGCGGGGGACGCCCGATCCTTCGGCCCGTCACCCGAAGAGCCCAAAGCCCTTCAGCACCGACGACAAGCCGCTGCCCAAAGCCGCCGACCCGCGCCACAGGCCGATCAGGATGATCAAACCGCCGACCAGGATGGCGAGTACGGCGATCCAGGCCGCAGGCCGGGCGGAAGCCCCTCTCCCGACGATCTCGATCTTTCCGGCCTTGAACGTGAAAATGTCGGACACGGCGTCCCCTCCAACATGAGCGGACACCACCACTAGCCCCGGTTCTGAAGGCGCAACGCCATCGGGGACCACACCGACGAGCTGACGCCCGGCGGCCTTCTTTCGCTTCGATCTACCGGACACGTGCGTCCCCTCTGATGCGAGTGGACCCACTAAATACAGTCGATTCCGGACGGCGGCGGTAAGGTTGGGTAGCCACGGCCGCAGCACGGATCACGCGAGAGCTTGCGGCTTCAGCCCGGGCCCCGCGATCTCCCGCGTTTCCCGAGCTGCTGAAACTCACACTGGAACTGGCGGGCATTTGGTCCCCTCCGAATCCGAGAGGACGCCCGAGGTAAGGTCAGTCGCAAGGATTCGCAAAGGCGATTCTTGCCGGCGCTCCACAACGAGCCGGCCTCGCCAAAACACGTCGAGCGGCTGCGATCCGGGCGCGTCTCCCCCGACAGCAAGCGGAACGCGCGCCCATAAAACATGTTCGGCATGTTCAGCATGGGGGCCGAGAGCGCCCAGACGCGAACACGGAAAGGCCCGCCCGGTCACCCGGGCGGGCCTCGTTCCTAGAACGGGATCTCGTTGTCGTCCTCCGGCTCGTAGCGGCTCTCGTCCGCCTGCTGGGAGGTCTGCTCCATCGCCTCGTCCCGCGGGCGCTTATTGTCGAGGAAGTCGATCTCGTGGGCGACGTCCTTCAGGACGATCTTGGCGTCACGGCACTTGCCGCCGTCCTTGCCTTCCCACTCCTCGTACTGAAGCGTGCCGGCCAGCAGGACGAACTGGCCCTTCTGCAGGTGGCCGCCCTCGATCATCTTCACCAGGCCCGGTTTGAAGACGGTCACCCGGTGCCAGGTGGTGCGCTCCTTGCGCTCGCCGGTCTGCTTGTCCTTCCAGCGCTCCGAGGTGGCGAAGGTGAAGTTCGCGCCCTTCTTGCCGCTGTTCATCGTGAAGACTTCCGGGTCCATGCCCAGGCGGCCGGTCAGTTGGACGTTGCAGCGCATGATGTTTTCTCCAGGCTACCGGTCGGGACCTCCCGACCGGCTCGCGGTCCCTGCCGCGATCACGCGACCGTCCGGGGCGGGGTGATAGGGCTCCGTCGAAGTCCGAGCTGGCTGGAAACCGGCCTGCAGGCGAAGCCGAAGGCCGGAGGATCCGGCCGGCTCGCCTCGCGCAAGCGGGGTCGACTTCGCAAGGAGACCGCCCCGCCCCAGGTTCGCGAACAGAGATCGCGGTGGACCATCGCAGCCGAGAGGTCCCGAGGCCGGCGTAGCCCCAGGAGCCGAAAACAGCGGTCCCGTCGCTGCTGTCGATCTGACCGACAAAGCCGCCGGCGTGGGCCGAAGGCATCCAGTGCATAGCGCGGAGCAAGGCGCAGCCGGCACCGACAGGCCCGCTGGCCCAGGCGGACAGGACGCCGGCGGCCAATAGCGCCTGCGGCGCGGGCGACCGGGCTCGCGGGTCCGAAGATCATCGCACGCGGGAGCGGCCTCCAGGGGCCGCGGCGACGGAGCGCGCCGGCTCCCTTCAGGTGGATCGAACGGGAGCAGCCGGCGAAGCCCTGACGCAACGGGCCGGTCGTCGCCGAACGACCACGACCGACAGAACGGGCGACGGCCCGCGCGGTCAGGGATGAGAACGCCGCGGCGACGAAGGCGCCTCAAGCCGCTGGATGAGGGATTTCGATTCTGGGCGGGGCTGCCTGGAGAGACCGGCGGGCCCGCCCGAGCGGCGGGCGTGACCTGCGCCCTGGCCTGCGACTGCATCCGGGAGGACGGCCGCCGGATCGGCAGAAAGGCCTGAGGGGACTCTTGCCGCCGAGCGCGGCTGAAGCGGAACCGTCGGTCACGCGGAGCTGCCGCTCCGCTGATCGAGTGCTCGCTAGTCGCGAGCACGTGGCCCTTCGCGTCGTCTCCGCATCGTGTCACGCCACCCCGTAAGTCAACGGCTGCGCCGTTCCCCTCCGGGGCCGCTACGCGACCCCTCCGGTGACTGACGGGGCCCCCAGCGTGCCTCGATGTCTCCGTCGCCGCTCACGGCGCCCAGAGGAGACTTTAGCCATGAACACCATCACGCAGGCCGAGAAGAACAAGCAGCAGGTCGTGATTGAACAGCTGCAGCAGCAGGTGGCCCAGCTGGCCGGCCGTTGGGACGGCCTGGGCCGGAAGGAGAAGATCGAGGCCTGGGCGGATCACGCCCTCATGGGCAGGCAGGGAGTGTTCCATCCCTTCCACCGGGTGCTCGAGGTGGTGGAGGTAATCCACTGAGACCTCTGGGGAGACCTTCTCCCCATTTTGCTCGGGCCAATGGCGAGCCTGGCCCTCTGGCTCCTCCCGCGGGCCTGACCTGCGGATAGCGGTCGGGCACCCGTACAGACAGGAATTGATATTTTCGTCTGTACAGCGCAATGTACAGACAGAGGCACGGGGTTCTGTCTGTATGAAGCGCGGCCTTATCTCGCCAGCGTTGCAAACACTCTACAGCGAGCTCCTGCAGCAGCTGGAAACCGCTCCGCCCGCCGGATCCGTCTATCGACGCGCGCGCGGCGGCGTCGAGTACATCTACGCAAAGCTACCGGTCGGTTCGACCCGGATCGACCAGTTCGTCGGCAGGAGCGGCGCTCCGGAAGCCGAGGCGTGCGCCGCATCCCTGCAAACCGGGACCGAACTTGCGGCACAGCGCCGCCGACTGGTTTCAATGCTCCGCCGCGAAGGGCTGGCCGGGCCGGATCGGACGATGGGCGCGATCCTGGACTCGCTCGCATACGCGAGCTTGTTCCGGGCCGGCGCCGTTCTCGTAGGGACCGGAGCCTACCTTCTCAGCGAACCTCTCGTCGGCAGCAGACTCCCC
The DNA here is from genome assembly GCF_010975005.1 of Caulobacter sp. 17J65-9. Taxonomy (GTDB): domain Bacteria; phylum Pseudomonadota; class Alphaproteobacteria; order Caulobacterales; family Caulobacteraceae; genus 17J80-11. The sequence continues at coordinate 33,738 of NZ_JAAIVC010000001.1, read as the reverse complement.
TCGCCCACTCTCATGACTGGCGACCTCGATCCCGCCACGGCTAGCGTCGCGCTCAGTGCGGAGCCTCCGGAACGCCTGGACACGATCCTTAAGCGCGCCGATCCGACATTCGAGGGCGTGCCTCAACTGAAGCCGCAGGCCCCGCCGTCGCGCTTCCGCAACGCACAGGGCTACCTGGTCGATCTCGTCACCCCCATGCGGACGCGCGACGACGCAGATCCTGTCCCGCTGACCGAACTCGGGGCCGGGCCAGCGCCGCTGCAACATCTGGCCTGGCTGCTCGACGGCTCTGTCAGGACAGCGGCGCTCTGGGGCGCAGGCGTGATCGTCAACGTCCCTCAGCCGGCCCGCTTCGCCGTCCACAAGCTCATTCTCGCCCAACGGCGCGACGCGTCCGGCCGACTAAAGCGATCCAAGGACCTCGCCCAGGCGAAGGCCCTAATCGAGATCCTGCGCGATCACGACTCGTTCGCGATCGAGGACGCGCTCCATGACGCCAAGATGCAGGGCGAGAAGGGCTGGAGCGCCCCCGTCGAGCGCTCGCTCAAAGAGATCGGGATGAGCGAGCTGCTCTCCGGCTGACGCCTCGAGCGCTTTTACGTCCTGTGTTGCGGCGATCTCGTCAACAAACGCGCCCGTCGGACCATGACTTGCAGTTCTGAGAGCCTATACGATCCCTGCAAGCGAATAACTCGTGCTCCGTCCGCCCGCCGGCTCTTTCACCAGAATTCCGCGCCTGACCAGATCATCAATGTCTCGTAGCGCGGTGTCCTGCGACGTCTTGGTCAGGGTCGCCCACTTCGAAGACGTCAGCTTGCCGTGAAAACCTTCGAGGAGGAGGTTAATCACCTTGCCCTGCCGATCGCTCAAGGGCTGGCCAGCTAACCCCTCCCAGAACCGCGCTTTCCTTAGGACATTTGCGAGGATCGCCTCGGCGCCGTCGAACGCCCGTTCGAGACACCCCAGAAACCACTGGATCCATGTGGTGATGTCGAGGTCGCCCTTCTGCGTGGCCTCGAGCACGTCGTAGTAGGCGTTCCGTTCCAGCCGGATCTGGGCCGACATGCTGTAAAAGCGCTGCGGATTGCCCTCGGACCGAGCGAGCGCCATGTCGGCGATCGCTCGCGCTATCCGCCCGTTCCCGTCTTCAAACGGGTGGACGGTGACGAACCAGAAGTGAGCGACCGCAGCCTTCAGGACTGGGTCCATCACGAGTTCGCTCTCGAACCACTCCAGGAACGCGCCCATTTCGCGGTCAAGTCGATCGGCCGGCGGGGCTTCGTAGTGCACTCGCTGTCGACCATAGAACCCGGACACAACCTGCATCGGCCCGGAGCTACCGTCGCGCCAGGCGCCGGTGACAATCTTCCCCGTGCTGTTGCGACCAGCCGGAAACAGCCCGGCATGCCATCTGAACAATCGCTCAGCCGTGAGAGGAGCGCTGTAGTGCTGCGTAGCGTCGAGCATCATCTCGACGACGCCGTCCACATTCCGGTCCGACGGCGTGAGCGCTCCGACCGCGATGCCTAGCCGGCTAGCGAGTGAGGACCGCACCTGGTCCTTATCCAGGACCTCGCCTTCGATCTCACTCGACTTACGCACCTCTTCCGTTAGCGTCTCAAGGACGGCTTCGGCGCGCAGATCAAAGCCCAGGTTCTCCATTCGGCCGAACAAGCGCCCCTGCCGATGGCGGACGGCCGCGAGTTGATCAGTCAGATCGCCCGCGCGCCAATGGATGGCGGGCCAGTCCTCCAGTTCGTGGATGTATCGAGCCATTCGCCGCACTCCTTGCGGAGAAACTGGCCCCTATTCGCCGCAAGCACAAGGGCATTCACCGCAATCCATGCGGAGATAAGCGCTCCTAATCACCGCGGTAGGCCTAAGGACACGGTATCGGTCATTGCCAAGGCTAGCACCGCGAGCGCCGCCGCCATGAGGCCGCCTACGACCGTCACGGCGACCCAGAGCCGACGCCGCCGAACGCTCGGGAGGACTCGTAACGCGCCATGACCCGGGGGGAGAACCTCTCCGGCAGCAGACCTGTGAATCCTTCGCATTGATAGAACCTGGCCCGGTGGAGCTGGGCGCTCAAGCGTTCATGGCGCCACAGGAAGAGGCGCAGTAACGAAGCGTCGGCGGGTCCCACCTCAGCGCAGACAAAAGAACCCCGCCCGGTGACCCGGACGGGGCGTGGCGCCGCGGCGGAGCGGATGAAGATGATCACGCCGCCTTGGACGTGATCCGGACATGGCGGATGCCCTTTTCGGCCGCCTTCTGGCCGAGGTTCAGGGACGGACCGAACGGAGAGGTGTGCGAACCGCGCTCGGCGTTGAGGGTGTCATCGAGGGTCAGGCACAAGACCGGGTCCAGCTCGAGCATCTGGTCGTTGGCACGGAACGGAGCCGAGCGGGCGTACCTGTCGAAGTCGGCTTTGGCGAGAACCAGGCGCACGCCCTTTTGCTGCGCCCACTTGATGGCGACCTTTTCAGCGCCAGGGGCGCCGGTCGTCGCCAGCGTCATGTCCGGGAACCGCTCGTGAGCCCAGTTCAGGGCGTCGAAAATCCGGGCGGCGTCGGCTTGAGTGTCGGCTTTCGGCGAGCCGCGGAACGCCACTACGGCCACGCCCGGATCCGCGACTGCGTGCTTGCGGGCCTTCGAAGCGCGGATCGCATCCCGGGCCTCGATGAGGGCTCCGGTCACGCGGTTGGGCTTCACGCTGCCCTTCCAGGGCGTCCAGACCTCGCCGGTGGCCGTGGTGTAGGCGGCGGCCGCCGTGTTGCGGATCTGCTCCAGCGCCATCACCGCGACGTCGGCGGCGTGCGCCCTGCGCGTGAGGTCCTGCAGCTCCTGATCGGCGATCTCGGTGCCGTCGAAGTCCCGATGCGCCTGGCTCAGCTCTGCCCGGGCACGATCAGCCTCCCGCTCGACGCGCGTCGCCGCGGAGTGGAAGGCGCCGATCACGGCTTCGCAGACGGTAGCCATGTAGTCTTCCAGGGCTGTCTCGCTGAGCAGGTCGACCACCTCGGTCATCACCGCCGCGCCCAGGTGCCCGAGCGCGTCTTCAGTCGGGTGCGGACGGTGATCACCGACAGCGGCAGCGATCGCTTCGAAGGAGGTCTGGCGGTCATGAAGGCCGGGTAGTGAGGCGGTTTGCATCGAAGTGGTTCCTGTCTGAGGGGTCCGAGCCGAAGCTCTGAGACCGCCTCGCGCCGCCGGACCGGGCGGGCCTCGCAAGGGCTTTGAGCGAAGCGCCCCTTGCGAGGGACGATCGCCGGTGGCGAGGTCGATTAGAGCAAGGCCTTTGGCCGCCAACAGGAACGGCGAACCGCCCTCCCACCGGGATGCCCTGCCCTGACCGCCGTGCCTGACCGCGTCGCGCTCGTTCGTCGACTGAACCGATCACCCCTCCACCCGACCGCGCCGACCTGCACGGCGATGACCGACCGACACGACGAGACGCGCGGAAGACTGCGGCCACGCTACGGCTCGCCGGCGCACTCGCGCACCCCGCGGCCGATACGGCGGCGCGCCAGGACAAATGCCTGCGTGCGCGACCGTGCGTCAGGAACAAAGGGGGGGGGTGACTACATCCACGCCCCTCCATTCGTTCCCGTTCCGATCCGCATGCGGCTGGAACGAATGTAGTCCGCCCGACTCGCTGGACGCCCCACAGAAGTTCACCGGGAGCAAACCCCAGAGAGGGGCGCCGCCGGCATACGCGCACCGTTGTGCGGGTGGAGCATGTCGCCTGGAGCGCCTTGGGCGCCTCGCTTACCCACACTGTCGTGGGCGGCGGCCGTCTCCCGCGGCGTCCTGGTCCCCGCTTGGGCGCTGTGACTGCGCAGGGACGCCCTCCCGCCTACGCTGCCGGGAGGGCGTCCTTGCGGAAAATTACGCCAGTGGAGTCGCTTGGAGGCGAGTCTCCGTCCCGTAGAATTGCCGGCGAGATCAGGCACTATCGTCCGGTGCATCCGCGAAGAGTGATCGCTGATGCTCCCTGCGTCATGGGGCCGCCCGCATCTAGCCTCCCCGGCGTGCGGGCGGCTTGTGACGACGGCCGGGCAGCCTAGGGCTTGCGCGCGTCTATCTATCCCGCTGAACATCGTTGTCGGCCAATCCGACCGGGAGGGTGGCATGTGCGAGCGGTTTACCAGGGACACAGGTCCTGCGAATCGCCCGCAAGTACACAACTCTTAAGTTGCGAAAGCGTCAGTCTAAAGTTGCGACGACAGAAGCTGCCCGTTGCCGCTGAAACAGCACGATGTGGTCGGCAGGATGGCTGTCGAGGCGGCCTGCTTGAACTCGCTGCAACCCAGCGCGGCGACCTTGGCGGCCCACGTCGGTTCCAGGTCAGTCGCCCATCAGATCAGGCCAAGCGACTTCATGCTGACGACGGTCTCGCCGGCGACGATAAAGTGGTCGTGCACGGGAATGCCAAAGACCTTCAGGCAGTCGATGATCTGCTTGGTGATCTGAACGTCGGCGTTCGACGGACTCGTGCTCTCGCTCGGGTGATTGTGGCAAAGCACGCAGGAGGCCGCTGACGTCTCCAGGGCGCGGCGGGCGACCTCCCGAGGGTAAACAGGCGCATGATCGACCGTGCCCTCGCCGATCGCCTCGTCGGCGATCAGGCGGTTGCGCTTATCGAGCCAAAGGACCCTCACGGATTCTCGCGGGCGACTGGCCATGGTGAAGCGCAAATAGGCGATGACAGCCGTGGTCGAGCTCAGGACCTCGCGCGCCCGAAGGGGGATCTCGAGAGACCGACGGGTCAGGTCGAACAGGAGGCGCAGGTCGAGCGCGAGTTCACGTTCGACGACCATCGAGAGGGCCGCGACGTCGGCCGCCAGAACCGCATGCAGGTCGCCGAACCGCGCTACAAGGGCGGCCGCGTATGCCGAAGCGCCTCGCGGCGTCGCGCGAGCGATGTAGAGCTCGAGGACTTCGGTGTCCGTCAGGGTCTCGATCCCGCGGTCGAAAGCGCGGTCGCGGAGACGGGCCGACGATGAAGCGAGACTGGAGGACGCATCAAAGCCGCGGCCGGCGAAGGCGTCCTCCACCCCTGTCGGCGAGCAGGCGAACAGGTCGGTGATGTCGGGCTGAACGCGCGATGCGGTCGCGGTCCTCATGAGGCGCTCCTGGGAGGTTCCGACGCCTGATCGGCACGGGCTTTCCCCCGGCTCAGGCTCGCCCTCCGGTCCCTCCCCTTGCCTTTAGGCCGAGCGCTGCACGCGCGGCGGCACACCAGGCGGCCAATCGGCCGCAAGCTTCATCGCCAGCGCTCGTGGATGGGGAACCGCCCAGAAATCGACGATCCCCGGGCAATAGAGCCGCCTGCACGGCGCAGTCCGATTCCATAACGAGAAGTCCTCGCCCTTGAGCAGGATGAGGATGTCGAGGTTGACCACCATCTCGAGCATGCAAGTCCGGCAACGCGACGTCAGCCGCCAACCGTTCGCGCGCATTTCGCCCAGCGTCTCACTCTGCCTACGCCACTGGATGGCCGGGATGCGGTCGGGGTTCGTCGAGCCCATAGCCGCGGGACTCTTAGGCCGGCCGTTTGCTAGCGCAAGCGAAACGTTCCGGCTTTGTTCTCATGTCGCCGCTAGTTGAACGTCATCGAGCGCCGGCGCGTAAGAGGCGCCCGGGCGGTCGGCGTCCTAGGCGGCCTGTCTGACCTCAAAGCGCTCAGCGCGGCCCGGGGCGAGCAGCCCCATCGGGTCGGCCTCGGGATCGAGCCAAGTCGACCACTCGCCGGGCTCCAGCACGATCGGCGCCCGGTCGTGATAGGTCGTCAGGTGCCCCGTCGAGTCGTGGGTAAGCAGGGTGAAGCTGGTCACGACGCCTGCGTCGGACGTCGTGCACTCGTCCCAGATCCCAGCGAACATCAGGAACTGGCCGTCGATGCGGCCGAAGTGCCACTTGGTCTTCGCTCCCTTGTCGCCGGTCCACTCGTACCAACCCGACGCGGGCACGAGACAGCGCCGTCGGGCGAAAGCCCCCCGAAAGACAGGCTTCTTGGCGGCTTCCTCAGCGCGCGCGTTGAAGGTGGTGAGATTGAAGCCGTCCTTCGCGCCAGGGCCGCTGTTCTTCAGCGGCTTGCCGCCATGCCAGAACGGCACGAGACCCCAGCGCATCTGGTCGAGGGCGAAGCCTTCCCCCTCGCGGCGAGCCACCCATTGCTGGGTGGTCGGCCGAATGTCCGGCGCGGGCTCGAGGTTCTGCGGCGCCGGACGGATGATGTTCAGCGCATCGTGCAGGGTCGACCAGGGAATGTCGCGAGAGAAGCGGCCGCACATTGTTCAGCGCACCGGAGTTACGAGACGAGCTTCCTAAGCTTATCCGCGTTTTCGGTCCGCCTTGGAACAAGGAAAGAGCCGCCGACTTCCGTCGGCGGCCAGAGGAGTGCCCGACCCGATGCAACAGCGCAGGGCGACCTAAAGGAGATCGACCGGAGCCTCCGGGTCCGGATCGGAAATGGTCATCAGCTGTGCGCCCGCGGACGCGAAGAAGACCATCATTACGGTCGCGAAAACCGGCGCGAAGCTGTCCACAAAAACACCGACGTTGGCGGCGGCGACCAAGGCGGTGATGGCCGCACAGGCGGCGATCCGCCTTACGTCCACCGGTTCGGCACGGCGGAGCGGACGAGTACTGGCGGTGACGGCGTGGGCGGGTTCATGACGCATGTTGAGAGGTCCCCCTGGCCTGGGCAGCGACCGTCGCTCTCCCTCGTTCTGGCCGCCCCCTTGCGTCCTCCCTTCCCCTCCCCACGCCGGACAGGCCGGCGCGGGTTGGGGCCAGGGTCAGGCGGCGGCGCGTTCCGAGTGGAAGTCGACCACGGGCCAGTGCTCGAGCACCTTGGTGAACACGACGGGCTGATCGGTCGGCATGAACATGCGCGGGGTGTGCGCGATGATCTCCGTGAAGCAGCCCATGACGTGCAAGCCGGGGCGCTCGTGGTAGCTGACATTCACCAGCTCGAGGCGATAGCGGTCCATGACGCGGACGCGGCGGACCCACTTGTCGCCGGCGAGCTGCAGGCTGACGTCACCGTCGAGCACTCGGGCCATCGTCTTCGGAGCGTCCGACGCCGCCTTGGCCGCGGTCGTGAGCCCCAAAGCGATGCGCAGCTGGTCGGCAGCGCGGTCGTCGAGGACCCGCCCGAGCCAGCGGCGACCGTCCGGCGAAGTGATGCGTCGGACGTAGGTCTGGCTCCTGGGCAGTTTCGTCCAGAGCGGGAGAAGCAGACCAGTGATCAGGGTGATCTGACGGGTGTGGTACTTGTCGGTCGTCGCGACCTCCGCATCCCACGTCGCCAGCCAAGGCGCCTCGTCCACGACCTCCCACGCGCTTTCCGCGTAGACGCTCGCCGGCGAGTTGGAGGTCTTGGTCGGCCGGATGATCCGGACTGACTCGACCAGGCGGTCGTTGTCGTCCGTCATGGTCAGGCCTTTCGCGACTACGGCCGCCCCGCCGGACCGCTTGTTTACGACCAGCTCGATCGCATTCGGGTCGAGGCCCTTGCGCACGTCGGACGACTGGCGGATTTCCCGCTCGGTCTTGATGTCGAACGCCACCAAGCGGGTTTCGGCGCCCGTCACGGCGTCGGTGCGGATCACCTCCTCGGAGACCAGCTGGATCTCGTCGGCGACGATGTCCTCAACGCCACGGTCGAGCGAACCCGACGCCGCAGCGCGCTCCAGAATTGAGTTCAGGATGGTCGTGAAATCACGGAACACGACGTTCTGGTCCGCAATGCGCAGGGCGAGCACGCGGTTCAGGAAGGTGTTCATCGGGGGAAGGTCTTCGGCCTTCTTCAGCGAGCCCTCGGCCGTCAGGAGCGTGAGACCGGTCTTGGTCTCGAACTCCTCGCGCGTCATGCACTCCACGCTGCCCCAGACGAGGTTGGCGTAGAACACCTGCAGCGCCTGGCGCGCCCAGGGGCTTTCGAGGTTGTCCTCGGCCCGGAAGAGGCCGTTGCCGGCGCTGCGACGGTCTCCGCGCGTCAGGGCGCCCATCGCGTCAAGACGGCGCGAGATGGTCGACAGGAAGCGCTTCTCGCCCTGGATGTTGGTTGTGACCGGCTGGAACAGCGGCGCTGACGCCTGATTGGTGCGGTGCGTGCGGCCCAGGCCCTGGATCGCGTTATCAGCCCTCCAGCCCGGTTCGATGAGCAGGTGCACACGCCGCTGCTGGTTCGCCGCGGCGAGGTCCGCGTGGTAGCTGCGGCCGGTGCCGCCGGCGTCCGAGAAGATGAGGACGCGCTTGCGGCCGGACATGAAGGCGTCCGACTCCGCCTTGTTGGCGCTGGAGCCGCGACGTTCGACAACGCGGCGGCCGTCGCGATTGACGACGCGGCGCGAGCGGCCGGTGACTTCGGCCACCTGGTCGGCGCCGAGGGCGTCGATGACGCCGTCGAGCACGCCAGGGACGGCGGGCAGGCATGCGAGACGGACGAGGAGTTCGTCGCGGAGACGCAGGGCCTCCTGAGACAGGACCGGCACGCCGTCCTGCATTACCGGTTCGAGGCGCTTGTTGCCGTCGTCGTCCTCGATCTCCCTCATCAGGTTCACCGGGAACGCGCCCTTCAGGTAGTCGAGGACGTATTCCTTCGGCGTCAGGTCGACGGCGAGGTTGTTCCACTCTTCTGGCGGGACCTCAGCCAGGCGGCGCTCCATCACCGCTTCGTTCGTCGAAACGATCTGCAGCACCGCCGACTGGCCGTCGGCAAGGACCTGGCGCACGCGCTGTATGATCGTGGGCGTCTTCATGCCGGCGAGGAGGTGGCCGAAGAAGCGGATCTTCGCGCCCTCGAAGACGGACAGCACGGCCGATTTGGCGGCCCCGCTGGAGCGGCCGCCCTCGTCGCTTTCGATCCCGACGTGCTCGAGCGCCTCGCGCAGGTTGGCGTGAATGACCTGGAAGGCGTCAGCCCACGCATCCCACACGGCGATGTTCTCGTCGGTGAGATCGTGGTGCAGAGCCTCGTACTCGACGCCGTCGCAGGACAGGCTGCGCGCGATGTAGAGCCCCATCGCCTTCAGTTCGCGGGCGATGAGCTCCATGACGGCGACGCCGCCGGCATCGACGGCTTCCAGGAATTGCTCCCGGTTCTCAAAGGGGGCCTCGGGGCCGCCCCACAGGCCGAGCCGGGCGGCGTAAGCCAGGTTCTCCGGCGTCGTGGCGCCGGTGGCCGACACGTAGAGGACGCGAGCGTTGGGAAGCAGGTTCTGCAGGGCGAGAACGGCCATGCCCTGCTGCGACGCGGCCTTCTTGCCGCGATTGCCGGCGCCCCCGGCGGCGTTCGCCGCCGCGTGGGCCTCGTCGAAGATGATTACGCCATCGAAGTTTGCGCCCAGCCATTCGACGATCTGCGCCAGACGCGAAGCCTTCGCCCCGCGTGCCGGCTGACGCAGGGTGGCGTAAGTGGTGAACAAGATGCCGCGATCCATGCGGATCTTCTCGCCCTGCTTCCACGCACTCTGGGGCGTGACGTCGGTCGCCGTGCCGCCGATCGCACACCAGTCGCGACGCGCGTCTTCCAGAAGGGTGTCGTTTTTCGAAACCCAGACCGCGCGAAGGCGTCCGTTGGCCATGCTCTCGGCGGCCGTAGAAGCGGCCTGACGCCCCTTACCGCAACCGGTGCCGTCGCCCAGGAAGAAACCACGGCGGAACTGCACGGCGCCCTCGGCGCCTTCCTTGACCAGGCTGACGCTGAAGGGGTTCTCTTCGTCGACCTTCCACCAGCCCGGCAGCATCGCGGAGTGCGCTTCGCCGGCATAGATGATGGTCTCCATCTGGGCGTCCGAAATCAGACCGTCGCGGATGAGGCGTTCCGGCAGGGTCGGCCGATAGGTCGGCGCCGGTAGCGGTACGCTGGCCATCGGCCCGGACTCTACGAGCGGCGACGGGTGCGGGTTTTCCTTTGCGAGGGCGACCCGCCCGACGCTGTAGGATTGGAAGATACCCACCTGACGGCCCTCGCCGGTCCAGTCCCTGATGCCGTACTCGAGTCGAGCCGTGGTGGAGAGGAGCGCGAGCCGGTTCGACGGCGTGGCCAGTTCCCGGGCCTTCGGCGTCAGGAGCGCAACGTTCGAGACGGTCTGGAACGCGCGCGGCTGCACGTTGGAGCGGGCGGGCAGAGTGGAGATGGCCTCCGCGACCTCGGCCAGGCTGGAGCATTCGCGGACGGAGCCGGTCCACTCGGTCGGCTCGACCCGTCGATCGACGACCAGCAGGCCGGAATCGACGCCCGTGCCGTGCTTGTAGAAGGCATTGTCGGGGAAACGGACCGCCGCGATCACTTCGCCGATCCGCGACAGCCCTTTGATGATCGAGACGTCTTCAAGCGCGCGGGCAGGGACGATCGCGGACATGCGGCCGCCGATCGCGAGGCAGCGCAGGGTGGCTTTAAGATGCGCGTCGAGCACCTGGAACGGCGGGTTGGTCACCGCGGCGTGGAACGAGCCGGACGACGGCAGGAGATCCGGGAGCAAGGCGCCGTCGTGGCGCGTGCGGGCCGCGTCGGCGAATAGGCCGTCGAGGATCGACGCGCGATGTTCGGAGATCTCGTTCAATTCGAGCTTCGCGCCGCACGTCTGCGCGACGATGGCGAGAAGGCCGGTACCGGCGGACGGCTCGAGCACGAGGTCGCCCGGGCGGACCTGGGCGGCCGCCACGGCGAGGGCCGCGAGCGCCGGCGGCGTGGAGAACTGGTCGAGCGCGACCTGTTCTTCGCTGCGGCGGGTGTGGGTGGGGGTGAGATTCGAGAGAGCTTGCAGGAGGGCCGCGATCTGGGCCGGAGCGTCTTCGACCCGCCCAATCTGCGGGGCTAGGCGGCGCATCTGCAGGACGAGCGCGGCTTCAGCGGCGTCGTAGGCGTCGCGCCAGTTCCAGGCGCCTTCGGCGTCCGTGGCGCCGAAGCAGGTCGTCATGATGTTGGAGACGAGCTTTCGGTCCAGCGTGCGGGAGCGCGCCAGGTGGGGGACCATCGCGCGGGCGGCGGCGAGGACGTTCTGAGCCTTCTCGGTCTTGGTGGCGGTCGCGAACAGCGGCAGGGCGGCGTTCATCAGGGATGCTCCGAGAGCCTGGGCCGGAGGGCGCATCCCTCCCGTCACCGCAGGCTCGCGAAGCGGCGCCCTCTCCTTTCCCTTTATTGGGCGGTCGCCAGCGCCGCGGCTTCAGCGGCCATGCGCAGGGCGAAACCCAGGGGGGCAGCCAGGGTGGACACCCACGTCAACCGAACCAGTAGGCGCGCATCCGCTCCGCGTTCAGGGTGACGTAGGACTGACCCTTCGCTGGGCGCCGCGCGTCCGGCCACGCCCAACGGGCCAGAGGTCGGCAGTGCTTGCGGTCCTGATAGGCTTCGACATCAAAGCGGTCTGGGACGTTGTTGCTGGCCGGAACGCGCTTCAGATAGATGCGCCGCAGCGCGAAGGGCCGCGCCAGGTTGGCGACGGTCATGGGGCGGAGCCTCCAGACTTGAAATTTGGGCGTACCGACGAGGAGCCGGCCGAGGCGCGAGCCCCGGCCGGAAAGGTCAGGCCGCCTCAAGCGGACGCAGGTCGGCCCGTTCGGCGGCAGGCAGGGCGTACGTCGTGACATCGTCGTTGGCGGCGTCGTCCACTCCGTCGCCTGCGAACGCGGCCGAGCAAGAACCTTCGCCGACGTCGTCGTCTGCGTGCCGGTCGCCAGCGTCGGTCACGTTCAGGTTGGGCATGGCCCAGCCCAGCGCATCGGGCGCCCACACTTTTTCGGCCGCGCGTTCGGCGACAAAGCTGACGAGCTCGTCCTTCTTCAGCGAAGCCGCTTCGGCCGCGTCGACGTCCATCTGCGCTAGCAGGGCGAGCAGCTGTTTCTTGCTGTGTCCCTTCAGGAACTCCGCCGTCGGGGTCCAGTAGGCGGTGATATCGTAGCTGGTCAGCTCGGCGAGCTCGGCGGCCTGGACGCGGGCCGAGCGGCGAATGCTGGTGTTCCGGGCCTCACGTACGTTGAGGGTCATTGCGACCAGTTCGGCCAACAGAACCATCTTCTCGCCGTGCGCCAGGCTGTCGACCCACATGAGCGGGCGCAGGCCCGACGCCAGGAACGTCTCGCGGTGTGCGTCCAGACGGCCGCGGACATCCGCGTCGAGGCCCGGGACCGGACCCACGCCGTTGCGGCTGTAGCGTTCGGAGCGGATTGTCGAGGCCGAGTTGTCGCCGCTGTACGAGCTGCCGCCGTGCAGCGCGTTCTGGGAAAACAGCTGCGCCACCAGGAAGGTCAGGGCCGTGGTCGGGTCGTCGGCCAGCGCGCGGATCAGGCCGCGCGTGGCGTAGTCCGTGTAGGTCTCGTGCAGCGAGTGCGAGTTGTCGCCGGTGTCGACCTCGAACCGCGGCGTGTCGACGTCAGGCTTGGAAACCTCGTATCGCGAGGAGGTCGAGCTGGTCGACGACGCGGAATCCACCGCCGGCGCGACGTACGGCCTGGTCCAGTATTCGGCCGAGAACCCGATGCCGCGTTCCGGCGAGAGGGTCACGGCGGCGAATTCCCGCCCGGGGTACTCGGCGCGCTTCACGTCGAGCTTGGCGAGGATCGCAGCGACGAACAGCGGATCGGCGTCTGCCGACGCCGGATGGAAGCCCTCGGCTTCGAACGCTGACTTGGCGGCTTCATAGGCCTTGTCGAGCGGCGCGAGCGCCTGCTTGCGCTCGTCGCTCAGGTAATAGCGATAGGTGTAGGGCGGGCGTTCGAAGCCTTCCGGTACACCATTCGGGCTGACGAAGACCTCCAGGCCAGCGTCTTTCAGCGCCTGCACGATGCCCGCGACACGCTCACGCCACAGCCCGTCCAGCTTGTCGCCGTCCAGAAGGACCGCCGGCAGCTCGCCGAACAGGTCGGTTTCCAGACGGCCGCCGGCCTCGGCGTAGCGGTCCAGGCCGATCAGGACCAGGCGCTCGTCCGCGGCGTCGACCTTGTCGCCGCTGACAGCGTTCTGCAGGGTCGTGTTCCACCAGTGGTCGCCGTCCAGAACCGACTGGGCGATTTCGGCCTGACGCTCCTGGCTCTGGAGGCGGGCGAACGAGCGGGCGTGGCCGAGATTGATCTTCCCAGCCCGCAGGACCTCGACAACGAGCGGATGAACGCCGGCCAGCTTGGCCAGTCGCTTGATCTCGATTTCGTCGTAGCCCAGGGCGTCGGCGATCTGTTGAGTCGAGAACTTCGCCTTGCGCATCTTGCCGATGGCGGCGATCGCGTCGGCGACGTGGATTCCCACACGCTGGGTGTTGGTCAGGAACAGGGCGGCCTGCTGGCGTGCCAGGTCGGTCTCGACCTCGATCTTCACTATGAGGTCCTCGGTCGCACGGCCCTCCGCGATCAGGTGCGCGATCGCCAGATAGCGGCGACGGCCCTCCAGGATCATGAAGTCGGCTTCTTTCTTGCGGCCGGGGCGAACGATCAGCGGCACGATGATGCCAGCGGCTTCGACGGTGTTGGCCAGCTGCGGAATGGCGGCGTCGGCGGGCTCGCCGAAACGCATGTTCTCAGGCGCGACCGCCAGGCTCTTGAAGGGGACGAACCGGATGTCGGCGGTCTGCTGCTGCGCGGTGGCGACGGCCTCGTTCGGGGTGGTCATGGGGAAGGTTCTCCTGCGCGCGCCGGGCCCATCCCGACGCCCAGCGCGCCCCTCCCCGCCCTCCCTTCTCCTTTCAGTTCAGCTCGTGTGGTTCAGGCTTGGCCGTCTAGGACGGTCGCAAGCAGCCTCGTTGAAATCGCCATAGCCGTTCGCAGGGAGTTCGATGCGGGCCTTTAGACCTCCAGCTCGCAGTCGGTGCCGGAGGAGCCGCGCGGAGGCCTCGCCGTCGCGGCCACGGTCGCCGGCGATGACAACGTCTGCAACGTTTTGCGGAGCCGTCCACCGACGCAAGTTCCCGGCCGACATCAGCGCCCAGCCCGGACGCCGTAAAAGTTCAGTCGCCGACAGCGTCGTGAAGAACCCCTCGCCGACGCACATGCATGGACAGGCAGCGTCGATCCTCACCGCGGAGCCGGGCCGCACGACGCCGACCATCTTGCGCGAGATCTTCAGTCGATTTGTCCGCGTGCCGTCGGGGTCGAGGTAGGTGATCTCGACAGCGGTGAAGTCGCCGCACGCGTCGCGGATGCCGACCAGGAGCGCCGGCATGGTTTGCTGGGATGAGCCGTACGCCGAGATGGGGGTCTGGGCGGCGTAGCGGAGGACGTCCGAGCCCGGAAGGGAGCGCGCGATGCCGCGAACCCGACAGTGCTGCTCGCCGGGCGTGCCGACGATCGGATAGCCGAGACTCCAGATCCGGCGAGCCGCATCGATCCGCTCGATTTTGGAGGAGGTCACTGGGCCGACCGGCGACTTGAATCCCGCGGGGCCCGAACTGGGCGTGTTGGTGGCGTCGATCAGCCGCCGAGCGCGAAGGTCGTCGAGAACGTCCCTCCAGTCGGCGCCGCCGAAGGTGTGCACGACGACCCTGTTTTGCTCGTTGAGCAACAGTGAGACGGACCGGTCGTGGCGGCTGTGGCCGGGCGCCGGAATGTTGGCGCGCCGGCCACGGTCGTAGAGCTCCCCGCCGAGCGCAGCGACGATGGGGGTCAGGGACGACATCGGCTTCTCCAGACACAAACCTTGGCGGTCATGGCTGAGCCTCAGTGCATCGTCGGCCGGAGGGCGTTCGCCGCATTCAGGACGCGAAGCTCGACCGCGGCCCTGGCGCGGGAGACATCTCGGCCATGATGGGCGGCGTGCAGAACCTCGCTCTGGATGGCCAGGTCGATCGCCTCGGATAGGACCGCGTCCTGGTCGCAGTTGAGGTCGGTCGCCGCTGCGGCCAGACGCTGGGCGGCGGCTGCGGCCAGGCCGACTGGGCCTGCGGCGCCGTGGTTGCGGACAATCCGGTTCATGCGCGCGGCGCGATCTTCAAAAACCTTGCGGTGGCGGAGGTCACCCCAGAGCGCCAGCGGCAAGGCGATGCTGACGGCCGCGCGCCAGCGCGGATCTTTGGCGATCGAGGAGTCGACCTTCTTAGCCTCGGGATCGAAAGCGACCTGGTTACAGGTCTTCAGAAGGACATCACCCGCAAAGCACAGCGCGGTGGCCCGACCCAGCCCTCGGACGAAGGAGCTACGGGCGCGCTTTCCGAACAGGTTCGGCAGGGTGGGCTCGGTGAGAGCGGCTTGCATATCGGCCTCCACGCGCTGGCCGGAAGCCCTCTCCCGGTCCTCAGCGCATGAAGGCCTCCCCTCCCTCCCCCCTTCTCGCGGCTGACAAAGCCTTGATGTCGCGTGCGAGGAAAACGAGCTGCGGACGTATTCAGCCTGGGAGCCGATTTCGGCGCCGCATTGTCCGGGGTCGCGCCGACCCCGTACGTCTACGGGTGGCTGTTTGATCGCCGCGAGGCCACGGCACAGACATGCTGATCCGAACGGTACGAGGCCGGTCGGCTCGGTCCGCCAAGGCGCAGCGGACCGATCTCTCCGTTAGGTCAACTCGCGCCGGATATGTAACCATCGTTTACTCGCCAGCCAGGCGAGCCCGTGTATGAGCGTAGCCACTGTGTTTGTGTGTTGGATCAGCGTAGCCGGCCGTGGTAGGGCCTCGCCCTGCCGTGACGCCGACCCCCATGTTCGTGAAAGGACATGGGAAGGTGACAATCGACGAACTGAAGACGCTGTTCGCGCTCGTCGAAAAACTCTGCTGCGAGGCGGTCCGGATCATCTCCGGCGAGGAGCTGCTGCAGACGGTGAAGCTGGCTTCGGCGAGTCCCTCCAGCCCAGCCACGGCCAAGTCCAACTTAGTGAAAGCGCCGCTGGCCAGCGCCGCCGCCTAGGTATTTGGCGGTGCGCATTTCAATGCAGCTGCATGGCAGTTCGAGTTACCACGATGACGCATCCGCCCGCGCAAGCCTGCACTACGGCTGGTGGGATGCGCTCGTCAGATTGCGAAGGCGAGTCTACCCGCATCTGCCCTTCGGCGATGTGGAGGACGCTCTGTGGCGTGGCGAGCGGTTTATCCGGGAATGGGCGGCAGAAGCCGAAATCTATGGCTGTCAGCCAATCCATATACTTAGACCGCCAGGTGGAGCGGAGCGGAAAGCCGGAGGTCTGGCGTGGCGCTGGACCGACATGATGGAGCCGATCGGCTTCCAGGACCGAAGAATCCTGGCGGCCGGTCCGGAGGGGATGGTGTTCGTCTACGGCCTCGGTGGGGACGGGTCCGTACGACTTCTTGTAGGCCAGGAGCGACAGGGGGCGCTCGACCTGGCCGGACTACATCGGGTGTAGGCGTGGGTTTCTTTGGTAGCGAGGCGCGTACGCGACGGCGCGCAGAGGAGTGGCTTCGGGCACGGTGTAAGCGTGCTCGGATTGTCCACGACCTGCGCGCCTGTTTCGGCGCGCTGCTGCTCGACGTCGCGGCGATCAAGTCAGGCGGCATCGTCGGCGTAATCTTCGCCCGTCCCGGAGAGGAAATGGGCCTGCTGAAGGCGCGCGTGAGCATGGCGAAGGACGTTGCCGAGGAGGTCTGGGTGATCGGCCGCCTCGAGCTGACGCAAGTGTTGGCCCAGGAGCTGCCGATTTACGTCGGCGTGCTGAGCGACGAGCCGTCGTCCGACCCGTTGCAGTTCAGCGGCCGCAAGAACTTCATCGACCCGCGGGCGCTGGCTCGGCTTTTGACGATTCCCGAGCTGCAGGTTCTCGTCAGTTCCAAGGAGGTCGACCACCTCACTCTCGCCCGGTGCGCGGTCGAGGCGATGACCGGCGCCGAGCTTAAGGCACAGGTCTGCGAGAAGCTTCGGGTTCGCCGTTTCGACTTCGCGGACGAGCCGATAGCGTATCTCACGCCCGCCAGAGAGGCGCCGACCCAGGAGCTTCAGCACTGGCCATGACGATGAGGTGGGGACGCAAAGCGGCGGCCGGCGCGTTGGCGGCGCTCATGGTCGGGATCGCCGGTCAGTCTGCAGCGCAGACGATGTGGGTCGGGCGGGCCAGCGTGATTGACGGAGACACTCTGGAGATCCACGGCCAGCGCATCCGCATCTGGGGCGCTGACGCCGTGGAGAGCCGGCAAAACTGCGTGTCGCGCGACGCGCAGTCCTGGGCCTGTGGCCGTCGTGCGGCCGCAGCGCTGTCGGACTGGATCGGCCAACGCACGGTGACCTGCAATGTGATCGACCGCGACCGCTACGGGCGAGCCGTCGCCCGGTGCGCGGTCGGTGGCGCAGATGTGGGGGCCTGGTTGGTCCGAAACGGCTGGGCGCTGGATTACACGACCTACTCCAAGGGCGCGTACAAACCGTTCGAGCGCGAAGCGGCGGCCGCCCGGCGCGGCATCCATTCAGGGACGTTCGATGCGCCATGGGAGTGGCGCAAGACCAAGGACACGCTGACGGTCGCGCCCTCTCCGCCCCCGCTGGGCGGGCGGCCAGGCTGCACGATCAAGGGCAACATCAGTTCCAAGGCCGAGCGGATCTACCACGTCCCCGGGCAGGAGAATTACGACCGCACGCAGATCAATCTGGCGCATGGAGAGCGCTGGTTCTGTTCCGAGGCTGAGGCCGTGTCTGCAGGCTGGCGGAAAGCGGCCAGGTAGGTGCGGCTTAGATGGCGATGGCTATCGGAGGCCTGACGGCCGTCCGACCCGCCTGCAGCGGCTTCTCTGGGCCCTACAAGGCCAAACGCGGCAGGAGGGGTGCCCCCAAGCTCGGTGCCGCCAATCCGATGGGTCCAGTCGAGGCCGGTGCGCGTGAAGAGGGTCGCGCCGCCTGCATCGACCCGCACCTGTAAGCGATAGCCGTCCAGCTTGATCTCACGGACCCAGTCCGGTCTGGCCGGCGCCCTGGCGTCGGATACGCACAGCTGCGGGGCTATGAACGGGGCGTGAGCCCCCTCCCCTGCCCTGTCGAGTCGAGGCGCCGGCATTCACGGCCAACGAGGCGGCGGCGCCGGCGTTCCTCCAAGAAGAAAGGGGGCCTGAAGGCCCCCTCCCCTGCTCAGATTTCGAAGTCGTCGGGCAACTTGCCGTGCTCTCGTTCCCAGAGTTCCAGCATCTGGCCGAGGAACCCCACGTAGGTGGCCCGCTCAAAGGTCGCTCGACGCACGAACTCCTTCAGCACCTCCGGATCGCCGGTCAGGCTCAGTTGGCCGATGTCGCCACCCTCCCCCCGCCGCCGGCGTCCGATCACCAGGCGCTTGCCCTTGGCCTTGGGCGGTTCCGGACGCGCCGGGGGGGCTGGCTCGCGGGGCTGACGCGGCGAGCGGCTGTGGAAGCCGTGAGCCTCACCGGCCGCCTTTGCGGCCGCCGCCTTCTCCACGTCGATCGTCTTCGCCTTGGGGGCGAAGCGCGACAGGTCGGGCCCAGTGTCGACTTTCGGAGCTGTGCCGCCGGCCAGCTCGTCGAAACCAAACGGGTCGTTGCTCACGCCGCCTGCTCCTGGGCTTGGGTCAGAAGGGTCAGGATTTCCTCCGAAAGCGCCTTGGCGTCTGCCCGGGCGCCGGCGAGGCCGTTCACCTGATGCTCAGGGGCCTGCGAAACCGGCAGGTCTGACAGCAGCGCATCGAACTTGAACAGCGCGCGGAAGGCCGGCCGGTCGTGGAGCGTGGTGGTCATGAGCGGCAGGCCGTTCTTCGCAAGGTTCTCGCGGATCTCACGCTCGTCGCGCGTCACGACCGCACCCGGGCTCGCCTTCGTGACGAGGATGCGATGCAGGACAGTCTTGCGGGCCATCTTCTCGATATGCCGGATCACCTGGATCGTGCGGGCGACCTGGTTGGCGTCGAGGGTCGTCGGCGCAAACGGGATCAGGACAAGGTCCGCCTGTGAGGCGACGCTGTTCAGCCACTGGTTCGGCGAGCCCTCGGGGTCGGCCACGATGAAGTGAGACCAGGCGGAGGCGCCCTCGATCCAATCGAAAACCGCCTCGTCGTCGTTGTCGGTCGTGATCACGACGATCCGGCTCTCGCCCGCAATCGTACGGATCTCCCCTTCGGCGTCCGCGGCGCTTCCGACTTTTGTCTTGTTGGCTTCGATGACCGGCGTGCCACGGCGGGTCGCCCAGCGAGCCATAGGTCGGTTCGGGTCGCCTTCCAGGATCACGACCTTACCTCCGGCGGCGACAATCTCGCCGGCGAAGACGAGCGCAGTCGTAGTCTTCCCGCTCCCGCCCTTGGTGTTCGCAACGACAACGGTCGGCATGCCTACCCCTCTGTACGATCAAAGCCCTCCCGGCGTGGCGTACGTGCAGTCAGCGCCAGACAAGCTGAAAAGACTAAACCTTCCAGACGGGTACAACAGGCTTTGCAGTTGCGGCAAGCTAAAACCGTCAAGAACGGCGAACACGCCCGACGCTCTGAGCGTGTCAGGCGCGCTATCCCTGCACACCCATTCGAACACCCCCGACGCTTCCAACAGGCTCGGCAGGGAGGCCGTTCCGGGCACGTCAGGCATGTAGAACATGTTTTATGGGTTGGGGCTGCATTGGACGTTTCGAGCCCTGAGCGACAGATCGCGACGCTTCGGCGGCGGTCCCAGCAATCCTGGAATCACAGGATAGCAGTGATGAAGACCTGCGTGCGTCCGCCGCCGTCAGAGCGATCGACCGATGGCGAGCTAACGTCCACCCCGGAGGCTAGAGGCTCAACGGACTGCGCGTGCCAAAACGCGAGCGCGATCCGTTGAAGGAAGGCGATTTGCGCCAGGCCTGGCACGGGAAGGAGGGGAGGGGAGTTTCGATCGGAGCTCGCACCTCATTTCACAAAAGAACGCCCACACCATTGAGCCGAGCGCGTGCGCCTTACCTGGCGCTCGCGCGCTCGGCCTTTCAGGCAAACCCACGAGCGTTAAAGGGTTAGAAGAATCTAGTTATAGCGTTACGGAGCTAGGAAGGCCTTTGCGCACAAGGGTTTCCGGGCGTTTTGCGTGTGTGATCTACCGAGATTCCGTGGGCGATCTACCGACACCTAGCGTGGCCGTTGTACCGAGCCGTTGTGGGCGTTCTACCGATGCGTCGGACTTATCCACAGGCGTGGTCAATCTACCGAGTCGGATCGCCCTTTCGGGCACGCCAGCACGAGGATTCTGTCATTCGATACGGCAGGGCGCAGCTTGTATCCGTCCTCCCTCATCCCGGCCTCAAGCTCACTCGACGGGTCGCCCAGGAGCCCAAATCGATAGTCTGGAATAGCGTCGGCCTCGATCACCTTCTTCAGGTCCCGCTTGAAGAAGCGAAGCTCTTGCTGCGAGCCGACTTTCTCCGCCAGGGCAGGCAGAAGAATCCGCCATTCCTTCTGGCGTCCGACGTGCTTTCTCGCGAGTTGGTAGAGACGGCGCTCCAGCCCGCCGGTGAGCGCAAAGTAGTCGCGGCTGATCGACAGCACCCGCCGATCCTTCGTTACGGCCCGATGCATCCAATCGGACAAGCTGATCTCAACGGCCCGCATACGTCGCGAGCCGTCCGCCCGCTCATCCTCGATGATCTCGAACGTGTCGATCCAGCCAAAGCCGCGGTGATTGCGCTGGCCGCCGCTGACGATGGTCGTTTCCACGGTCGTTGATCGCAGGCGGAAGAGGGCGTCCTTGAAGAGCTCGTAGGCCTGCTTTCCCGTGCCGCGTTGCGTCACCCGCAGGAAGTCGTGGGCCGCAAAGTGCACCTTTCGGTCGGCCGGCAAGCCACGCTCGAGGCGCTCGTTCAGAAGGCTTGCGATGTAGATCAGGACATCGCGGTCCCAGATGGTCGCCATGCCCTTTGGGCCAGGGGAGACCACGATCTTCACGTCGTCACGCTCGTAGACGAACGCCTCCTTCTGGGGGCGCTTGGTGATCGAGAAGAACGGAAACTCCATAAGCGCGCGTTCGTCCCGTAAGGGCGCGTCCACGAGGCTGTCGAGGAAGAGGTCGACCTGGCTGGCCATGTGTGTGCGATCTACCGAATCGGGGCGTGTGCGATCTACCGAGGCAAACACGATTCCCGGCGTGAGCGATATACCGAGTGCGCGTGCGCGCTCGGCGTGGGCGATCTACCGACCCCCGTCCTAAGGCGGTACGCCAGGGTCGTGTGCTAAACTATTGATCTGACTACGGCGCCACGATCACGGATCCGCGGCCCGAGGGATCGGCTTTTCTCTCCAAAGCTGACCCGTCAGCGCCGCCGACGGATACGGCTGTCCGTCCAGGCCGGACATTCCTTCGGAAAGCGAGCGAACCACGGCAGCCGTGCTGCGAGGGCGGCCGTTCGCGAAGAAGAGAGCCCGGTTCGCCTTCGCAGCGCGGGGCAGAACGGCGGCGGCCGGCCGGAGCGGCGACAGCCTTTCGGCGCGCAGGATCTCGGCGGCGCCGTCAGCGCCGAGGACGTGCGCGAGGTAGAGTTCGCTCGCCCGGGGTTCTCTGCCGAGGGAGCTTCGCAGCGCGCGGGTGTTGGCGCGCGCGAGCTCCGCTGCGAGGAGGGCTGAGACCTGGGGATCGTACCGCAGGCCCAGCACGTGTGCCCGGGCGACCGGATCTGGGATGTAGGGACGGCCGGACGCGTCCTGGCGCACGAGAGCCGCTTCGCGCCGCAGGCCGTAGCGTGGTCCGTAGTCGCGGACCATGGTGAGCCAGGTCCGTTCAACGAACTGGAACAGCCCCGTCGCCGAGCTGGTCGGGGCGCGCGCGTAAGGATCGAAGGAGGACTCCCGCCAGGCCGTCCGGTGTAGGTAGGCTTTTGACACGCCAGTCACCGACGCCGCTCGGTGGATTGCGGACGAGACGACAGGGGAGGGGGGCCCGGGCGGCGCACGGCGCGGCCTGCCCTTTAGCCCTCGTCGGAGGAACTCCAGGCCGTGGGGCTGCTGCGCTGGGATCGGCTCAAGCTGCAGAACGGTGAGGGTCCTTACGGCCTTCTCCGCCAGCATTGGGTGCAGGAACGCCAGTTCCTTTGGGACTGTGACTTTCACGTCCGCCCCTCCGTGCAGGGCGATCGCCTGTTGCTCCGCGCGCATGGCGCGGACCACGGGATCGATAGCGAGGATATCCAGGACCGGCTTCGGGTCTGTGTAGGCAGACGGCGCCGGGCCTTGGGCCAAGGATACGTCAGCCTGCGCTTCAAGGCGTCGGGCGAGCCGATCGGCCTGCGAAACGTAAAGCACAGCGCCGGTGAAGCTCGCCGCTGCCCCCAGCGCCAGCACCCAGGCACCGACCGGCGTCCAGCGCCCGACCAACGTTGGGAGGGTGGGGAAGGGGCGTATAGCTCGCATGGGAGAACGCGCCCCCTCTGGGAGACAGCCGGAGGGGGCGCACGTCAGGGCGGGACCTTGGAGAAGTGAAAAGCCGCCCGGACGAAGCTTATGAGACGACACGAAACTGGCGGCGTATGACGCCCTCGGGCCGAGCCGGCTGATACTCGACCCTGTTCACCTGGCTGACGGCCTCGCCATTGCAGCTGGTGTTGACGCAGAACTCGGCGACCAGGTGCGAGCGGAGCAGCAGCTCAAAGCTGTGTTCGTCGGTGCTCCGGGTGACGGCGAACATGACCTGGTCGAGTTCGTATCCGAGAGCTCGGGTGATCTTGATGATCGCGCCAAGCTTCAGCGGGCCCTCGGGGTACTGCTTGGATAGCGGGCGTCCTCCACCCGCCACCCTCGCGGCGTCCAGATCCGCGCTGACATCGGTGTGATAGCTCGCATAGCGCGCCAGCGTGGAGACGGAGACGCCCGTCTTCTCGCTGATGCCGCGCTTGGTGACCCCGCGGCTGTGAAACCTTTGATCGAAGAACCAGGAGAGCCGACGGCTCACCTCTTCCTCGGTCAGCTCGCTTGTATGCCAAGGCATGCTGCTGTCCCCAACTTGCCGACGGACGAACAGTGCAAACATAATGTTTGCACTTAGCGGCATGGCTATCCCCGAGCGTTGCTAACAAGCGGTTAAAATTCGCGCGTTGGTGGAGGGCGGCGTGTCGGGCCAACTTAGAACTGTCCCGATTCCAACTTAACGTCCCAGGAGGGTGTCGCGCGACCGTTCCCAACTGAACGCTGTCGGCACTTCAGGCCGGTCGGCGACGCCCGCCCTATAGAGAGCTTGAAGGTCGTCGGTGTGGCGCCGCTACGGAGCTACGGCGCCCAAAAGGCTCGTCACAACCCCAATTGGAACCTTGGTCAGCGGACGTCCGGCTAGGTAGCAGAGCGCTGATATGCTGCGTAGGGTCTCATCTACGCGGCCCGAACAGGATGATGGCTGCCCCGATTAGGGCCACCGAGGCGCCCAAGGTGTCCCAGCGGTCGGGCCGCGCGCCTTCTACCGCCCACAACCACACGATCGACGCCACGATATAGACGCCGCCATAGGCCGCATAAGCCCGACCGGCGGCGCTGCTGTCGATGAAGGTGAGAAGCCACGCGAAGACCGCGAGCGAGGCCATGCCTGGGGCAAGCCAAACCGGTGACTTGCCGAGCCGCAGCCAGGCCCAGAACGCGAAGCAGCCGCCGATTTCCGCTGCGGCGGCCACTCCATAGATGCCGACGCTTTTCAGCCCCCCCGTAAGCATGAGTTCAGCCGCACCCGCACCCGCATCCCCACGGCACCGCGGCTAGCGTTGGCGCTACGAACTGCTCAAACATCATCTCGGCCGCCCCTGTGCAATAGAGCCGTCACCCAATGAGGCCACTGTTCATGGCCTGCGCGATCATGTGCGCTTGGTTTCGTGCGCCCAACTTGAGGCGGGACTGTTTAACATAGCTTTCGACGGTGCGAGTCGACAGGCCGAGTTGGATGGACGCTGCGCGCACGGAAAGTCCGCTCGCCAAGAGCTTCACGATCTCTAGCTCACGCGCTGTGAGATGGAACGCCGGCTCTCCTTCAACTCGCAGCATATTTGCGCACTCATGACGTCGCGGTGCGATTTGAACCGGGTGAGGGCAGCCGAGTTCCCGACGCGGTAGAGCTTGGTTGTTCCTTATGCCGTTCTATCCAGCGCAGCGGATCTGGACGAGTCTGGGCGACGAGGTTGAAACGAGTCCGCCCCGCTGTAAGCGCGGACGTAACGAGGTTGCATGGACCACTGCGAACACGCCGACACCGGCCGGACGGGATTGTTCGGCCAGGCCCTCGACGACGCGCTGGCCGACGCGGAAGCGCGCTGTGGAGCCGTCGGGCAGCGACTGACCGCCCCTCGGCGGCGGGTCCTCGAACTGCTGCTCGGGGCCGAGGGGCCGGTCAAGGCCTACGACCTGATCGGCGCCTTCGGCGCGGGCGGGGGGCCGGCCAAGCCGCCGACCGTCTATCGCGCCCTGGATTTCCTCGAACGCCAGGGGTTCGTCCACCGCATCGAGAGCCTGAACGCCTACATCGCCTGCCGGCTGGGCGGGGCGTTGCACGCGGCCGCCTTCCTGATCTGCGACTGTTGCGGCGCGGCGCGCGAGATCGCGCCCGCGGGCGCTGAAGCCTTCGTCGCCTCGGCCGAGCGCGTCGGCTACGAGGTGAAGACGCTCACCGTCGAAGCCCGCGGCCGGTGCGGCGCCTGCCGGGTCGCGTGAGCCCCGCGCGTGTCCTGCGCGGATCAGTGCTCGGCATGGGCGCAGCGCCCATGATCGGCCAGGGTCTCGATGATCCGACAGGTCGCGACCTTTCCCGTCGCACACGATGCGACCATCCGGGCCAGTTCGTCCCGCAGGGCTCCCAGCCGTACCAGCTTGGCCTCGACTTCGGCCAGGTGCTCCCGTGCGATCCGGTCGGCCGTGTCGCACGGGGTGTTCGGCTTCACAGCCAGGTCGAGTAGCGCCCTGATGGCGTCCATCTCGAACCCCAGCTCACGCCCGTGCTTGATAAAGGTCAGCCGCTCAAGGTGCTCGGCTTCGTAAAGCCGCCGGTCACCTTCGCTGCGCGGCGGCTGCGGCATCATCCCGACGCTCTCGTAGAACCGGATGGTGGTCGGCTTCACGCCGGTCCGTCGGGACAGTTCGCCGATGGTCATGCCCGATCTGGACGGCATCGCCTTCTCCACAAAAAAAACTCGCTTGCTCCTCCAGTCACTGGAGGATGCACAAGCCGATACATGACCAGCGCGACCTGTCACGACAAGCCCGCCTGCTGCGGCGGCCCCGCCCCGGTGTTCGACGGAACGTCCCGCGCCTTTAGAGGCGTGCTCTGGCTCGTAGTGGGCATGAACGCGGCCATGTTCGCCGTCGAGGCGGTGGCCGGGCAACTGGCGGGCTCCATGGCCCTGCAGGCGGACGCCCTGGACTTCGCGGGCGATACCGCGACCTACGGCCTGACCTTGCTGGCCATCGGACGCGCGCTACAGTTCCGCGCCAAGGCTGCGCTCTTCAAGGGGGTGACCCTAGCGGTCATGGGCATCTATGTGCTCGGCGCTTCGCTGTGGCGAACCTTCGTCGAGGGCGCGCCGGAAGCGGTCACCATGGGCGTGGTCGGAGCGATGGCGCTGGCCGTCAACGTGGCGGCCGCCGTGATGCTGGCCCGCTGGCGGGACGGCGACGCAAACGTCCGCTCGGTCTGGCTGTGCTCGCGCAACGACGCGATCGGCAACGTGGCGGTCCTGGCGGCGGCCGGCGTGGTCGCATGGACGGGCACGAAATGGGCGGACCTGGCCGTGGCGACCGTCATGGCGGGATTGTTCCTGCAATCGGCCGTCCTGATCACCCGGCAGGCCAGCGACGAACTGCGCCGCGACGGTTGGCGCGCGCAGCGCCCGGCGGCACAGTGACCTGCCGGGCCACGCGCAGGACGCCATGAACGAAGTGACGAGCGAGCTGATCTTGAAGGCGTCTCCCGACGCTGTCTGGCGGCTGTTGACCGATTTCCCAGGGTATCCGTCCTGGCGACCTGGCGTGAGGATCGAGGGCCCGGCCTCCAAGGGCGCGGAGCTCAAGTGTACGCTGCGGCTCCGGGACAACCGGGACCATCGACTGCCGCTGGAAATCGTTGAGTTCGACCCTATGCGACGCCTGTCTTGGGCGCTCGGCCTTCCCGGGCTCCTGCAGTTCATCGAGCTCCACGAACTGTCCCCGACGGCGGGCGGGGTCCGGCTTCGTCACGCGGTCCGCTGCAAGGGGCTTCTGTCGCCGCTGGTCCGGAGCGTGTTCACGCGGAGAGCCGCGTTTTTCCTGGAAGCGACCGACACGGCCATCACAGGCCGGTTCAACTCACTGCCGCCCTTGAGGCAGTCCGGAAAGGGCTTCCGCCAACCTAAGAAGGCCCGCGGAATCTAGCGTCCGAAGCTGCAGCTGCCAGATTTGACGCTTGCTCCTCCAGTGGCTGGAGATCGTAAGGCAGTGCCAATGAACAGCTCAGCCAAGCACGACAGCTGCTGCGGCGCCGTCGAGAACCTCGACGGCGCTTCGCCGAGCTACAAGCGCGCGCTCTGGCTGGTGGTCGCTCTGAACGGCGCCATGTTCCTCATCGGGGGCACCATCGCCGTTCTCGGTCGGACCGTGTCCGTACAGGCGGACGCTCTGGACTTCCTGGGCGACGCGCTGGCGACCGGCGTCGGCCTCGTCTTGATCGGCAGGTCAGCGCGCGTGCGCTCAACCGCGGCTCTCTGGCAGGGGGTCGCGCTCGCCGCGCTGGGCCTCTTCACCGCCGGCTCGGTGCTATGGCGCGTCTTCGTCGGGACGCACCCCGAGGCGCTGTCGATGGGCGCCTACGGCACCCTCGGCCTGATCGTCAACGTGACCTGCGCCCTGCTTCTGGTGAAGCATCAGGGGCGCGACGCGACCGCCCGGGCCGTCTGGCTCTACTCGCGCAACGACGCTATCGGCAACGTGGCGGTTCTGGTCGCCGCAGGGCTGGTCGTGGCGACCGCCACACGCTGGCCCGACCTTGTCGCCGCGGCGGTAATCGCCACGTTGTTTTTACACTCGGCGTTCACCATCATACGGGACGCGCGGGGCGAGCTCGCGCGGGAAGGGGCTCGATGAGAGCTGAAGCGGCATCGCTGAAGGGCTGGCGCGCGGTCGTGACCGTCGCGGCGGTCGTGCTCGGCTTGCTGCTCGCGCTCATGAGCCAGGCCGCCCACGCCTCGGAGATCACGGAGCACGGATCTCACGCCGAGGCCGCGCTGGTGGAACACGACCACGGCGACGGCAGCCCGATCCACAAGATTTTCCATGTCGGCCACTGCTCTTCGCACTGCACCGGGCACACCGCCGTCGCGCCGCCTCTGGCGGGCGGTGGAGGCCTCCCGATTGTCGACGCCATGGATTGGGACACGCCCGAGCCGCACCAGCTGACCGGGCTGGCCCAGGCCGTACAGGACCAGCCTCCACGCGGGTGACGAGCCGCGCGCCTCGACGGCGCGCATCCGCTTTCGTCATCATCCGTGGAGGTCTTTCGTGACACCCCCCTACCGGACCGCGCCTGGCGCGTCGTTCCGCCTGAGCGTCAGCTTGGGCGTGATCGTCGCCGCCCTGGCTCTCGTGTCCCCCGCGCTGGCCGAGCCCGCGCCGTCGTTCCCTGACCTGCTTCGGCAGGCTGAAGCCACTTCGCCGCGCCTGGCCGAAAGCCTCGCGCAAGTCCGCGCCGCCGAAGGCCGCGCCCGCCAAGCCTCGGCCCGGCCCAATCCGGAACTCGGGCTGGAGGTCGAGAACTTCGGCGGCGGCGAGCCGTTCGACGGCTTCGCCGTCGCCGAGACCACTCTTTCGGTGGCGCAACCGCTCGAATTGGGCGGCAAGCGCGGCGCGCGCATCGGCGCGGCTCGGGCCGATGTCGAACTCGCCCGTGCGCGCCAGCGCCAGACTATGGCCGACTTCGCCTTTGATCTCGCGGCGGCCTACGCCGAAGCCGAGGCGGCCGACCGGAGACTTGTCCTCGCCCAGGAAGGGCTGGAGCTCGCGCAAACCGACGCGCGCGCCGCGCGATCCCTGGTAGACGCCGGCCGCGAGGCTGAGCTTCGCGCAGTGCAGTCCAATGCGGCCGTCTCCGCCGCTCGCGCCGACCTCGACGAGGCACAGGCCGCACGGTCGACCGCCTTTGCACGCCTGACCGCGCTGGCCGGTTCACCGACCGTATTTACCTCCCTCGACGGGAGCGTGCTCCAGGACGGCCCCGGACAGATTGCAGCCCCGCTTGCGGCGCAGGTGACGAGCCCAGCGGTCCTGGCCGCGGAGGCGGAGCGCGAAGCCGCGGCCCGGCGAGTTCGTATGGAGCGCACGCGGGCGACGCCCGACGTGACTGTCGCGTTCGGACTTCGTCGCTTCCAGGGCGATGATTCGACCGCGCTGGTGGCCGGGGTCTCGGCCCCGATCCCGGTGTTCGATCGCAATCAGGGCAACACCGCCGCCGCGCAAGGCGAGTTGCAGGCCGCAGAAGCGCGGCTGAACGCAGCCCGGTTGGACGCCGAAGCAGAACTGAGAAGCGCTCAGGCCCAGGCCACGGCAGCGCAGACCCGCTTGGCCGCAGCGACCGAGGGAGAAACGACCGCGGCTGAGGCCTATCGTCTGGCGCGCGTCGGGTATGACGCCGGACGCCTCCCCCTCCTTGAAGTCCTCAACGCCCGTCGCACGCTCGCTGAAGCGCGCGCTCGAACCCTCGATGCGCGCCTCGCGCGCCTGCGCTCTGAAGCGGGCCTCGCCCGCCTCCAGGGCCGCGCCTACGGAGCCTGACCGTGAACACCAAGAACAAGAACCAACTGCTCCTCACCGGCGCCGCGGTCGTCGTGGCCGCTGGTCTAGGCTTCGCAGGCGCTGAGCTCCTGCGTTCCGCCGATCGCACCACGGCCCCTGCCCAGAACGGTCACGTCGAAGGCGGCGGGGACGAAGAACTTGAGGCCGGCCACGGCGAGGAAGGCGCCGGTCACGGCGCGGAAGGGTTCGTCGACCTCAAGCCTGCGGTCGACCTCAAGCCCGCGGACGCGCGGGCGGCCAGTATAGAGCTCGTGAGCGTCGGCCGCGGCGGCGGCGCAGCCCGAAACGCCGCCGTGGACGCTCGCCTTGCGCGGGTCCGCGCTGAAATCGACCTCGCGCGCCTGCAAGGCCGCGCCCCGTTTGGAACGCCCCAATGAAACGCACATCGAACAACAAGAGCTGGCTGATGGCCGGAGCCGTCGCCGTCGTCATTCTGGGCGGGACCGGACTTTACATGGTCTTCCACCCCGCGCCGAATCCCGCCGCCGAAGCGAGTGGCGAAGCGGGTCACGCCGAAGGCGAGGACGGCCACGCAGAAGGTGAAGAGGGCCATGCCGAGGAGGCCGGCGGAGAGGAGGGCGTGGTCGCCCTGACGCCCGCCCAGATCCAGGCTGCGGACATCGCCGTCGTGGCGGTGACCGGTGGCGGCGGCGGCGAGACCCGGCTTGCCGGTAGGGTCGAGCCTATGGTTGATGCACGCGCGGCCGTCGCCGCCCCGGTCGGCGGGCGCGTCGAGCGGGTGCTGGTGGCGGCCGGGCAGTCGGTTCGGGCCGGCCAAGCCCTGGCGGTGTTGGTCAGCGGTGATGCCGCCACCTTCCGCGCCGACGCCGATGCGGCCGCCGCTTCGGCCGCAGCAGCCCGCCGCGCCTACGAGCGCGAGCGAGACCTGGAACAGGCGGGCGTGGTCGCCCGGCAGGGGGTCGAGGCGTCCCACGCCCAGGCGCTGAGCGCCGAAGCGGCTGCTCGGGCCGCGCGCGCTCGCGCGTCCGCGGCGGGCTCTCCGAACGCCTCCGGCCGCCTCAACGTCACCAGCCCGATCACCGGCGTGGTAACCAGCGTCCAGGTCGGGCCGGGCGGCTTCGCGGCTCAAGGCGGGGTGATCGCCGAGGTCACCAACCCGGCCCGGGGCGAGCTCGTCTTCAACGCGCCGCCGGCCTTGGCCGCTCAGGTTCACGCCGGCTCGCAGGTGCACGTGCAGGGGCCGAACGGCGAGTTCGAAGCCGTCGTCACCGGCGTCGCCGCCGACGCGGGTGAGAAGAGCGGCGCAACGGTCATCCGGGCCCGGTCGACGGGCGCGAGCCTGCCGCCGGCCGGCTCGGCGGTCAGCGGCTCGGTCGTCACCGGCGGTACTGCCGGGAGCCTGACCGTACCGTCGGAGGCGGTGCAGACTGTAGAAGGCGCCAACGTCGTATTCGTGCGCACATCCGAGGGCTTCCGGGCCGTGCCCGTGCTGGTCGGCCGGCAGGCGGGCGACAGAACCGAAATTCTGCGCGGGCTGACCGGGGCCGAGCGCATCGCCGGAGCCAACGCCTTCCTCCTGAAAGCCGAACTCGCAAAGGGCGAGGCCGAGCACGGCCACTAGGGAGCGACGCATATGTTCAACGCCATCATAGCGGCGTCGGTCCGGTTCCGCTGGTTCGTCGTCATCGCCGTCGCGCTCGTCGCCGGCCTCGGTCTGTTCGAATTGACCAAGCTGCCGATCGACGCGGTTCCCGACATCACCAACCGGCAGGTGCAGATCACCACTGTCGCCCCAGCTCTGGCGCCCGAGCAGATCGAGCGTCAGGTCACCTATCCGCTGGAGACCGCGCTCGCGGGCATTCCGGGCCTGACCAGCACCCGGTCGCTATCGCGCAACGGCTTCAGCCAGATCACCGCCATCTTCACCGACGAGACCGACATCTATTTCGCGCGCCAGCAGGTCGCCGAACGCCTCGCCGCGGCCCGCGAGGGCCTGCCGGAAGGGGTCGAGCCCGGTCTGTCCCCGATCACCACGGGTCTCGGCGAAGTGCTGATGTGGACGGTCGACTACGTGCCGTTCAACGCCAAGGACCTGGCGAAGCCCGGCCAGCCGGGCTGGCAAGCCGGTGGGGTCTATCTGACTCCCGAGGGCGCGCGGCTCACCACCCCCCAACAGCGCGCCACCTATCTGCGTACGGTCCAGGATTGGATTATCGCTCCGCAGATGAGGGGCACGGAAGGGCTTGCGGGCGTCGACACGGTGGGCGGCTATGTCAAGGAGTACGCCGTCCGCCCGGATGCGGCGCGATTGTCCAGCTATGGCCTCGGCCTCGGCGATCTAGTGGAGGCGGTCGAGCGCGCCAACACCCAGGCTGGGGCGGGCTATGTGCAACGTGCCGGCGAAGCCCTGGTCGTGCGCACCGATGCGCTCGCCCTAACAGTCGAGGACCTCGCCCAGGCCCCCGTCGTCAATCGCGGCGGCCTTGTGGTGCGGGTGGCGGACGTCGCCACGGTGGAAATCGGACAAGCTCCGAGGCTGGGCGGAGCCAGCCGCGACGGCCATGAAGCGGTGCTCGGCACGGCGCTGATGATCGCCGGCGGCAACAGCCGCACCGTCGCGCAAGCTGCCGCCAAACGGCTGGCGGAAGTTGATGACAGCCTGCCGCCCGGCATCGTCGCCGTTCCCGTCCTGAACCGCAGCGAGCTGGTCAACTCCACCATCGCCACCGTGGCCCGGAACCTGACCGAAGGCGCTTTGCTGGTGATCGTCGTCCTCTTCCTGCTGCTCGGCAATATCCGGGCGGCGACGATCACCGCCCTGATGATCCCGCTCAGCTTCCTGTTCGCGGTGATCGGCATGAACCGGTTTGGAATCAGCGGCAACCTGATGAGCCTGGGCGCGCTGGACTTCGGCCTGATGGTGGACGGCGGTGTCGTCGTCATCGAGAACACCCTGCTCTTGCTGACGCAAAGGCGTGCCGCGCTCGGGCGCATGCTCACCCGACACGAGCGGATTGAGGTAACGGTCCAGTCCGCGCGTCAGATGGTCAAGCCAGCGGCCTACGGCCAGCTGATCATCCTGTTGGTGTTCGCTCCACTGCTGATGCTGGAAGGAGTGGAAGGCAAGACCTTCCAGCCGATGGGGGCCACCGTGATGTTGGCGCTCGTGGGCGCCTTCATCTTCTCCTTCACCTTCGTGCCGGCCATGACTGCGCTCCTCGTGCGCGATCCCAAGTCGGTCCACCTGGGCCCCGACGGTCAGCCTGTCGAACACGAGACTTGGATCCTGCGCTTCGCCCGCCGGCGCATCGAGCCCGCCATCCAGGCGGCGGTCACCCGGCCCAAAATCGTGCTGATTTCCGCCTTGGCCGCCCTGGCGGTCGGCGCGGTCTCATTCGTGACACTGGGCCGGGAATTCATCCCGACGCTCGACGAGGGTGACATCGCCATGCAGGCGCTTCGGGTACCGTCTGCCTCTCTGGAGCAGTCGCTGGCGATGCAGATGGCGCTGGAGCGCGCCATCAAGGCGCAGCCGGAGGTCGAGACCATGTTTTCGCGCACCGGCACTGCAGAGGCGGCTGTCGATCCGATGCCGCCGAACATCTCCGACAGCGTGATCGTGCTTAAGGACCGTAAGGACTGGCCCGATCCCAAGCTGGAGAAGGAGGAGTTGATCGAGCGTATCGAAAAAGTCGCGGGACAGCAGATCGGCAACAATTTCGAGTTCAGTCAACCTATCGAACTGCGTTTCAATGAACTGATCTCCGGGGTGCGCACCGATCTGGCCGTCATGGTCTACGGCGACGATTTCGCCACTCTTCAGCGAGTGGCGGACCAGGTCGCAGTCGCATTGCGCGGGACGACGGGGTCGGCCGACGTCCGGGTCGAACAGGCTTCTGGCCTGCCCACCCTAACCGTCAAGGTGGATCGCTTCGCCGCGGCCAACTACGGCCTGTCGGCCGCCGACGTCAGCGAGGCTGTTTCGGCGGCTGTTGGCGGGGCGGAGGCCGGCCGCATTTTCGAAGGCGACCGACGCTTCGATGTCGTCGTGCGACTGCCCGACGCTGCGCGCAACGATCCGGCGGCGCTTGCGGCCTTGCCGATCGTGGCCGACAGCGGCGTCGTCGTGCCGCTCTCTTCGGTTGCCCGCATCCAGGCCGCCGAGGGCCCAAACCAGATCAGCCGGGAGAACGGCAGCCGGAGAATGGTGGTCCAGGCCAATGTGCGCGGGCGTGATCTCGGCGGATTTGTCTCCGACGCCCAGACGCGGGTTGCGCGCATCGACTTGCCCGCGGGGGTCTACCTGGACTGGGGCGGTCAGTTCGAGAACTTGAAGCGCGCCGAGCAGCGTTTCAGCATCGTCATCCCGATCGTCTTCGTCCTGATCGGAGTATTGCTGTTCATGGCCCTCGGTTCCTTCGCGGAGGCAGGCCTGGTCTTCGCCTGCGTGCCCCTTGCTCTGGTTGGCGGGGCGCTGGCACTGCTGCTGCGGGGCATGCCGTTCTCGGTCTCGGCCGCGGTCGGCTTCATCGCGGTTTCCGGCGTCGCCACCCTGAACGGATTGGTGCTTATGCAGGCGATCCGCGAGCGGCTGACGGCGGGTCGAGCGCCGCGGGAAGCCGCCATAGAGGGGGCCTTCAGCCGCCTGCGCGCCGTCCTGACCACGGCGCTCGTGGCGATCGTCGGCTTTATTCCGATGGCCCTGGCCCATGGCGCGGGGGCCGAGGTCCAAAAGCCGTTGGCGACCGTCGTGATCGGCGGCCTTCTGACCGCCACGGCGCTGACCCTGCTGGTTTTGCCGACCTTCGCCGCCAAGGCGGTCCGGCATCGGGCTGCGGAAGGCATGGACGATTGACCCGCGTGTGTGCGCCGAGGACCGCGAGCGTCGTACGATGCTCGCGGTCCTGGTCCGCAACGCCCTGCTGTTCGCGGGTCATGGGCCGCGAAGGCGGGCCCGGCGCGCGTCTCTTCGACCTCGCCAAGGAGCGGGCTGGTCGGCTGCAGGGCCAGGCCATGGACCTCGTCCGACGCAAGCCGGGCGGAGGGGCTTGGTGAGCATCGGCCGCCCTTTGGGCGGCCCGTCAGGCCTCGGGAGCGCTCGGCCACGCGCTCCCGAGGCCATGGTCAGACGCATCCCGGCATAGGACGGTAAGGGCTGTC
>NZ_JAAIVC010000019.1 GCF_010975005.1 Caulobacter sp. 17J65-9 | reverse complement strand
GGACACCGCCGCTACGGCCGCTCCGGCCGCCGAAGCCGCCGCCGCTCCGGCCGCTGCTCCGGCTGGCGACGCCGCCGCTCCGGCCGCCGCCCCGGCCGCTGAAGCCGCCCCGCTGGAAATGGAAGGCGCCGGCAAGCTGACCGTCGCTCAGATGTTCCTGAGCGCCACCCCGGTCGTGAAGGTCGTCATGATCGGCCTGCTGCTGGCCTCGGTGTTCACCTGGACCCTGCTGATCATCAAGATCTTCGAGTTCAGCAGCCTGAACCGCGTCACCGACCGCTTCCTGGAAGCCTTCCGCGGCGCCCGCTCGGTCGCTGACATGCGTCGCATCTCGACCTCGGAAGAGTTCGACGGCAACCCGCTGGCCGACATGGCCGCCGCCGCTTCGGAAGAAGTCGAGCTGTCCCGCCAGGCCGGTCTGGCCGTCGGCGGCGATCACCGCGACTCGACCGTCGCCCGCGCCTCGCAGGCCGTGGCCGCCGTTCAAGCCGGTCTGGCCAAGCGCCTCTCGGGCGGCCAGCAGTTCCTGGCCTCGGTCGGTTCGTCGGGTCCGTTCATCGGCCTGTTCGGCACCGTGTACGGCATCATGAACTCGTTCATCGGCATCGCGAACACGAACACGACCAACCTGGCCGTCGTGGCCCCGGGTATCGCTGAAGCGCTGCTCGCCACCGGCATCGGTCTGTTCGCCGCTATCCCGGCGGTTATCTTCTACAACTTCTTCCAGACCCGGATCGCCTCCTACGGCACCCGTTCGGAAGGCTTTGTCGCGGAACTGATGAACGCCATCTCGCGTCAGCTCGACAAAGGGGCGTGATCTAGATGGGAGCCAAGCTTTCAGGCCCGAGCGGCGGGAAGTTTGCGGCCGATCAAAACGCCGAGATCAACGTCACGCCCTTCGTGGACGTTATGTTGGTCCTGCTGATCATCTTCATGGTGGCGGCTCCGCTCGCCACCGTGTCGGTTCCGGTCGATCTGCCGCCTGCGGTGGCCCCGCCATCGCCCAACCCGCCGACGCCGATCTTCATCTCGATCCAGGAGACCGGCGACGTCTACATCGGTGACCGTCTGGTCGGAATCGACGAGCTCGGCGCCAACCTGACGGCCCAAGTCGGTCGCCGCGATCCGGCCAACGAGCGCATCTTCATTCGCGCCGACAAGAAGACCCGTTACGGGGCCTTCATGGAGGTGATGAACACCCTGCAGGACAATGGTTTCTACAGCGTGGCGCTCATTGGCCAGGACACGAGTACGTAAGGGGGCGGTGACGTATGACTGAAGAAACTCACCGCCGCGATCCGCTGCTGGACTGGGGCCCTTCTAAGAAGAAGAAGGGTCTTTCGACCGGCGCCATGATCGGCATCGTCGTCTCGGTGGTCTTCCACATCGGCCTGTTCGCCTACCTGTACTACGCGAAGTTCAAACTTCAGGAGTACAAGTACGAGGACGAGGCGGTGAAGGTGGATCTGGTCAACCCGATCCCGCCGCCACCGCCGCCGCCGCCGCCGCCGCCGCCGCCGGACCAGCCGCCCCCGCCCAAGCTGCAGGTGCGCGAGCCGGCTCCGATCCCGAACGTGACGCCGCCGACGGTGACCCTGCCGATCGAGCCGACCAAGAAAGAGGATCGGGTCGAGTACGAAGGGCCGCCGCAAGTGGTGCCCGGACCGCCGCCGCCTCCGGCTCCGCCGGCGCCGAAGGTCCGCCAGGTGACGAAGCCGGATTGGCTGCGCAAGCCGGACCCTGAGGACCTGCTGCGCTTCTATCCGCCTCGCGCCATGGACCAAGGGACCGAGGGCCGGGCGACGATCCGCTGCGTGGTCAACGCCAACGGTACGGTCAGCAACTGCTCGGTCGTGTCGGAGGAGCCGGAAGGCTCCGGCTTCGGCCAGGCCACCATTCGGGCTTCTTCGAAGTTCCGCATGCGGCCGCAGATGGTCGACGGCCAGCCGATGGAAGGCGCTACGGTGAACATCACCCTGCGCTGGGTCCTCGCCGGCTAACAGCCACGAGCCTACAGAACGAGAACCGCCCCGGACTTCAGTCCGGGGCGGTTTTTGTTTGTGCGGGGCGGCTCGAGCGGCGCGGGGACTTGAGCTCGGCGCCGGTCCTGTCGCATCTATCGTCACAGTACGGCGTTAGGCACCAACCCCGGCCCAGCGCCGGTTCTGTTTCCGGAGGAATGCGTATGCGCAGCTCGCGCGCCCTGATCAGACCGGCTCTTCTCGCCGCCGCCCTGGCCGCGACCGCCGCCACCGCCGGCTGCGCCTACAACGAGGCGCTGGGCCGCAACCAGTTCCTGCTGGTCGACAACGCCGCCCTGGCCCAGGCCGCCGACCAGGCCTGGCAGGAGACCCTGCGCAAGGAGAAGGTCTCCAAGGACCCCGAGCTGAACGCGCGGGTCCAGCGGGTCAGCTCGCGCCTGGTGCAGGCCGCCGGCCTCGGTAATCAGACCTGGACCTACGTGGTGTTCGAAGACGCCACCCCGAACGCCTTTGCGCTTCCGGGCGGCAAGGTCGGGGTCAACACCGGCCTGTTCAAGGTCGTGAAGAACGACGACCAGCTGGCCGCCGTGATCGGCCACGAGATCGCCCACAACGTCGCCAATCACGCGGCCGAGCGCTATTCGCAGACCGCCGCCACCCAGATCGGCCTGGGCGTCGCCCAGGGCGTCGCCGGGCAGGGCGACCTGGGCCAGGCTATCGGCGCCTACGGCGGGGCCGGGGCGCAGCTGGGCATCCTGCTGCCGTTCTCGCGCAAGCACGAGCTGGAGGCCGACCGGCTGGGCGTGGACTACATGCACGCGGCCGGCTACCGGCCCAGCGAGGCGATCGCGCTGTGGCGCAACATGGCCGCCCAGCGCACCGGCGGCTCGCAGCCGAGCTTCATGTCGACCCACCCCTCGGACGCCCAGCGCATCGCCGAACTCGAGGCCTACATAAAGAGCCGCGGCTGGTCCTGATCTTTCGCCTCAAGCTGGCTTGATCAAGCGGCGAGGGGGCGCTAATACCGCCCCCTCGCGAAAGCGCGCCGCCTTAGCTCAGTTGGTTAGAGCGCTAGATTGTGGATCTAGAGGTCCCCCGTTCGAGCCGGGGAGGCGGTACCATCGCAAGGCTGCTTGACGTCGAGATCGCTCGGGGTTTTCCCGGAGCGACCGCCCCGGGGCTCGATGGCATACTGGTGCGGTCGCACGCGAGCCTCGCGCCATGTTCGATCGCCGCAGCCTGATGGTTTTCGCCGCAGCCTTGGTTTCAGGCGCCGCCAGCCCGGTCGGCCCTGACCTCAGCGTCCATACCGACTACGACAAGTGGGCGAACTTCGCCGACTACCGCACCTACGCCTGGGCCAGCACGACGGCCCAGCCTGGCGTCAGCGCGCAGAAATGGCAGGTCACGCGAGACGCCATCGATCGCGCCCTGCAGGCGCGCGGCTACACGCGCGGAGAGCCTGCACAGTTCGCCGTCGGCTTCACCCTGGGAAAGCGCGTCAACCTGCAAAGCTGGAACGGGCCCTACTACCAGGGCTGGGAGCTCTGGGGGGAAATGCGCGGCGGGCAGGCCGGAGAGGCGCCGCCCACCAGGGCGGCCACCGATGGGACCCTGACCGTCGACATCTTCGACGTCGCCACCAAGCGCCGGGTGTGGACCGGGGTCGCCATCAAGGCCGCCATCGGGAGCGAGCCTGTCGCCCAGGCTGATATCGACGCGGCCGTGAAGGCGCTATTTGCTCGGTTCCCTCCAGGCAAGTGAAGCGACGCCGCCCCTGTCCTTGCGGCGGCGCAGCTATTTTCGAGCGGTCTCGCTTCCGATAGCGTGTTCCCATCCGCCTTGGCGGCAGGCGTCGCGGGGGCGGCCGCCGCCGCTCGGAGCCCGTGCGCCCCCTGCTACACGCCCTTTTGCGGTCCGGAGCGCGAAGATGAGCCTGCTTATGTCCCTCCTCCTCGCCGCCGGGGCGCCCAGCGCCTGCGCGCGGCCCGAGAACGCGGTGGCCGCCGTGTGGTGGATCGGCCCGCGCGAGGTTCGGCAGGGCGAGAGCGTGACCCTCGACCCGGCATGGACCTCCTCGCCCGGCGCGTTCGAGGACATCCCCCAGGTTTGCATAAAGTGGCTGAGGAGTTCGGCGCCCGCCTATGTCCGCATCGCCAGGGACGGCCGGTCGGTGCGCGTCAGCGCCGATGCGCCCCCGGGTCTGATCGTCACGCTGAAGGCCAAGGTCGGGACCGAGGTCATCGAAGGCAAGATCCGCGTGGTCGGAACGGGCGAGGGGCCGCTGGCCGGCACGCGGAGGCAGACCGCGGTCGCCTGCGAAGGCGGGCCGGATCCCTCGACCCCGGTGGGAGAACTCAAGTTCACCGCGGCGGGCGAATTCGCTGTCACCTGGCAGCCCTTCGAGGTCTATCGCGACTATTGGGGAACCTACGTCTACGACGCGGCGACGCGCCGGCTGACCATGAACGCCACCGACGGCAACAACGTGCCGGCGCAACTGGATCTGGACGGCGAGGCCCGCCTGCTCGACGACGGCAGCCTGGCCCTGAGCGGCCTGTGGCTCGGCGAGCCGACGCCGGGCGCCGCGCGCAGCTGCAACTACACCTTTGGAAGATAGCGCCGTTCTCGCAAGGGGCGGCGGCCCCTGCCTGATCTGAGCCCGCGCCCGTCAGCCCGCACGGCTGTCTCCCTTCCGCTACAGGCGTCGACCGTCGGGCCGGCTTGGTCGCAGCGCGCGGCCGCTCAGCTTTACGGCGAAGCTCGCCCGCGCCACACTTTTCCGCACAACAGGGGAGGGGCGCCATGTCCCGTGGAAAGTTCAGGGCCGCGCTCGCGGCCGGCGTGATGACGAGTGCGCTTGCGGCCTGGTCGATCGCCGCGGCCCAGACGCCGCCGGCCCAGCTGGGCGCGCGCTATGTCCCCGCGCCGTGGTGGATGCAGGAGCCGGTGATCGCCTCGATCGGCCTGGTGCGAACCGAGCTTCCGGCTAACCGGGCGGCCTTCACGGCCCAGTTCCAGGCGGTCGAACGCACCTCCGCCGCGGCCCAGCAGGCGGCCGCCGCCAAGGTTCGTGAGATCGACTCCGTGCTGCGCGCCTACGGCGCCGACAAGGTGCGGATCGAGACCACTCTGTCGACCCGGCCGCTCTACGAGCAGTACCGCGACAAGGACGGCAACATTCTGGAGAACCAGCGGGCGGACAAGATCGACCGCTACGAGGTTTCCGCCACCGTGCGCATCGACGTGCGCGACATGGCGGTGCTGGAGCGCGCCTATGCCGCCGTGCAGGCCGCCCAGCCGACCGCCGTCGGCCCCGTCGGCTTCCGCCTGGAGCCCGACAACGAAGTCCGCACTTGGCTGTCCAAGGAGGCGGTCAAGGACGCCGCCCGCCGGGCCAACCTGGCCGCCGACGCGGCGGGGTCCAAGCTGGGGCGCGTGAAGGTGATCGATCCGACCGGCCGGGCCTGCCAGACCGACGTGCTGGCCGGCTGGCCCAGCTACGGCTCCGGCGGCGCGCCGGTCGACGTCTCCTACGACGCGGCCATGGCTCCGTCGCCGCCCCCGCCGCCGCCCCCGCCGGCGCCTATGGCGGCGCGAGGTGGAGGGCAGGGCGAGCCCATGCAGTTCACCCTGCAGCCGCCGCGTCAGTGGCTGCAGGAGGAAGCCTGCGTGGTTTACGGGCTGATGTGAGGAGGCCGCCGGATCGGCGCTGGAAGGCGCCCAAATTGGGCTGCGACGCCGGCCGCCCCACCCGGGTTCGGTCTAGCGTCGTGGCATGTCGCAGGAGAGGGTCAGCCGCAGACAGGCGCTAGGCGCCGTGGCCGGGGTCGGCGCTGTCGCCGCCGTGGGGGACGCGGCCGACAAGAGCCGCCGTCCCTATCGGGCGGAGCCGGTCGTCGGCGCCATGTCGAAAGCCGCCCGACGCGAGCGGCGGCCCAACGTGCTGCTGATCGTCTGCGACCAGCTGCGCCACTGGCACGACCTGCCCGCCGAGCTCGGTCTGCGCGCGCACGAGGCGTTGCTGGAGCGGGGGCTGGGGTTCTCCAACTTCCACGCCCACACGACGCCGTGCTCGCCGGCCCGCTCGATCATGTACTTCGGCCGGCACACCCAGCACACGCGCGTGACCGCCAATTTCGGCGCGCCGCCAAGCTTCCCCGAACTGGCCGAGGGCATGCCCAGCGTCGGGCACCTGCTGCGCGCCCAGGGCTACTACACCGCCTACAAAGGCAAGTGGCACCTTAGCCATATGCGGGCCGATCCGGGCCTGGTCTACGGCCCCTATCCCGGCACTGAGGCCGCGCTCGAGCCCTACGGCTTCTCCGACTACAACGCCGACGGCGACCCGCACGGGGCGACCTGGACCGGCTACCGCTACGACGGCGAGATCGCGTCGAACGCGGTGCAATGGCTGGGCACGAAAGGCCGCGACCTGAGCGGCCGGCAGCCCTGGTTCCTGGCGGTCAACTTCGTCAATCCGCACGACGTGATGTACGTCAGCACCGGCCCCGGCCAGGAGGCCGGCCGGCTGCAGCGCAACCTCATGTCGCCCCTGTCCACGCCGCCGGCGGGCGGGGTCTACGACGACGTCTGGGACGTGCCCCTGCCGGAGAGCTGGCGGCGCGACGATCTTCGCGACAAGCCCTGGGCGACGAAGGCCTTCGCCGAGATGTGCGATTGGGTTTACGGCCCGATCGACCGGCGGGACGAGGCCGCCTGGCGCGCCTACCAGAGCTACTACTTCAACTGCGTGCGCGACGTGGACAGCCACGTGCTGACCGTGCTGCAGGCGCTCCAGCGGCTCGGTCTCGACGATGAGACGGTCGTGATCTTCACCGCCGACCACGGCGAAATGGCCGGGGCTCACGGCCTGCGTCAGAAGGGGCCGCTGATCTACAAGGAGAACGTTCGCCTGCCGTTCATCGTCCGTCACCCGGACGCGAAGGGC
This sequence comes from Caulobacter sp. 17J65-9, assembly GCF_010975005.1. Taxonomy (GTDB): domain Bacteria; phylum Pseudomonadota; class Alphaproteobacteria; order Caulobacterales; family Caulobacteraceae; genus 17J80-11. The sequence continues at coordinate 33,346 of NZ_JAAIVC010000019.1, read as the reverse complement.
GGCGGCCAGACGACGGCGCTGGGCGGGCATGTCGACCTCGTGCCCACCCTGCTGGGCCTGGCCGGGGTGACGCCAGAGGCCGCCCGCGAAGCCTATCCCTGGCTGAAAGGCGTCGACCTGGCGCCGGCTCTGGCCTCGCCGGACGGGCGCAGCGCGCGCGACGACAAGGGGATCCTCTTCAACTACGGCGTGTCGCTCTATCTCGATCCGGCGTTCACCCGCGCCGGCGTGAAGACGGGGCGGAGGCTCGACCGGCTGACGCCGCTGTTCGTCGGTTTCCAGACCGGCCAGTTCCTGCCCAGCCTGGGCAATCCGGCCCTGTTCCGGGGCGTCCACGACGGGCGCTACAAGTTCGCGCGATACTTCCGTCCGGCCGACCACCACACGCCGCAGTCCTGGGAAGACCTCGTCGGGCGCAACCAGCTCGAGCTCTACGACACCCTCGAGGACCCCGACGAGATCACCAACCTGGCCGCCGCCCCTGAGCGGCACAAGGAGCTGCTGATGCGGCTGAACGCCAGGACCAACCGGCTGCTGGCCGAGGAGGTCGGGCCCGATCTCGGCGCGGAATTCCCCGGGCCGACCTTCCTTTACCACCGAGGCGACGCGTGACCCCCATCACCGACAAGACGATCCAGCCGATCCTGTATGTCAGCGGGGCGGTCACCGCGCTCGCCGGGGCTCTACAGTTCGCGGCGCCGACCCTGTTCCTGACCACGATCGGCATGCAGGTCGGCGAGCCGGCTGGCCTGCTGTTCGCCCGCCACTGGGGGCTGCTGGTGGCCTGCATCGGCGCGCTGCTGATCTATGCCGCCGGCCGCCCGCAGATCCGCCGCCCGATCGTGCTGGCCGGGGCGGCGGAGAAGGCCGGCATCGCCGTGATGCTGGCGATGAACTGGTCCGAGCCGGCCCTGCAGGGCATGAGGGCCGCCGCCGCCTTCGACGGCGTCCTCGCGGTGATCTACCTGGTCTACCTGCTGCAACGGCCCGTCCCGGCGGCGTCCCCGGCGACGGCGGGCCCCTAGGCGGCGGACGACAGCGCGTTGGCTTCCGTGACCAGCGCGTCAAGCGCGCCGATCAGGTCGCGGACCAGATCGTCTTCGTGCTCCAGGCCGACCGACAGGCGAAGCAGGGAATCGCCGATGCCGGCGCGGCGGCGCGCGTCCGGATCCATGGCCGCGTGGGTCATGGTGGCCGGATGGGCGATCAGGCTTTCGACCCCGCCCAGCGATTCCGCCAGGGTGAAGACGTTCACCGACTCCACCAGCTGTCGGACCTCGGCCACGCCGCCGTTCAGCTCGAAGCTCAGCATGGCGCCGAAGCCCGACTGCTGCCGCTTGGCGATCTCGTGGCCGGGGTGGCCGGGCAGGCCGGGATAGTGCACCGCGCGCACGGCCGGGTGGACGGCCAGGGCCTCGGCCAGCTTCTGGGCGGTGACCTGCTGGCGCTCGACGCGGGCGAACAGGGTGCGCACGCCCCGCAGCGTCAGGTAGGCGTCGAACGGCGAGCCGGTCACGCCCAGGCAGTTGGCCCACCAGGTCAGGCGCTGCACGTCCTCCGGATCGGCCGCGACGACGGCGCCGCCGACCACGTCGGAGTGGCCGTTGATGTATTTGGTGGTCGAGTGGATCACCAGGTCCGCGCCCAGCCGGATCGGCTGCTGCAGGGCCGGCGAGAGGAAGGTGTTGTCGACCGCGACCTTGGCGCCGGCGGCCTTGGCCCGGCGGCAGACCTCGGCGATGTCGACCAGCCGCATCAGCGGGTTGGACGGGCTTTCGACCAGCACCAGCTTGGGCCGTTGCGCCAGGGCGGCCTCGAAGGCGGCCGGGTCGGTCTGGTCGACGAACTCCACGCGGAAATGGCCCTTGCGCTGGCGCGCGCAGAGCAGGCGGTGGGTGCCGCCGTAGCAGTCGTGCGGGGCCAGCAGCAGGTCGCCGGGTTCCAGGTCGCTCAGGGCCAGGTCGACGGCGGCCATGCCGGTGGCGACCACCACCGCGCCGGCGCCGCCTTCCAGCTCGGCCAGGGTCTCGCCCAGCAGGTCGCGGGTGGGGTTGCCGGAGCGGGTGTAGTCGTAGCGCCGCTTCTGGTCGAAGCCGGCGAAGCTGTAGTTGCTGGACAGGTGCAGCGGCGGCATCACCGAGCCGAACGCCGGATCGCGATCGACGCCGGAGCGCGCCGCGGCGGTACAGGGGTGGATCGGCTGGGACACGGCGGGCTCCTGGGAAGCGGGAATGGCGGCGAGGGAGGGCTGGGCGCCCTCGGCGAAGAAGCGGCGAAGGACGGAGGCGACCGCGTCGTCCTCCTTGAGGAAGGCGTCGTGGCCGTAGAGCGAGGGGCGCACGACCAGATCGGTCAGGGCGGGCAGGCGCGCGGCCAGCTCCTGCATGTCGGCCAGCGGCACCAGTCGGTCGCTGTCGAACGCGAGCAGGGTGGTCGGCGCGACCACCGCTTCGGGGCGCACCCGGTGGCGGTCCATGCTGTCGGACAGGGCGACCCAGCGCGCCTCGGACATGCGCTCGGGATAGGCCTGGCCGCGGGCGATCAGGTAGTCGCAGACGGGGTAGGCGCCGCCGGCTTCGGCCGGCGCGTCGCCGCCGAAGCGCTGCGCGAACTCGGCGGGCGTGCGGTAGGTGGTCATGGCCAGTTCGCGGGCCAGGGCGATGCCGTCGGCGGGACGGCCGACCTCGCGGGCGAAGGCCAGGATGCGCCGCTGGATGCCGCGCCATGCGGTGGCCATCGGGTGCGCCCGGTGGGCGGCGGAGATCACCAGCAGGCGCTCCAGCCGTTCTGGGAAACGCTCCGCGAAGGCCAGGCCGACCATGCCGCCGTAGGAGGCGCCGACGTAACTCACGCACTCCACCCCGGCGGCGTCGAGCGCCAGGGCCAGCAGGCGCGCCTGGTCGCCCGTCGTCAGCGTCGGCGGCGTGCTGGCGCCCTCGGGGACGAAGTCGAAGCCCAGCACCTGCAGGCGCTCGAGGTCGATCGGCCCGCCGATGTGCACCACCTGCGGCCACCAGTCGGCGGCGTCGCGGCCGCTGGACACGCCGCCGGCGACCACCACCACGGGGGCGCCGGTGCGGCCCTGTAGCCGGGCGCGGATGTGGGTCTGCTCCAGTCGGCCGCCCGTCTCCAGACGGAAGCCGTCGGGGATGGCGACCTCGAAGTCGCGTACGCCGGATTGTTCGTTCGCCGAAGTCATCGGCCTTCTTCCGCCTCCCACTCAGGAGAGCTCCGGCGGAAACGAAAGACCGTGAAGCACGCACGGCCCATGGGCGTATGCGCTCCACTCATCTGTCGCGGACCGAGGTCCCCGCAGGAGTTGGCACCTTGCGCGAAGCGCAGGTTGCCCCGACGTCAAAGGGCCTGTCCCTCGGTCGGTCTCGATGAGTGACTTCATGCTGCGGCGCGGCGACCGACTTCGTCAAGCGAGAAAAATTTTGCGCGACAGCTCTTGACGGACTGGTTCGATTGCGTCGTTCCTAGAGACGCGCCGATTTGATCATCAGCTTGCGGGCGCGGTAGAAATGCAGCTAAAGCGGGATGTGCGGCGCGGGGAATCGCGCCTGCACTCTGGCTGTTCAGCTATTTCTCCGTCATCGCAGTTTGATTTGTTTGCGGCGCGCCGGCCTGTTGGAGCGCTGTCGTGACCAAACCTGTGATCGTCCTGAAATTCGGCGGATCTGTTCTTCGCGGGGAGGAATCTGTCGCGTCGGCCGTTTCCGAAATCTATCGCTACGTCCGTCAGGGCAGCGCGGTCGTGGCCGTGGTTTCGGCCTTCCACGGGGAGACGGATCGGCTGCTGCGCCACGCGGCGACCTACGGCGCCGCACAACGCGGCCGGGCCACGCCCTACCTGGTGGCCCTGGGCGAGACCCGCTCCGCGGCCCTGCTGGCGCTGGCGGCCGAGCGCGTCGGCCTGCAGACCCGCCTGCGCCCGCCGCACGAGATCGGCCTGCGCGCCGGCGGCGACCGGCACGACGCCTCGCCGGTGGACGTGGATGCCGACCGCCTGCGCCGCGACCTCGACGAGGCCGACGTGGTGGTGGTGCCGGGCTTCGTGGCGGTCGGCGAGCATGGCGAGACCGTGCTGCTGGGCCGCGGCGGGACGGACCTGAGCGCCGTGTTCCTGGCCGCCCGGCTGGGCGCGCGGGTGCGCCTGCTGAAGGACGTCGACGGGGTCTATGACCGCGATCCGGCCCACAACCGCGCCGGTGCGCGCCCGTTCGCCCGCATCACCTGGGCCGAGGCCGAGCGGCTGGCCCACCCGCTGGTGCAGGACAAGGCGGTGCGCCTGGCCGCGGCGGCCGAGCTGCCGATCGAGGTGGCGGCCCTGGGCGCGGCCTACGAGACGGTGATTGGGCCCGACACCGCCGTGCGCATCGCCGCGCCGCCGACGGGCGAGCCCCTGCGGGTGGCCTTGCTGGGCTGCGGCGTGGTCGGCGGCGGCGTGCTGGAGCGGCTGCTGGACGATCCCGAGCGGTTCGAACCGGTGTCCGTGCTGGTCCGCGACGTCGGCCGGCGCGCCTGGCACCGCGCCGGCGGCCTGTTCACCGACGAGGTCGAGGCGCTGGCGAGCGCCGACGCCGACGTGCTTGTCGACACCGGCTGCGGGCTGGAGCCGAGCTCCGACCTGATCGAGGCCTATCTCGCACGCGGCGCCGCCGTCGTCAGCGCCAACAAGCAGGCGGTCAACGCCGGCCGGATCCGCTTCGCCGCCGCGATCGAGGCGGGCGGCGGACGGCTGCTGCACTCGGCCGCCGTCGGCGGCGGCGCGCCCTTCCTGGAAGCGGCCGCGCGATGTCGCCCCGACGGCGTCGCCGTGATCGAGGGCGTGGTCAACGGCACCTGCAACTTCGTGCTGGAGCGGCTGGCCGAGGGGCTGACGCTGGAGGCGGCGGTGCACGCGGCCACCCGCGCGGGCTTCGCCGAGGCCGATCCGTCGGCCGACCTGGAGGGCCGCGACGCGGCGGCCAAGCTGGAGCTGCTGGCCCACGCCGCGGCGCCGGACGCGGCCTTCGTGTTCAAGGGCGCTGACGTGCTCGACGCCAGCGTCGTGACGCCGTCCCAAGGACGACTGAAACAGGTCGCCCGCGCTCAGCTGGGCCCGGACGGCTGGACCGGCGAAGTCCGCCTGGTCGCCTTGTCCGACAACGATTTCCTGGCCGGGGCCGAGGCGGAGGAGAACCGCCTGCGCCTGACGCTGGCCGACGGCCGCGAGGTGCACGCGGCCGGCAAGGGCGCCGGCCGCTGGCCCACTGTCGAGGCGGTGATGGCCGACCTCTACGACCTGCGCCGCGAGGCCCGCGCGAGCGTGATCAGCCGAACGGCGCCTCGAGCGAAGGCGACGGCTGGGTGAACCAGGCCGCGCCGTCCTCGGTGACGTGGAAGTGGTCTTCCAGGCGCACGCCGAACTGGCCCGGCACGACGATCATCGGCTCGTTGGAGAAGCACATGCCGGGCGCGAGCGGGGTCTGGTCGCCGCGCACCAGATAGGCCGGCTCGTGGATGCTCAGGCCGATGCCGTGGCCGGTGCGGTGCGGCAGGCCGGGCAGCTTGTAGTCGGGGCCGAAGCCGTTCGCCTCCAGCACCTTGCGGGCGGCGTAATCGACCGTCTCGCAGGCGACGCCGGGGCGCACGGCGTCGAAAGCCGCCAGCTGGGCCTCGCGCTTGATGCGCCACACCCGCGCCAGCGCCTCGGTCGGCTGGCCGAACACGTAGGTGCGGGTGATGTCGGAGTTGTAGCCGTCGACCTGGCAGCCGGTGTCGATCAGCACCAGGTCGCCGTCCTTCAGCACCTGCTCGCCCGGCACGCCGTGCGGATAGCTGGTCGCCTCGGCGAACTGCACGGCGCAGAAGGTGTTGCCGCCGTCCGCGCCCATGGCCCGGTGGGCGGCGTCGATGAAGCGGCGGACGTCGCCCGTGGTCACGCCGGGCGCCAGCATCAGGGCCGCGCGGCGCTGGGCCTCCAGGGTCATGGCCTTGGCCTGGGACAGCAGGGCCAGTTCGGCCGGCGACTTGATCATCCGGCAGCCATCGATCACCGGCGCGCCGTCGACCAGCTCGACGCCGGTCGCGGCCTTACGCAGGCCGTCGAAGGCGAAGAAGGGCAGGGCCGGGTCGATGGCCAGCGTGCGCGCGCCCTTGTCGGCCAGGGTCTGGGCGACCAGGCGATAGGGGCTTTCGTGCTCCTCCCAGGTGCGGATCTCGGCCGAAATGCCGAGCGAGGCTTCCAGCGAGCCCAGTTCGAAGGTCGGGCAGATCATGATCGGCTCGCCCTGGCGCGGCAGGACCATGGCGACCAGCCGCTCGGTCGCGCCCCAGGCCATGCCGGCGAAGTAGCGCAGGCTGGCCCCGGCGTTGACGATCAGGGCGTCGGCGCCGATCACGGCCATCAGGGCGCGGGCGCGCTCCATGCGAGCCTCGCGCTCGGCCGCGTCGATGCGCGGGGCCGGCGTCGCCCAGCGGCTCAGTCCAGCCAGTTCACGCTCCGCCGTGGAGCCGCCGACGCCTTTGGTCATGGTACGCCTTCCCGATCGAGTTCGGCGCTATCGGGACCTTTCAGGAGGCGTCGTCAAGCTGGTTCGTGGACGCTCCGGCCGGCGCGCGGGTGATCTCCCGGGCGCGGGCGATCAGCTCCTCCACCGAAGGCGTGGGCTCGGCGGGCTCGGCGCGCAGGCCGTCAAAGGCGTCGGCCTCGGCGCAGGCGGTGGCGATGCGGTGGGCGTTGGCCATGATGGTCAGGGTGACGGTCGGCGCCGGCACGGTCGGGAACACGCTGGAGTCGACGCAGTGCACGCGTTCGAACCCGGTCGGCCGGCCCATCAGGTCGGTCTCCAGCGCGCCCGGCTCGGCGCGCATGGGGAAGCTGCCGCCGACATGGACGCCGCTGCCGGGCGGGCCGATGCGCGTCCCGAAGCCGAGCGGCACGGCCCCGATGCGCGAGGCGTTGCGCCCGAGCGTGCGGGAAACCGAGCGGACCAGGGCGGCGGCGGCCGGATTGGGCCGCGCGGTCAACTCCAGGTGCGGGCCGCGCTGGCCGCGCTCGAGCGTGGCCTCGATCGCCGCGGAATCGTCGGAGTGGAGGTAGCCCTTGACCAGCACCAGCCGCTCGAACACCCGTTCCAGCATGGGCCGCAGCAGGCCGTACAGCCCCCCCAGCTTCGCCTTGGCCATGCGGCCGTAGAAGTCGTTGTAACCGTAGACCTGCAGGTGGACCTTGTGCGGCGAGCGCTTGCGGTCGGTCAGCTCGAGGAAGACTTGGCTGAGGGTGTGCTGACGCTCCTGCGCGGCCCGCGGGGCCGATGCGGTGAGCAGCATGGGCGTCAGGAAGTGCTCGCTCTGGCGGATGGTCACCGGGCGGCCGTAGGCGCCCAGCGATTCCAGCAGGATGCGGGTGGAACTGAACACGCCGGCGGCCAGCAGCACGCGTGAGGCCTGGAACACCGCGTTCTCGCCGCCTTCGCGCGAGACGGTGTGGATCTCGACCCGCCCGTCCTTCTCGACTAATCGGCGCACCACCTGGCCCGGCAGATAGCGGAAGCCGGGCGCCCGGGCCGTCAGGTCGGTCACCGTCGTGTTCGCCGCATAGATCTGGTCGTAGGCGCAGCCGTACAGGCACAGGCCGCACAGCCGGCAGCCGTCGGCGGGCGCCTGCGGGCCCTTCACCGCCAGGCGCGCCTTGCCGAACCAGATGCCCTGGCCGCGCAGGGCGCGTGCGTGCTTGCGCAGCCGCCCCAGCAGGGCCTGGGCCTGGCCGCTGGCCGGCAGGTCGGCGGTGGGCTCGACGTGCAGCGGGAACAGCACCTCCAGGTCGTCGCGCGCCGCCGACAGGCCGGTCAGGCCCAGCGCCGCGGCGTAGTGCGGGGCCAGGTCGGCCGAGCCCAGCGGCCAGCCGTCCAGATCCTCGTCGCCGTAGGGCAGGACCGAAGCGCCCCAGAGCCGGCTCAGGCCGCCCAGCGCGAAGCTGCGATAGGCGTCGACCTCGCGCGCGTAGAGCGGCTCGTGCCGCTCGACGTCGCGATAGGGAAAGTCCGAGCCGAACAAGAGCTTCAGCGGCGCGCCTTCGGAGTTGAAGCGCAGAGGGCCGCGCACGGCGGCGTGGTCGGCGGCCGACCAGCTTTCCGGCGGATGCTCCCCCAACCGCGCCATGCGCTGGCGGACGTCCGGCTCGAGCTCGCCGCCGGCGTCCAGCATGACGACCGGCTGTCCGCGCTCGGCCAGCGCGGCCGCCGCGGCCGCGCCGGCCGGGCCCGATCCCACCACGAAGGCGACCATGCGGGCGGTCCTCCCTGGAGCCGTCCCGTCACGGCTCTCCCCGCAAAGCTCAACTGTCAGCGAACGCTGAAGGTTGCGGCCGCCCGTTAAGGGGGCGGGAAGGCTGCGGCGCGAGACTGAGGCTCATGCAGGACGCGCTGCAGACCCTCGCCGCTCCGAACGCGCGGATCACCGACGCCTACGCCGTCGAGGAGCTGCCGGGCGTCACCCGCGACGGGCGGGCTGTCGTGCGCCTGGTGCGGCCGCTGGAATACCGGGTGGGCTCGAAGGATTCCGACGAGGTGGTCGTCGTGCCGGTCGGCTTCGAGACCGACTTCGCCTCGGTGCCGCCGGGCTTTCGCGAGTTGTTTCCGCAGCTGGGGCCGTGGGCCCGGCCGGCGATCCTCCACGACTGGCTCTACGCCAACCGCGGGCTGGGCCGCTACAGCCGCGCCGACGCCGACCGGATCTTCCGTGAAGCCATGGAGGTGGTCGGCGTGCCCGCTTGGCGACGCGCGCTGATGTACTGGGCGGTGCGGGTGGGCGGCGCTGGCGGCTGGGGCCGGTCGGGCTAGCGGAACCGGGTGGCCAGGGTGAACACCACCTGCCCCACGCCCAGCAGCATCAGGACGACGCCGACGACCATCAGCGACCTGAGCGTTCCGGCGAACAGGGCCGCGGCGGCGCCGACGGCGAGGCAGCCCAGGCCGGGCAGGTAGGCGGCGACGGCCTTGGCCAGGCGGGCGACGATCACCAGGGTTCCCAGCACCATCAGCGCCACCCCGCCGAACTCCAGCCAGCGGGAATCGGCGCGGACGCCCACGAACTCCAGGGCGACCCCGGCCGCGAGGCAGACCAGCCCAAGGGTGTAGATGAAGCGCGGGCCCATGGCGCCGCATCCTTCTGCAAACGCCGTCCCCGGAGCGAAACGCGGCCTCGAGAGCCGTGTTCCGGAGGCCTTACTGCCGCTGCGGGGTGATCGAAACGGCGCCGGTGCGGCCGCCACGCACGATGGAGAAGGCGAGAGCCTTGCCTTGCGGCGCGCCGGTCACCTGCCGGATCACGTCGGCCGCGCCGCTCACGGCCTGGCCGTTCACGGCGGCGATCTGGTCGCCCGGACGCAGGCCGGCGCGCGCGGCCGGACCGCCGGCGACGACGCCGGCGACCACCACCACAGGCTGACCGTCCGGCTCCGACGGGACGTCGGCGAGGCTGGCGCCGATGAAGCCGCGCTCGACCCGGCCGCTGGCGATCAGCTGGCGGGTGACCTCGGCGGCGGTGGCGGCAGGAATGGCGAAGCCGATGCCGACCGACCCGCCCGTGGGCGAGAAGATCGCGGTGTTCACCCCCACCACCTCGCCGCGCCGGTTGAAGGTCGGGCCGCCGGAATTGCCCTGGTTGATGGCCGCGTCCAGCTGCAGGAAGTTGACGTAGGCCGAGCCGATGTCGCGGCCCAGAGCCGAGACGATGCCGGTCGTGGCCGTGGTCCCCAGGCCGAACGGGTTGCCGATGGCGATCACCTCTTCGCCGACCCGCGGCGGGGCCGCGGCGGCGAAGTTCACGAACGGATAGCCGCGGCCCTCGACCTTCAGCACGGCCAGGTCGGTGGCCGGGTCGCGGCCCACCAGGCGGGCCGGCAACTGCTTACCGTCGCGCAGCACCACGGCGACCCGGTCGGCGTCCGCGATCACGTGGTTGTTGGTGACGATCAGGCCGTCGGCGGAGATGAAGAAGCCTGAGCCGGCCGACATCTCCGATTCCGGCGGCGGCCCGCGGCGCGCGAAGGGGGAGTCGGACAGGGCCGAGCGCCTGGGCGTCGTCGCGGCCAGGATCGAGACGACGGCGGGCGCGACCCGGTCATAGACGTCCGGAAAGGCCATCTCCGCGCCGGCCGGAGCTGGCGCGGCCGTGACCGGCCGGCTCGGCGCGGGCTGTTGGGCGGGGCGCTCCGACGGCCGGCATCCGACGACCGCCACAGCTAGAACGGCGCCGAGCGCGTAGACGGCGCGTTTCATGCGGCCTCCATGCCCCTCGCGCGGGGATCAGGAGGTCAACCGCGCGCCGCCTACTCGCGTTGCGCGCGCCTCAGCGGTTCACGCGGACGTTTTCGCCCTGGCCGGTCACGCGCACGCGGTCGCCGATGCGGAAGTCGTTCGGCGTGCCGGGCTGGACCACGGCGATGGTCGAGCCGTCGTCGAGCTTCACGGTCAGTTCCAGCCCCGCCGTGCTCTGCGAGCCTTGCAGCGCGCTGCCGACCATGGCGCCCGCCGCAGCGCCGCCGACGCCGCCGGCGACGTTGGCCGCGGTGCCGCCGCCGATCTGGCTGCCGCCGATGGCGCCCAGCGCGCCGCCGGTGATCGCGCCCAGGTGGGTCTGACCGGGGCGGATGTTGACCGGGCGGACGCTCTCGATCTCGCCCAGCCGCACGGTCTGTTCCGTGCCGACTTCGTTGCGGGCGAAGGAGGAGGGGGTGGGCTGCGGCGTGCAGCCGGCGGCGATCAGGGCGGCGGCGCAAGCCGCGACCGGAAACGCGAAGGCGGAAACGGTAATCTGACGCATGGGGCACCTCGTTCGGCCCCCAACCCGCGCGGACGGCCCGGGGGTTCGACATGGAGGAAATTTCATGCGTCCGCGGCCGGACGGCTCAGTGCGTCGGGCGGTTGCGGGCGATGATCTTCAGCACGATCAGGAAGGCGCCCAGCGCCGCGATCGCGAAGCCGATCAGGATCGTGCCGTGCGCCGCGTTGAACACGCCGATCAGCAGCACGGCGAGGCCCAGCACCAGGCAGAGCAGGCCGACCAGATACTTGCCGAGGAGGGCTCCCGCCCCCGGTCGCGCAGGGTCCATCGCCTGACTCCGTCACTAAGGTCCGGCCTTGGGCGGCCGCGACTTCAACTCAAGAAAACGGCGCCCGCGAATTGGCGGTTCCGCGCCGTGACGGGAGCGGAACCTCGCGCCGGACGGACGGTTTTGCGCTGGCCCCGGCTCAGGCGCGCGACGCCTGATCGGTCGCCGACAGGAGATCCGCCGCGATGGCGCCTGACCCCAAGACGACGTCCCTCGCCAAGTACTTCCTCGGCCTGATCCTGCTGTTCATCGGCCTGGCGCTGGAGGCGGCCGGTCTGCTGAACCATTCGCGCAATGTGATGCTGATCGGGCTGGTGTTCATCGTCGCCGGAGCCGCCCAGATCGCCTGGCGGCTCGCACAGGAAAAGCGGGCTCCGTAGGAGACTCTCATGGGCTTGGTGCGCACTTGGGCTGTCGCGGCGACGTTCCTCGGGCTCACGGCCTGCGCGTTCCAGGCCTGGCATGAGCCCGCCGGCGAGCAACTGACGGGATCGGAGTGGGTGTTGCGCGACGCGACGGGCATGCCTCCGTTGCGCGGCTCGAGCCTGACCCTGCTGCTGGCGCCTGAGGGCGAGGTCTCCGGCAGCGGCGGCTGCAATCGCTTCGTCGGTCGCTGGACCAAGCAGCGTGGCCGCCTGACCATGAGCGGCATGGCCTCGACCATGATGGCCTGCCCCGACAACGCGGTGATGGAGCAGGAGCAGGCCTTCCTGAAGTCGCTGGAGGGCACGAGCTTGTTCACCGCCACGCCCGGCAAGCTGGTCCTGCAGACCCACGACGGCCACGTCTTCACCTTCGCGTCGGCGCCGTGACGGCGCCGGGCTGAGGAGTCGATGATGGAAATCGACCAAAGGGCGCGAATCCTGGCGATCCTGGAATCCGCCAACGATCTCGCGCTCGCGACCTTGCGGGAGGACGGCTGGCCTCAGGCGACGACGGTCAGTTTCGTCAACGACGGGCTGAACGTCTATTTCGGCACCAACGCCGTTTCGCAGAAGGCCAGGAATATCGCTCGCGATCCGCGCGTGTCTGCGACCCTCACGCTGCCGTACAGGACCTGGGACGACATCAAGGGCCTGTCCCTGGCCGCGCGTGCGGAACGGGTGAGCGATCCCCTGGAGATGCAGGACGTCGCCGCCCTGGTCCTCAAGAAGTTCGCCGACGTCGGGAAGTACGTGCGCGACGACCCTTTGGACCAGTTGGCGGTCTTTCGCCTGCGGCCGGCGGTCTTCTCGATCCTGGACTACAGCCGCGGGTTCGGCTGGACGGAGCTGGTGAGGGTCTGATCCAGCGCCCGACTGCAGACCCGCGACGGCCAGGTCGCCGACGCCGTGAGTCTTATTTTCGTGTCGAAAGCGCCCGCAGTCGGCGGATCTCGTTGCTGCTCAGCTCGGTCCAGCGCTGCGACTGCCCGCAGTTGTAGTTGACCCAGAACGACTGCTTCGCCACCGGCGGATGATTGGGACCGTACGGGGAGGGGTTCAGGAACAGCAGATACTCGCCCCCGAGATCGGGACCTCGGCCCGACTTCGGATCGTCCATGTAGAAGCCGCCGCTGTTCCGCTCAGTGAAGACCGTGAACCCGTGCGGCAGGTCGCCCTTGAAGCTCTCCACGACCTCCAGCCGGTACAGCGTCCACGGATCGTCGTCGGACGCGTCGTCTGGCCAGTGGGACTCGGCCGAGCGCACGCGGGCGCGGACGACGTAGCGGGAATCGCGGAACTCCTGCTCCAGCGTCGTCTTCGCGTCGAGCGCGCCGCGGTAGGAGCAGAGCGCCTGGGCCGGCGAACCCGCGGTCAGAAACACGACGGCGGCCAACGCCGCAAACCACCCCTTCACGCCCGTCTCCACGCCATCGACCGCGCCAGCTGAGCAATACGGCGCGTTCGCGCGCAAGCGGGCGGTTCGGGGCGACGTTCAAATTTCAGGGAAGGGAGATGGTGGACGCGACAGGGATTGAACCTGTGACCCCCTCGGTGTGAACGAGGTGCTCTCCCGCTGAGCTACGCGTCCGCCCGGGGAGGCGGTCAAATAGCCGGGTCCGTTTCGGACCGCAAGGCCCGATTTGTCTCAGCTCGACAGACGACGCACGACGGCGGGAAGTTCGGCGAAATCCTCGATCACCACGTCGCCGCCCAGCAAGGCGGCCGGGGTCTCCGTATAGCCGAACGGGACCAGCACGACCGGAACGCCCGCGGCGCGCCCCGTCGCCACGTCCGTGTGCGAATCTCCGACCATGACCGCCAGGGCCGGATCGCCGCCGGCGTCGGCGACGGCGCGGATGAAGTGCTGCGGATCGGGCTTGCCGCGTTCGACCGCGTCGGCGCCTACGACCGCCCCGAGCCGGCCGCGCAGGCCCAGCTGTTCAAGCAGCGCGTCGGCCAAGGCGGTGGGCTTGTTGGTGCAGATGGTCAGGCGCGCGCCGTCGGCCGTCAGCGAATCGAGCGCGGCGACGGCGCCGGGGTAGGGGCGGCTCTCCAGCGCGACGCGGGCGCCGTAGACCTCCATGAAGCGGGCGACGCGGTCGGGCGTGTCGCCGGCGAAGGCCGCGCCGGCCTCGGCGTAGCCGCGTTCCAGCAGCCGGCGCACGCCGCCGCCGATCAGCCGCCGTCCGGCCTCGACCGGGGCCGGGGGCAGGCCGTCCTCGGCCAGCAGGACGTTGAGCGCGCCGATGATGTCGGGGGCGGTGTCGACCAGGGTGCCGTCGAGGTCGAAGACGACGGTGACGCCGGCCAGAGACGGAGCCTGGGACGAGACCTGGGACACGAATGCGCTCCGCGACTGTCGCAACCCCCGCCGTTTCGGCTAAATCCCGCGCGGTCGCAACGGAGAGTCGTTCATGAGACAGCGCGCCGCCGTGATCCTGGCCGCCGGTCAGGGCACGCGCATGAAGTCGCCCACGCCCAAGGTCCTGCACAAGGTCGGGGGCCGCACCATGCTGGACCGCGCCGTCGACGCGGCCGAGGCGCTGGGCTGCGCGCGGATCGTGGTGGTCGCCGGCGCGCACTCGCCGCAGGTGGCCGAGACCGCCAGGAAGCGCTTGGGCGACAGCGCTGTCGCGATCCAGGACCCGCCGCTGGGCACCGGCCACGCCGTGCGCGCGGCCGAGGGCGCCCTGGCCGGCTTCGACGGCGACGTGATCATCACCTTCGCCGACTGCCCGCTGCTGGACGCATCGGCGGTCGCGCCGTTGTTCGCCTTGCGCGACGCGGGCGCCGACGTGGCGGTGCTGGGCTTCGAGCCGGTCGACGCGGGCGCCTACGGCCGCCTGATCCTGTCCGGGGACGGCGAGCTCACCCGCATCGTCGAGGCCAAGGAGGCGACGCCGGAAGAACTGGCCGTGCGCGCCAGCAATTCGGGCGTGATGGCGGTCGACGCCAAGACCCTGTTCTCCCTGCTGGCCGAGGTCGGCAACGACAACGCCAAGGGCGAGTACTACCTGACCGACGTGGTCGGCCTGGCCCGCGGCCGGGGCCTGTCGGCGCGCGTCGCCTTCGCCTCGGAAGAGGCGGTGATGGGCGTCAATTCCCAGGTCGAGCTGGCCGAGGCCGAGGGCGTGTTCCAGCGCGCCTTCCGTCGCCGGCTGATGGTGGAGGGCGTGACCATGGTCGCCCCGGAAACCGTCTTCCTGTCGTGGGACACCCAGATCGCCGGCGGCGTGACGGTCGAGCCCAACGTGGTGTTCGGCCCCGGCGTGAGCGTGGAGACCGGCGCGGTGATCCGCGCCTTCAGCCACCTGGAGGGCGCGACCGTGCGTTCCGGCGCCCTGGTCGGCCCCTACGCGCGGCTGCGGCCCGGCGCCGAGATCGGCCCTGAAGCCCACGTCGGCAACTTCGTCGAGGTGAAGAACGGCAAGCTGGGCGCGGGCGCCAAGGCCAACCACCTGGCCTATATCGGCGACGGCGAGGTCGGGGCGAAGGCCAACATCGGCGCCGGCGTGATCTTCTGCAATTACGACGGCTTCGACAAACACCGCACGTCCGTGGGCGAGGGAGCCTTCGTCGGCTCCAACAGTTCGCTGGTGGCGCCGGTCAGCGTCGGCGCCGGCGCCTATGTCGGCTCGGGCTCGGTGGTGACCAAGGACGTCGCCCCCGACGCCCTGGCGTTCGAACGTTCGGCGCAGTCCGAGAAACCCGGCTGGGCCGAGCGCTTCCGCGCGGCCAAGCGCGCCCGGAGGGCCAAATGAGCGACACCCAGAAGCGCGCCGCCGGCGAAGCCGCCGCGGCGCTGGTGGAAGACGGCATGATCGTGGGCCTGGGCACCGGCTCCACCGCCGCCTGGTTCGTGAAAGCGCTGGGCGAGCGCGTGAAGGGCGGGCTGAAGATCAAGGGCGGCGTGCCGACCTCGGAAGCCACCGCCGAGCTGGCGCGTGAGCTGGGCATCCCGCTGCTGACCCTGGACGAGGCGCGCGAGTTGGACCTGACGGTCGACGGCGCCGACGAGATCGGCCCGGGCCTGAGCCTGATCAAGGGCGGCGGCGCCGCCCTGCTGCGCGAGAAGCTGGTCTGGGAAGCGTCCAAGCGCTGCGTCTGCATCGCCGACGCGGCCAAGAAGGTGCCGGTGCTGGGCAAGTTCGCCCTGCCGATCGAGGTGGTCGCCTTCGGCCATGTCACCACCGCCAACCGCATCGCCGACGTCCTGTCCGAGCACGAGATCGGCGTCGGCCCGCGGCTGCGGATGAAGGACGGCGAGCCCGTGCTGACCGACGGCGGCAACGTCATCTACGACGCCGCCTGCGGGGCCATTCCGAACCCGACCGCCCTGGCCGCCGACCTGAAGAGCCTGACCGGCGTGGTCGACCACGGCCTGTTCCTGGATCTCTGCGACGAGGCCCTGGTGGCTTCCGATAGCGGGGTGGAGCGCCTAACTCCCTAGCTTGCGGCTGCGGCCGGTTGGAATTTCGCGTGGTGAGGAGCCCCTGATGGCCCAGTACGACTACGACCTCTTCGTCATCGGGGCCGGCTCCGGCGGGGTTCGCGCCTCGCGCCTGGTGGCCATGACCGGCGCGCGCGTCGGCGTGGCCGAGGAGCACCGCGTCGGCGGCACCTGCGTGATCCGCGGCTGCGTGCCCAAGAAGTTCATGGTCTACGCCTCGGACTTCTCGCACCAGTTCAAGGCGGCCCAGGGCTACGGCTGGACTGTTCCGGAGCCGAGCTTCGACTGGAAGCAGTTCATCACCGCCAAAGACGTCGAGATCGCGCGGCTGTCGGGCATCTACGCCTCCAACCTGGCCAAGGCCGGGGCCGAGCTGGTCCACGCCCGCGCCAAGCTGGTGGACCCCCACACCGTCGAGCTGATCGGCAAGAACCGCACCGTCACCGCCGACAAGATCCTGATCGCGGTGGGCGGCCGGCCGTGGATGCCGCAGGACCTGCCGGGCATCGAGCACGCCATCAGCTCGGAAGAGGCCTTCCATCTTCCCGAGTTGCCCAAGCGCATCCTGATCGCGGGCGGCGGCTACATCGCGGTTGAGTTCGCCGGCATTTTCGCGGGCCTGGGCGTCGAGACCACCCTGGTCTATCGCGGCCCGAACCTGCTGCGCGGCTTCGACGACGACGTTCGCGCCCACCTGGCCGAAGAGCTGAAGAAGCGCGGCATCCGGGTCATCCTGGGCACGCAGCACGAGCGGATCGAGAAGACCGAGACGGGCCTCGTCAACGTGCTGGACGACGGCATCCGCTGCGAGAGCGACGTGGTGCTGTTCGCCACGGGCCGCAGGCCCTACGTCGGCGACCTGGGCCTGGACAAGGCGGGCGTCGAGCTGACCCCGGAAGGCGCGATCAAGGTCGACGAGCTGTCGCGGACCACGGTGGAAAACATCTGGGCGATCGGCGACGTGACCGACCGGATGAACCTGACCCCGGTGGCCATCCGCGAGGCGGTCGCCTTCGCCGAGACCGCCTTCAAGAACAACCCCTGCCACTTCGACTATGTCGACGTGCCCACCGCCGTGTTCTCCCAGCCGCCGGTCGGCACGGTGGGCCTGAGCGAGGCCGAGGCGCGCCGGCTTTACGGCAAGGTCGACGTCTACCTGACCCGTTTCCGGCCGATGAAGTACTCCTTCATCGGCGGCGACGAGCGGGTGCTGATGAAGCTGGTGGTCGAGCCGCAGAGCGACCGGGTGGTCGGCGCCCATATCGTCGGTCCCGACGCGCCGGAAATGATCCAAATGGCGGCCATTGCAGTTAAGGCGGGCGTGACCAAGCGTCAGTGGGATTCCACGTGCGCCCTGCATCCTACGGTGGCCGAAGAGATCGTGACGATGCGCGAGAAATTCGTGCCGCCGGATCTGCTGCAAGCGGCCGAATAAGTCTTCGCTTCGCCCCGCCGGCGGTCCCGGCCGCGCCCTGGCGCGGGTGGGTGCTGACCGGCGCGGCGATCCTTGCGCCGGCCGTCGCCTGGCTGTCGCCGCTGGGCTTCCTGCCCTTGGCCGGCGTGGCGGGCCTGCTCTGCATTCACTTGTGGTGGCGCGCGCCGAGCCCGCCGTGGACCCTGGTCGGCCTGTTGGTGGCGCTGGCGGTCTGGGCGGCTGTGGCAGGCGTCGGTTCGCCGCCGCGGGAGGCCGGGCTGCTGGCCGGCTTCGCCGACCTGGGGCGGCGCAGCCCGCTGAAGCTGCTGCTGGAAGTGCTGCTGTTCCTGCCGCTGGCGCTGGCCGCGCGCGGCCTGGACCCACGCTCGGCCGAGCGGGCCGCCCGCGTGCTCGCCGTCGGCGCCGTGGCGCTGGCGGTGGTGCTGCTGATCGAAGGCGTGAGCGGGGCGGCGCTCTACCGCGCCTTCGCGGTGGCCATCGGCGAGGCCGACCGGCCCGACCTGATGCAGCGCCACGCCGCCCAGACCGGCTATGTGCTGGCCCTGATGTACTGGCCGGCGGCGGCCTTCCTCCTGCGCGAACGCCACAAGCGCATGCTGGCCGTGCTGACGGCCGGGGCCGTCGTCCCCGCGGTGCTGCTGCACGCGGCCGCCCCGGTCCTGGCCCTGGTCCTGTCGGCGGCGGCCTTCGCCCTGGTGAGAGCGACCGGACGCGCAGGGGCTACCGTGCTGGCGATCAGCATCGGCTTGTTCGTGGCCGTGGCGCCGCTGATCGTGCACCTGGCGGCCCTCGCGGGTCTGGCCGACGCCGCCAGGGCCGGCGCGCCGGCCTCGTGGGCGGCCAGGCTCGACATGTGGACCTTCGCGGCCGAGCGGGTCTCCGAGCGGCCGTTCTTCGGCTGGGGCCTGGACGCCAGCCGCACCTTCCGCCCGAACCTGATCCTGCATCCGCACGACGGGCCCCTGCAGATCTGGCTGGAGCTGGGCGCGGCGGGCGCGGCGCTGGCGGCCCTGTTCTGGGTCTGGATCGTCCGCGCGGCGGGCGACGTGCTGCCGGGCGACCGGACCATGGGCGCCGCCGCCTGCGCCGCCGTCGTCGTCTATTTCGTGATCGGCGCGCTCAGCTTCGGGGTCTGGCAGGAATGGTGGGTGGCGCTGGGCGCGCTGACCGCGGCCTGGATCCTGACTGTCGGGCGGGTGCGGGCCGCCCCGCTGCCGCCGCGGTTGCGCCGGGAAGTGCTGGAAACTGTGCGCTAAGCGTCGCCGTGCGAAGATGCTCCATTGAGACCAGCGCCTCGCAGGACTAAATCTGTAGCGTGACCCAGAGATGGACGCCGCAATCCTGGCGGAACCGGCCCGCCACCCAGATCCCGACGGACTATCCTGATCCGGCGGCGCTCGCGCGCGCCGAGGACCGTCTGCGGGCCATGCCGCCGCTCGTGTTCGCGGGCGAAGCGCGGCGCCTCAAGTCGCGCCTGGCCGACGTGGCCGAGGGCCGCGCCTTCCTGCTGCAGGGCGGCGACTGCGCCGAGAGCTTCAAGGAGTTCCACGCCGACAACGTGCGCGACACCTTCCGGCTGATCCTGCAGATGGCGGTGGTGCTGACCTTCGCGGGCGGCAAGCCGGTGGTGAAGGTCGGCCGCATCGCCGGCCAGTTCGCCAAGCCGCGCTCCAGCCAGGTCGAGACGCAAGGGGAAGTCACCCTGCCGGCCTACCGCGGCGACATCGTCAACGGCATGGGCTTCACCGCCGAGGAGCGGGTGCCCGATCCGGAACGGCTGCTGCGCGCCTATTCGCAGTCGGCCGCGACCCTGAACCTGCTGCGGGCGCTGGCCGGCGGCGGCTTCGCCGACCTGTACAACGTGCACCGCTGGACGCTGGGCTTCATCGCCGACAGCCCGCAGAGCGCGCGCTACCGCGAGCTGGCCGACAAGATCAGCGAGACCCTGGCCTTCATGGCCGCCATCGGCGTGACCCCGGAAACCCATCCGGACATCCGCCAGGTCGAGCTGTTCACCAGCCACGAAGCCCTCCTGCTGAACTACGAGGAGGCGCTGACCCGCGTCGATACGACCACGGGCGACTGGTACGACACCTCCGCCCACATGGTCTGGATCGGCGAGCGCACCCGTCAGCCCGACGGCGCGCATCTGGAGTTCGTGCGCGGCATCAAGAACCCGATCGGCATGAAGTGCGGCCCGACCATGGAGCCGGACGAGCTTCTCCGCCTGATCGATCAGATCAATCCGAACAACGAGCCGGGCCGGCTGACCCTGATCGGCCGCTTCGGCGCCGACAAGATCGCCGACCGCCTGCCGCGCCTGATGGCCGCGACCAAGCGCGAGGGCCGTTCTGTCGTCTGGTCGACCGACCCGATGCACGGCAACACGCTGAAGGCCGCCAACGGCTACAAGACCCGGCCGTTCGACCGGGTGCTGTCCGAGGTGAAGACCTTCGTCGAGGTCGCGGGCGGGGAGGGCGTCCACCCCGGCGGCGTGCACCTGGAAATGACCGGCCAGGACGTCACCGAATGCCTGGGCGGGGCTCAGGCCCTGACCGAGGACGATCTGTCCAGCCGCTACCACACCCACTGCGACCCGCGGCTGAACGCCGACCAGGCGCTGGAGCTGGCCTTCCTCGTCGCTGAAAAGCTGCGCGCGGGTCGCGGCGAGCGGTCGGCCGCCGCATGAGCGAAGGCGGGGGCGTGATCGCCTACCAGGGCGAGCCCGGGGCGTTCAGCCACGAGGCTTGCCTCGCCTTCTTCCCCGACTACGAGCCGCGGGCCTGCGCCACCTTCCAGGGCGCGGTGGACGCGGTCGAGCGGCGCATGGCCGATCTGGCGCTGCTGCCGGTCGAGAACTCCATCGCCGGCCCGGTGCCGGAAATGGAGGCGATCCTGCGCGCCACCGACCTGAAGATTCTGGGCGAGCGCACCTGGCCGATCCGCCTGCAATTGCTGGGCGTGCCCGGCGCCGAGCTGGAGCACGTGCGCGTAGTGCGCAGCCACCCGATGGCCCTGAAGCAGTGCACGCGCCTGCTGGCGGACCTCGGCGCCAAGGCCGAACCCGTGCACGACACCGCCGGCGCGGCGCGCGCTTTGTCGCAGGCGCCGGACCCGCACGTGGCCGCGGTGGCCTCGGCCAAGGCCGGCCAGCTCTATGGACTGCAGGTGTTGCGCGCCAACATCGAGGACGTCCATTCGAACGCTACGCGCTTCGTGGTGCTCGCCCGCGAGCAGGCCCCCGCTTGACAGCTTCCCGCGGCTCCTGACAGGGTCGTGGCGCCGGAATTTCTCGGCGCGCCCTCACCCGGGAGCGGACCCATGACCAAGCAGGGGACTGTTTCGACCGACACGCAAGTGCGGACGGGTGGGTATTATTTCTATTTTAGCCGCTATTACTTTCGATACGCCGGTGCGGCGATCGTACGAGGCTAGGCGAGCCTAAGCTCCTCCCTCAGATCCCAGCCGGCGACCGCCTCTGAAGAGCGCGGCCCTTCCCCTTTGAGCGCTGAACATCCCTTGCGGACGCCCGCCCTGAACGCGCGCGGACTCCGCCCGAATTCCACGAGTCTATTCCCATGCTGAACGCCGCCCTCGCCGAGCCGATCACGGCCGCCGAACCCGCCGCCCCGCAACTCTCCGTCGAAGCCCTCTCCGTCTCCGACCTGCGCGCCGAGATCGACCGCATCGACGACGCCCTTCTCGAACTGGTCGAGCAGCGCCAGGCCCTGGCCCGCCGCGTCGGCGCCGCCAAGGGGGCCGACGACGGCCGCCTGCGCCTGAAGCCTGACCGCGAGGCCGCGGTGGTCGAGCGCCTGGTCCGCAAGGCCGAGCCCTGGTCCAAGCGCCTGGTCGCCGCCCTGTGGCGCGAACTGATGTCGGCCGGCCTGTCGACCCAGTCGGAAGTCGAGGTCGTGGTCTGGGCCGGGAACGATCCCGCCCGCCGTCTCGACGCCGCGCGTCGCCGCTTCGGCTCGTCGGCCGACTACCGCATGGTCTCGACCGCCCAGGAAGCGCTGGACGCCGCCGAGCAGGGCGGGGCGGTGGCCGTGCTGGCGGTCGAGCCCGACGCGCCCTGGTGGACCGACCTGCCCGAGCGCGAGGACCTGTGGATCTTCGACGCCCTGCACGGCCCGCGCGCGGCCGAGCCGACCGCGCTGGCGGTCGGCCGGGTCAGCGAAGCCGCCCTGGCCCGAGGCCAGGTGTTCCGGATCTCCACCGGCGGCGACGGCGACGACACCGGGGCGCGCCCCCGGCTGGTGGCCATGGACCAGGGGGTGCGCCTCTACGCGGTGACCGAGACCTCGGCCGCAACGGCCAAACTCGATCGCGCCCGCGGCTACATCGGCCGCTGCAGCCGGGCGCTGGCCTAAAGCGCGCCGGTCCGCAGGAAGCGGGCGGCGCGTTCGCCTTCCGGATCGCCGGTCAGGCCGAAGCTGGTGTTGATCGACCGGTGCGTCTCGCCCGGCGCCGACACCGCCTCGGCCCGGCCGCCGGCCTGTCGCAGGGCTTCGGCCAGGGCGCGCGACTGCTCGCCGGAGTCCTCGCGCGCCGCGACGTGGAAGATCAGGAACGGCGGATAGCTTCGGCCTTTAGCCGCCAGCAGGGTGGGGGAGAGGGCCGCCGCCTCGTCGCCGAAGGCTTCGGCGTACATCTGTCCCAGCGGCCCACGCGGCCGCACCGTCGCCATCTGGCGGGGCGCGTCGTACCCCGCCCCGTCGAGCGGCACGACACCGGCGAGGTCGGCGGGCGTCAGTTTGTGGGCGCCCAGATAGGTCGGATCGACCCCGACCAGGGCGACCAGGTGCGCGCCGGCGGAGTGGCCGACCAGGAACAGCTTGTGAGGGTCGCCCCCGTACTCGCGCACGTGCGCGCGCGCCCAGGCCGTCGCCGCGGCTACGTCTTCGGCGCAGCCGCGCGCGTTCACCTCCGGCGCCAGGCGATAGCCGACCGACAGCAGCAGGAAACCGTTGCGCTGGGCGTAGTCGGGCAGGGCGTTGACCATGCGCTTGTCCCCGTGCGCCCAGCCGCCGCCGTGCACGTACAGGATCACGGGCGCGTTCCGGAGCCCCGGACGGGGATAGACGTCCAGCCGCTGCGACCTATCCGCGCCATAGGCGATCTCGACCGGCCCCCCAGCGGGGGCGGCGGCCAGCAGCGGAGCGGCCAACAGGGCCAGGGCGACGCGACGCGTGGGATCGGACATTGGCGGTCTCCCGTCGGACGTCCCGGTTATACGGCAAAGCCTGCAAGAGTCCGTCGCGGGTTGCGCTGAAGGCGGTTCGCGGCCAAACACGCACGCCTCATGACTTCGACAGCACACATCGCCCGCCGGACGCCTCGCCTGCGGCTGCCGGACGGGACCGGCGAGCTCCTGCGCCTGGCCTGGCCGGTGGTGCTGGCGCGGCTCGGCATCATGACCATGGGCCTGACCGACGCCATCGTGGTCGGGCGCCATTCGGCCGAGCAGCTGGGCTTCCACGCCCTGGGCTGGGCCCCGACCTCGGTCATGCTGACCACGGCGGTGGGCGTGCTGCTGGGCGTGCAGGTGATGACCGCGCGGCGCATCGGCGAGGGTCGGCGCGACCTGACCGGGGCGGTGCTGCGCCGGGGCCTGGTCTACGGCGCCTGGCTGGGCGTGGCGGCCATGCTGGCCCTGGCTCTGCTGGGGCCGGTGTTCCTGCACCACGCCGGCCTGGACCCGGCGCTGGCCGACGGGGCGACCGGACCCTTGCGGGTCTTCTCCCTGTCGCTGTTCCCGTACCTGATCTCGGTGGTCTGCACCTACTTCCTCGAGGCGCTGGGCCGGCCCAAGCCCGGCATGGTGGCCATGTGGGTGGCCAACGGCGTCAACCTGGCCGCCAACCTGTGGCTGGTGCCGGGGACCTCGGGCCTGCCGGTGGAGGGCGCCGTGGCCTCTGCCTGGGCCACCTTCATCGCCCGCACCGTGCTGGCCGTCTGGCTGCTGGTCTTCATCGCCCGCCTGCCGGAGGCTCGCGATCTCGGGATCTTCAAGAAGCCGACCGACGGCCCCGAGGTCGCGCGCGAGCAGCGCAAGATCGGCTATGGCGCGGGCGCGTCCTACTTCATCGAGGTCGGCGCCTTCGCCGGCATGACCATCATCGCCGGCCAGTTCGGCGGGGTGGAGGTGGCCGCCTGGACCATCGTGCTGAACATCTCGGCGATCATCTTCATGGGGCCGATGGGCCTGGCCGCCGCCACCGGCGTGCTGGTGAGCCGCGCCTACGGGGCCAGGGACCGCCACGGGGTGGTGCGCTCGGGCCTGATCGGCTTCGGCGTGACCGTGGTCCTGACCCTGCTGATCTGCGCGATCGTCTGGCCCGGCGCCAGCCTGATCGCCGGGTCCTACACGCGCGATCCGGCCCTGCTGGCGGTGGCCGTGCCGGCGCTGGTGCTGGCCTGCCTGTTCTTCGTCGCCGACGGCCTACAGGTGGTCGCCGCCCAGGCGCTGCGCGCCCGCGCCGACGTCTGGCTGCCGACCGCCTTCCATCTGACCAGCTATGGCCTGATCATGCTGCCGCTGGGCTGGCTGTTCGCCCATCCGCTCGGACTCGGGGTGGACGGCATGGTCTGGGCGGTGATCGTCGCCAGCCTGGTCTCGGCCGCCCTGCTGTGCGGCCGCTTCCTGCTGCTGGCGCGGCGGGAGCTCTAGGCTCCCAGGATCCAGCCCTCTTCGCGTTGCACGACGGCCACATCGGCCTCGCTGGTCCCGGCCGGCGGGGCGAACAGGGCGCCCAGGCGGTCGGCGTCGTCCAGCTTGGCGAAGGCTTCGGCCGCGCCGCGCACCTGGGTGGCGTCCTTCACCTCGCCGGGTTCGGCGGCGGTCGGCTGCAGCACCGGATAGACCTCGGCCACCACCACCGACAGCGGCGCGACGTCGGCCGGCGTCAGCGCTTTCCAGCCCGTGCCGAACGGCCAGACGGCGCAGGCCGGGCCCAGCTCCTCGACCAGCCGGCGCACGACGGCGACGCCGACCAGGCTCTGGCCGCCGACCGCCCCGGCCCCGTGCATCTGCCACACGCTCTTGGCCATGGACTTCGCGCCCAGCTTGCGGGTGGCCAGCTCGCAGCGGCGGTATTCGGGGATGTCGCCCAGGCTCTCGGGCTTGGTGGTCGACAGCCAGCGCTGGGCCTGGCGAGCCGGCGCGCCCCAGAACGGCCGCGCCTCGTCGGTCATCAGCCGGTTCATCTTGGCCGCGACCTGGAAGCGGTTGTTGGCGTTGTCCGCCTTGTCGACGACGTTCTGGCCCAGGAATTTCCAGGTCTGCGCCCACGGCTCGCCCTCCAGGGACAGCCGCGCGGCGGTGCCCTCCGGGAAGCCCAGGCAGAAGTCGAAGCCCACCAGCACCTTCTCGCCGCGGCGGCGGAAGTCGGCGAGCAGGGAGCGCAGCAGCGCCTCGGCCTCGGCGCGGGTGGCCGGATTGTGCGCCTCGTAGGACAGGCGGAAGCGCACGTCGCGCTTCATGACCCCGATCCACACGGAGTCCGCGCCGGTCTTGCGGCCCTCGGCCGCGCTCCAGTCCACGATCACGTAAGCGTCGAACAGGCGCGGCACGGGGTCGATCCTCACGAAGGCTTAAAGCGGCAGCGCTTGTATCGCGCGCGGCTCCCGGCAACAAACCGCGACCTAACGTGATCGTTCGCAATCTTGCGCGCGAAGCTTCCGGACGGCAGGTTCCGCCCGCCTTAGGGGGGCGTCCCTGCAGGCGTCGAAGAGACGAAATGAGCAAGATTCTCAAAGCCGGCGTGGCCGGCGCAGGCGTGTTCGGCGGTCACCATGCGCGCAAGTACGCGCAGAGCGAGGGCGTCGAGCTGGTCGGCGTTTACGACCGCGGCACCGGCCGGGCCCTGGCGCTGGCCGAGCAGATCGGCGCGCGCGGTTTCGAGGCGGACGAGTGGGACGCCTTCATCGACGGGCTGGACGTGCTGACCGTCGCCGCCCCCGCCGTCGCCCACGCCCAGCTGGCGGTGCGCGCGCTGGAGCGCGGCGTCCACGTCTATGTCGAGAAGCCGCTGGCCGCTTCCGTGCAGGAGGCTGAAGCCATTCGCGCCGCCGCCCAGGAAGCCGGCCGCGTGCTGGCCTGCGGCCACCAGGAGCGGATCGTGTTCGGGGAGATGGGCCTGCTCACCACGCCCGAGCGCCCGATCCGTCTGGAAGCCGTGCGCAAGGGCCCCTGGACCGGTCGCAGCGACGACGTCTCCGTCGTGCTGGACCTGATGATCCACGACCTGGACCTGGCCCTGGCGCTGGCCGGCTCCGAGCCGTCGGCGGTGACGTCGAAGAGCGAGACCATCCACGGCCCGCGCCCCGACCACACCCGCGCAGAGATCACCTTCGCCGGCGGCATGACCGCCGTGTTCGAGGCCTCCCGGGCCGCCGAGGCGCGCGAGCGCACCATGCGGGTGGTCTATCCCTCGGGCGAGGTGAACATCGACTTCCTGGCCCGCACCTTCGAGAACACCACGCCGTTCGCGCTGAACGCCGGCTTCGCCGACACCGTGCGCGGCAAGGATCCGCTGGGCGCCAGCGTCGGCGACTTCCTGGCCGCCGTGCGCGGCGAGGCGTCCCGTCCCGCCGTCACCGGTGAAGAAGCCGCCCGCGCCCTGGCGCTGGCCCTGGCCGTCGACGACGCGGCCGCCTGATTTCCAACGAGAGGCCTTCGATGCCCACGCCCCCGTCCCCGATCGCCTACATCGACCTGAAGACCCAGCAGGGCCTGATCCGCAAGCAGGTCGAGCAGCGCTTCACCGCCATCCTCGACCACGGCGCCTACATCAACGGCCCCGAGGTGAAGGAGCTGGAGGACGCGCTGTGCGCCTACACCGGCGCCAAGAAGGCGCTGGCCATCGGCAACGGCACCGACGCCCTGATCGTGCCGATGATGGCCATGGACCTGAAGGCCGACGACGCGGTCTTCATCCCGGCCTTCACCTACAACGCCACCTGCAGCGCGGTGATGATCGCCGGGGCGACCCCGGTGTTCGTCGACGTGCGCGCCCGCGACTTCTCGATGGATCCGGCCGATCTGGAGAAGCAGATCACGGCGGCCAAGGCCCGCGGCCTGAACCCGCGCCTGATCATCGCCGTCGACCTGTTCGGCATCCCGGCCGACTACGAGGCGATCTTCGCCGTCGCCCAGAAGCACGGCCTGCAGGTCATGGCCGACGCGGCGCAGTCGTTCGGCTGCCGCTGGAAGGGCAAGTACGCCGGCGCCATCGCGCCGGTCACCGGCACCAGCTTCTTCCCGGCCAAGTCGCTGGGCTGCTACGGCGACGGCGGCGCCATCATGTTCGCCGACGAGAGCCTGTACGAGGCCTGCGAGCAGATCCGCTGGCACGGCACCGACGCCAACCGCAAGGAAAGCGTCCGCGTCGGCTTCAACGGCCGCCTGGACTCCATCCAGTGCGCTATCGTCACCGAGAAGCTGAAGCTGTTCCCGAACGAGCTGGCGCGCCGGCACGAGATCGCCGCCGTCTACAACGAGCGGCTGGCCGGCGCCTTCGACGCGCAGGACTTCGGCCCGGACCGCGACAGCGGCTGGGGCTACTACACCGTGGCGATCGACGACCGCGACGGCGTGCAGGCCAAGCTGAAGGACGACGGCGTGCCGACGGCGATCTACTACCCGCAGCCGCTGCACACCATGAAGGCGTTCAAGCACCTGGCCCCGGAAGGCGGCTGCCCGGAGGCCGAGCGCCTGACCGCGCGCGTGCTGTCGCTGCCGCTGCACCCCTACATGACCGACGCTCAGGTCGACTACGTGGCCGAGCGCTTCCTGGCCGCGGTCGGCCGCTAACCGTCAGGGCGGGGCGCCGGACTTCAGCCGGCGCTTCGCCCACACCTGGTAGGCCATCGTCACCAGCGAGCCGATCAGGAAGAACAGCAGCACGGCCGACATGGCGTGCTCGGTGCGAAGGCCGGCGCTCGATTTTGCGATCAGCAGGGCCAGCCCCGGCTGGCGGGCGGCGGTGGAGATGGCCAGGGCGGAGCTGTGGCTGAGGTCCGGGCCGGCCAGGAAGTGCCCGGCCAGCAGGCCGCCGGTCACCACCAGGAGCATGGCCAGCACCGTGCCGTCGCCGATCAGCTTCAACGTCGCCGGCAGCACGACGAACAGCAGGGGCAGGGCGCCCAGGACCAGCAGGGCGAGCCCCGCCTTCAGCAGTTTCGGCGCCAGCCGGTCGGCCGCGGCGGGGCGCCAGTGGTGCACCGCCATGCCGATCGCCAGCGGGATGAGGATGGTGGTGGCCAGCGAGCTCGCCACCTTGCCCATCGGCGCGGCGGCCTCGACCCCGAAGAACCAGCTGGCCAGGGCCACCGTCAGGGGCACCAGGACGATGCTGAGCAGGCTGACGATGGCGAACAGGCCGTAGACGTACTGCTTGTGGGCGCCGAGCTTCAGCTCCCGCGTCAGCAGGAACGGGCCCACGGGCGCCACGGACATCAGCATGATGCCCAGCGCCGCCTGCGGCGTCAGCGGCATGAGCTTGACCACGATGGTCGCCAGCACCGGCACGACCACGTAGATCGCGACCACCGAGCGGAGCAGCAACATCGGGCGGCGGACCACGTAGGTGACGTCGCTCCAGCCGGCGCCCATGCTCATGGCGACCACGGTGAGCGCCAGGCTTCCGGCCAGCACCAGGGGGAGCAGCTCCTTGAGCAGTTCCACGGGGAGTCCTCGCGCACGATCCGCCTGGAACGTGGCGCGCGTGGGCGCGCGGGCCTATCGGGAGGGGCCTGAATTTCGGTTGCGGAAACCCCGAGGGGCGGGGCGTTACAGCCCCTTGCCGAGCACGCCCAAGGCCAGCACGCCCCAGCCGCCGGTGACCAGCCAGAAGCGGTTGGCGACGATTTCGGGAGGCAGCAGGTCGGGGCGGAACTGGGCCAGGACGCCCGCGCCGGTAAGGGCCAGCGAGACCAGAAAGAGAAGCAGGGTCGCCGCGTTCGGCCGCATGGAGGTTCCCCCCGGAACTAACCCTGCGAATTAACCGCGACGGCGCGGCCAAGACAACGGCGTTCGCGCGTCAGACGGCTTCCGCTTCGTCCTCGTCCTCTTCCCACGGCGGGCGTTCGCGCGGCGCGCGCTTGGGCGCGGCCGCCTGGGCCGACTTCGGTTTCATGGCCAGCGGGCCGCCGGTGCGCTTCAGCACGTTCTCGACGTGCGACAGCCACTTGCGGCCGAAGCGGACCGCTTCCTTGGCCGCGCCCGGGGCGGCGGTGCGGGCGATCTCCGGGCTCCAGAAGTCCAGCTCGAACTCCGGCCACTGGGCGTCGGAGAACAGCAGGCGCAGGGTGACCCGCTCTGCGTCCTTGGGGATGGAGTCCAGCTGCTTGCGTTGCTCGTCGCGGCGCACGCGCGCGACCACCGCCTCGTCGACGATCAGCTCGGCCCCCTCCAGTTCGACGAAATCGTAGACCAGCCCCATGGCGCTCTTGTCCCAGAGCACCGCGACGCGGCCGGTGGCGAAGCGCATGCCGGCCGCCCGGCCCTGGGGCACGGCCATGACCTCGGCGTCGGCCGGCCCGCCCAGCGATTGCTTCAGCGCGCGGCGCAGCCGTCTGCCGGTCTCCATCCACCAGCCGGCCCCCAGGCCGACCGTGGTCAGGGCGCCGGCTCCAAGGGCCAGCAGCAGCAGGGTGCGCAGCGCCTCGCTCACGTCAGTCCCTAAGGTCGATCATCACCGGCACGTGGTCGGACGGCTTGTCGCGCCCGCGCACCTCGCGATGGATGTCCACGCCCGCCAGCCGGTCGGCGGCCTGGGGCGAGAGCAGCAGGTGGTCGATGCGGATGCCGTTGTTCCGCTGCCAGGCGCCGGCCTGGTAGTCCCAGAAGGTGTAGTTGTGCGGCCGCCCGTCCAGCGCCTCGTAGGCGTCGGTCAGGCCCAGCCACTTCATCGCCCGCCAGGCGGCCCGGCTTTCCGGCTGGAACAGGGCGTCGCCGGCCCAGGCCGCGGGGCTGTAGCAGTCCTCCGGCTCGGGGATGACGTTGTAGTCGCCGGCCAGCACCAGGATCTCCTCGTGCGTGAGCAGCTCGGCGGCGTGGCGGCGCAGGCGCTCGAACCAGGCCAGCTTGTAGGTGAACTTGTCGGTGCCGATCGGGTTGCCGTTGGGCAGGTAGATCGAGGCCACCCGCACCGGCGTCGGCGCCTCGACCAGGGCCTCGATGTAGCGGGCCTGCTCGTCGTCGTCGGCCCCGGGCAGGGAGCGGCGCACTTCCGACAGCGGGTGCTTCGAGAGGATGGCCACGCCGTTGTAGGTCTTCTGGCCGAAGGTCTCGACGTTGTAGCCGAGCGATTCAAAGGGCTCGCGCGGGAACTTTTCGTCCACGCACTTCAGCTCCTGAAGGCAGGCGACGTCCGGCTGGGCCTCGCGGAACCATTCCAGCACGGTCTCGAGCCGGGCGTTGACCGAATTGACGTTCCAGGTGGCGATCCGCATCGACTCTCTTCGCGTGAACTTCCGCAAAGGCTAGGGTTCGAGCGGCGCCGCCTCAAGAGGGAGGGGGGATGAGCCGCACCGTTCATGTCCTGGCCCTGACCGGCGCGACCGTGCTGCACGTCGCGCTGTCCCCGGTCGCCTTTGCTCTGGCGGTGCTGTCGCCGGCCTGGTTCTCGGTCGGCGGGACTGGGGCCGGGTGGGTCATGGCCCTGCTGTCGTACAGCTTTCTGGTGGCCGTGATCGCCGCGCCGTTCGCCGCCTGGGCGGCGTTCTTCATGCGTCGGGTGAAGCTGGCCTGGGCGGTCGCGGCCGCGCCGGTCGCCTGGATCGCGGCGTTCGGCGTGGCCTACCTGTTCATCGCCGAGCTTTGACGAACTCGGCCACCGCCTCGACCACGCCGGGCGCCAGCGGCAGGTGCGGATCGGCGTAGGTCGCCTGGTTGGCGGCGCGATCGGCCGAGGCGACCTTCAGCACGTGGTTCACGCCTTCCAGCTTGACCAGCTTGGCGTCGGAGCGGGCGGCGGCCAGACGCTCGGCGTCGGCCATGCCGATCTGGATGTCGGTGGTGCCCTGCACGATCAGCACCGGGCCGTGGACGGTCTTGACCAGCTCGGCCGGATCCAGCGGCAGCCAGGAAATCAGGTAGGGCTGCACTGATTTGCGGAACAGGGCGGCCAGGGCCGGCGGCGGATCAGCGACCGTGCGGCCGGCTTCCAGTTCGTCCAGCGTCTTGAAGGCGTCGGCCTGCATTTCCTTCGGCAGCCCGGCGGTCAGCTGCTCGCGCAGCACGTCGCCCGCCTTGCGGCCGGCGCCGGAGATCAGCACCACGCCGCAGATGTCCTTGTTGTTCTGGGCGGCGACCTCGGCGACCAGGGCGCCCTCGCTGTGGCCGACCAGCCAGACGCATTTCGCGCCGGTCTGGCGCTTCAGCTCGGCGGCCCAGGCGCGGGCGTCGTCGGAATAGGTCTGGAAGCGGAGGTCTTCCTCCTTGGTGGCGGCGGCCATGCTGGCGGCGATGCCGCGCTTGTCGACGCGCAGGCTGGTGACGCCGCGCTCGGCCAGGCCGTGAGCCAGCAGGCGGTAGGGGGCGGCCTGCACGCCGATCGGGCTGTTGCCGTCGCGGTCGGTCGGGCCGGAACCGGACAGGATCAGCACGACCGGGCCCTTGGTCTTCTTCGCCGGGGTGGTCAGGGTGCCCTTCAGGTCGCCGGGCAGGCTCTTCAGCTCCAGCCCGGTTTCGGTGAAGGCGTCTCCCGCCGCAGCCGGCGTGACCAGACCGGCGGCCAGGACGCCGGCGAGAACGAGCGATTTCAGCATGTCAGGAGCCTCCCCCGAGAACGCGGGGAAGCTACGCCGTTCTTCGACGGGCGCCGAGTTAAATGCCTGTGAGACGCCGACGGCCGGCGCCCGGCCAGACTGAAGGGCTCAGATCGAGAAGCTGACGCCGCAGCCGCAGCTGGACTTGGCGTTCGGGTTCACCACCCGGAACTGGGCGCCGATCAGCTCGTCGACGAAATCGACCGCCGAGCCGGCCAGCAGGGGCAGGGAGATCGGATCGACCAGGGCGGTCGAGCCGGAGCGTTCGATCCGCAGGTCGTCGTCCTCGGCCGCGTCGACCAGTTCGAAGCGGTACTGGAAGCCCGAGCAGCCGCCGCCGTCGACCGCGACGCGCAGCATCAGCGGCCGGCCTTCGGCTTCGGCCAGCTCCCGGATCCGCCGCGCGGCCGGTTCGGTGAGGGTTACGGAATCGACGGTCATGACTTGGCGCTATATGAGGGCGGCCGCAGCCGTGGAAAAGACCCTGATGAGCGTGCCCGTCACTTGCTTCCCCCTCGCCACCTTCTCCGAGTCGGCGGAGACCTCGAAGGGGCGTCGCCATCCCGAGGCGGAAAGCCGTACGCGCAACGCTTTCGCCCGTGACCGCGACCGGATCATCCACTCGGCCGCCTTCCGCAAGCTGAAGGAGAAGACCCAGGTCTTCGTGGCGCACGAGGGCGACACCTTCCGCACGCGCCTGACCCACAGCCTGGAAGTCGCCCAGATCGCCCGCTCGCTGGCCCACGCCATGGGCGTGCACGTCGACCTGGCCGAGACCATCGCGCTGGCCCACGACCTGGGCCACCCGCCGTTCGGCCACGCCGGCGAGGACGAACTGCAGATCCAGATGAAGGAGTTCGGCGGCTTCGACCACAACGTCCAGACCTTCCGGGTCTGCACCAAGCTGGAGCGCCGCTATCCCGCCTTCGACGGCCTGAACCTGACCTGGGAGACGGTCGAGGGCGTCGTGAAGCACAACGGCCCGGTCGACGACCGGCTGGACGAGCCGGCCTGGAAGGCGGTCGTGGAGTACGCCGCGGGCTGGGACCTGCGCCTGGACACCTTCGCCTCGGTGGAGGCGCAGATCGCCGCCATCTCCGACGACATCGCCTACAACAACCACGACGTGGACGACGGCCTGCAGGCCGGCCTGTTCACTATCGGCGACCTGCTGGAAATCCCGCTGATCGGCCCGCTGCTGGGCGACGTGCGCCGCGACTGGCCGGCCATCGACGACCGCATGCTGCGCCTGGAGGCGGTGCGCCGGATGATCGGCGCCATGATCGACGACGTGCTGGTCGAGACCGCGCGCCGGGCCAAGGCCGAAGGCGTCGAGACGGCCGAGGACGTGCGCCGCATGAAGCGGCCGCTGGTCGGCTTCTCGAGCCAGATGGCCGAGGATCTGGCCCGTCTGCGCCAGTTCCTGCACACGCGGATGTACCGTCATTACCGGGTCAACCGCACCCGCAGCCAAGCTCGCCGCATTTTGGCCGAGATGTTCAATCTTTTCATGGCGGAACCGGAGGTTCTGCCCACTGAGCTGTATGAACGGGTGAAGGGCCGCGACCAAGGTGGACGGGCGCGCGTGGTCTGCGACTACGTCGCCGGCATGACCGACCGATACGCCATCGAGGAGCATCGTCGGTTGTTCCACCTGGAGATCGGCCGCGAGGTGTGAGTCGTTCCGCCGCGTTCCGGCGGAGCTTCGCCTTCGGTAGAGTGTCGACCAACTGCGTCGCGATTCGGAAACTCGCGCCGCCCCGGAGGTTTCGTGCCCATGTCCGATCAAGAACGCGGCGCCTACACGCCGCCCACCGACGAGCCCCTGGCCTTCGACGCGCGCCGCACCACCGGCGAACGCCGGCCGGTGCCGATGACGCTGGTCGCCAGCGCCGTGGTGCTGGTGGTGCTGGTCGTCGCGGTGGTGCTGTTCTACCGCTCGGGCGTGCGCAGCCGTAACGAGGCCCCGAACGTCGGCGAGCCGGTGGCCGCGGTGAAGACCGCGCCGGCCCAGGACGCCCAGCCGGTCGACGAGGCCGCCAGCCTCGACGTCTACGTGGCCGAGCCCAACGCGCCCGCGCCGGCCCAGCCTACCTTCGCCCCCGGTCCGGAGCAGCCGGCCCCGCGTCCGGCCCCGAGCGCGCCGGTCGCCGTCGCGC
>NZ_JAAIVC010000199.1 GCF_010975005.1 Caulobacter sp. 17J65-9 | reverse complement strand
CGCCTGGCGCTCGACCGCGTCGACCACGCCCACCGACTGCTCGTCGAGGGTGCGGCCCAGCTTGCCCATTTCTTCGCGCTCGCGGCCGAGGGAGTCGCCCAGCGCCTTGGCGGCGCGCGCGGCGGTCTCGGCCGCCTCGTTCAGGCGACGGGTCTCGACCTCCAGCGCGTCGCGCAGGGCGGCCAGCTCGGCCCGCGCCCGGTCGGCGGCGCCGGTGGCCTGGTCGATCTCGGCGCGGATCTCGCGCACGACCTCGGCGGAGCGTTCGGAGGCCAGGGCGGCCGGAGCGACCATGGCTTCGGACAGGTCTCGGGCGCGGCGGACCTCGGCGGCCAGCTGCGAGCCCTGGCGGGCCATGTAGGCCATCACGAACAGCAGGCCGGCCGGGCCGATGGCCAGCAGGGCCAGCACAGCGATGCGGTAAGGCGTCAGTTCGAAGGCGTTCTCGTAGCCGATGATGTAGGCGCCCGCGCCGCCGACGGCGGCGGCCCACAGCACCGCGACGAGGGCGGCCAGAAGGTAGGGCAGGGTCGGCTTGTCCTTGGCGGCCGGCTGCGGGCCCGGACGGCGATCGCGCGGGGCCGGGGGACGCGACAGCGCCGCCGGCGGCGTCTCGAACGCCTTGGCCACGGGCGCGGGCGTGTCCTGCACGGGCGGTTGCGGCTGCGGGGGCAGGATCGGCTCAGGCCGGCCTTCGCCGCCGTCGGGTTCCGCCTTCGCCTCGACCGGCGGTTCGTCGCGCGCGGGCGCGACGGTCACCGGATCCGGATCGACCTTTTGCGTCAGGGTCAGGGGCGGGCGGGATCGAACTCTCATGCGCGGCTCGTCTTGATCGCGCGCAGACTGCGTATTTTCGCGCGTTAGACGAAACCTAGCCGCAAGTCCCGGACTCGGGAAGCGGAATGCGATTCGGGCGCGCGCCGTCGCGCGCTCAGCAGTCTTCGCCGGTCCCGGCCTTAGAAGTCGCCGGGGCGGCCGCCTGTTCCGGCTGGACCGTGCGCTGGATCTCCGGGCGGTCGCCGGCCTGCGGGGCGTGCAGGTCGATCCCGAACTGGGCGAACAGGGCGACCGCCAGCGAAGTCACCACCGCGGCGATGAACTCGACGATCCCGTCCAACCACCGTCTCCCCAGACTGCGATGGCGGCGTTATCTGACGAACAAGGCCGCCCGGCAATCCGGGCGGCCATGAACTTTCGTTACGGGAAGCGCGGCCCTTTCCGGGGGAGGACGGAAAGGGCCGCGGCCCGGATCAGCGCTTGCGGCAGAGCACGTCGCGCAGGACCGGCTGGTTGAAGACGACCCGGCCGGTGCGGTCGATCGCGCGCCGGGCGGTCTCGCTGTCGTCGTAGAAGGCCGGGGCGCCCAGGCCCAGGCGACGGCAGAAGAACTCCGCGCCGCCGCGCGCCGAGGCCACGTCCAGGCCGTTCAGCTTCGGCTGCTTGAAGAAGATCGTGGCGCGGCCTTCGTAGCCGTCGCGGATCGTCGTCGAGCCGCCGGTGGGGCGGTCGTCGCCGGGCCGGTCGTCGCGCAGGGGCTCGGCCGACGAGACCATGCGGTTCAGGTTGAACCGGCCGAGGTCGCGCACGTCGCCGCTGACGGTCTGGCAGCGGCCGCCGAAGTCGGCGTGCTCGCAGATCTTCCAGCTCCCGTCGCCGTCCACGCGCAGGCTCTGGGCCTTGTCGTTGAAGCCGCTGCGGGTGAAGTCGCGGTCGCGGGCGTCCAGCGTGAACGAACGGCCCTGGAAGTTCGGATACTCGTAGAAGGTCACCCGGGCGCGGCCCTGGTCGCCGGGCCAGTCGCCGCGGCGGGCGTCGGCGCTCTGCGCCTGGGCGGAAGCGGAAGCGGCCGCGCCGAGGACGGCGAGGCTGGTGAGGACGAGGGCGAGGGGCCGTTTCATGGTCTGGTCTCCGTCAGCTCGTTGAGCTCTGGGATGTACCATAACGGCCAAGCCTGAACCGGCGTCGAACGCGGATCTTCATCTGTCGTTCACCTTGAGCGCGGGCCGACGAAACCGCCGCGCTTCCCGGGTGTTGTCATGCCGACCGGAAGCGCCATGGCGGCGGCCGGGGAGGGACCGACCGTCTTGCTGCTGTTGCCCGGAGCGACCTGCTGGCGTGCCGAGCACGCCGGACGGGCGTCGTTCCTCATGGAGAACGCGGCCTATTTCGCCGCGCTTCGGGACGCCCTGCTCAACGCACGGCGCTCGATCCTCCTGCTCGGCTGGCAGTTCGATCCGCGCACGCGGCTGGATCCGACCGCGCCCGCGCACGACCGCACCGGCGAGATCGGCTTCCTGTTGCGCAAGCTCGCGCGCGAGAACCCCGCCCTGGACGTCAAGCTGCTGATCTGGCGCTCGCCCCTGCCGATCGCCTGGTCCCAGGACTTCTT
The DNA here is from genome assembly GCF_010975005.1 of Caulobacter sp. 17J65-9. Taxonomy (GTDB): domain Bacteria; phylum Pseudomonadota; class Alphaproteobacteria; order Caulobacterales; family Caulobacteraceae; genus 17J80-11. The sequence continues at coordinate 3,497 of NZ_JAAIVC010000199.1, read as the reverse complement.
TCCGATGCGGGCCGGGGCCTGGTTCAAGAAGCAGGCGGTCGACTTTCGCCTCGACCGGGCCCGGCCTATCGGCGCCTGCCACCACCAGAAGGTCGTGGTGATCGACGACAAGCTGGCCTTCTGCGGCGGCGGCGACGTGTCGGTGGACCGCTGGGACACGGCCGAGCACGCCGACCACGATCCGCGCCGCTGCACGCCCACCGGCCTGATCTGCCAGCCGCGCCACGAGGTCATGGCCATGGTCGACGGGGCGGCGGCGCGCGCGCTGGGCGATCTGGCGCGCGAGCGCTGGCGTGAGAAGACCGGCGATCGGCTGTCGCCGGTCGAGGCGGACGGCGACCCCTGGCCCGAGCGGGTGAAGCCCGACCTGCACGACGTCCGCGTCGGCATAGCCCGGACCGAGCCGGCCTGGCGCGGTCGTGTCGGCGTGCGCGAGAACGAGGCCCTGCATCTGGAGGCGATCGCCTCGGCGCGGAAGCTGATCTACCTGGAGAACCAGTACGTCACCTCGCCGGTGATCTCGGCGGCGCTGGCCCTGCGGCTGCAGGAGGCGGACGGGCCGGAGGTGGTGATCGTCTCCACCGCCCAGAGCCCCAGCTGGTTCGACCGGGCGGCCATGGACGGCGCGCGCGGCGCCCTGCTGGCCCGCCTGCGCGGGGCCGACGCGCACGGCCGGTTCAGCGCCTGGACGCCGCTGACCGAGGAGGGCGGGGTGGTGGTGGTGCACTCCAAGGTGACCATCGTCGACGACCGCTTCCTGCGGGTGGGCTCGACCAATCTGAACAACCGCTCCTGCGGTTTCGACACCGAGTGCGACGTGGCGGTGGAGACCGAGCGCGAGAACGACCCGGCCGCCCGCTTCATCCGCGGCTTCCGGCGCCGGCTGATCAGCCATTTCGCCGGCGTGCCGGCCCCGGCCTACGCGGCCGCCGAGGACGTGTTCGGCGGCGAGGTGGCCAGCACGATCCGGGCGCTCGACCCCGACGGGCGGCGGCTCGCGCCGCTGACGCGGCCGGCCTCGCGGGTGTCGAAGCTGATCGCGGTGTGGCAGTTGGGCGATCCGTTCTCGCCCGCCGACGCTTGGCGGCCCTGGCGTCGGCGGCCGCTGGCGCGGCTGCTCGCCACCGCCGCTGGCTCTCACCCGGGCGAAGCGGCCCCGGACTGATCGAGCTCGAAGTCGATCACCAGCGGCAGGTGGTCCGACGCCATGCGGGCCAGCGGCGAGAACGGGGCCTGCACGCCGGTGATCCGCACCGAGGGGCTGATGAAGCAGTGGTCGATGCGCAGCACCGGGAAGCCGGACGGGAAGGTCGGCACGGTGCGGGGGACCGCCGGCGTCTTCTGGGCGTCGCGCAGGCGGCTGGCGACCCGGGCGTAGGGGCGCGTCACCGAGGTGGCGTTGAAGTCGCCGACCAGCATCACCGGATCGCGGCAGTCGGGATGGCCCAGCCACTCGCGCCCGACCAGGGCGGCGGCCTGCAGGCGCTGCTCGCGCGGCACCAGGCCCAGGTGGGTGTTGAGCACCTGCAGCTGGAGCCCGCCGACGTCCACCTCGACCCATAGCGCCCCGCGCGGCTCGTTGCCGGGCACGCCGGTGATGCCGGGCAGGGAGGCGGCGTGCACCAGCCGCTCGGGCAGGTGGGTCAGCACCGCGTCGCCGTACAGCTCCTCTTCCACCCGCATGGCCGGGTGGAAATGGAAGGTCATTTCCAGCCGCTTGGCGATGGCGTGGGCCTGGTCCACGCCCTGGGTGCGGGCGCGGCCGACGTCGAGCTCCTGCAGGCACACGATGTCGGGCTCGGAATCGGCGATGACCGCGGCGATCCGTTCGACGTCCAGCTTCCGGTCCACGCCGACGCAGCGGTGGACGTTGTAGGTCATGATCCGAGGCATGGCGCTCGGTGACTAACGCGGGGCGATCAGATTTCGACCAGTCGGTCCGGCAGTTCGTTCGGGTTTTCCGCGCCGGGCGGGAAGTGCTCGGCCAGCACCGCGCCGCACATGCCGATGGCCTCGACGAAGCCGTCGGCCGGGCGCCCGGCCTTGACCTGACGGACCAGGGCGGCGACCGCGTCGCCCCAGTGCTCCGCGCCCACCTTGGCGTGGATGCCCTCGTCGGCGACGATCTCGACGTGGTGGTCGGCCATGGAGGCGAAGATCAGCACGCCGGTGCGACCGGCGGTCAGGTGCATGCCCTTGGCCAGGAACTGCTCCATCGCCGCCTTGTGCACCCGGTGGCGCTTGAGGCTGCGCGGGGTCAGCACGCGGCGCACCGCCGGCAGCGAAGCGATCAGCAGCACCAGCACGAACACCGCCGCCTGCACCAGGGCGTAGGCGGTCAGCGCCGCGCCGACCGCGGCGTCGGTGGCCGACAGGTGCGCGGCGGTCCAGCCGCCGTCGAGGCCGCGCAGCCAGCCCAGGTCGAAGCCGAACGGCACCAGGGCCAGCGGCGCCAGCAGGGCCGCCGCCGCCGCCCAGGCCAGCGGCACTTCGCGATAGTCGGAGACCTCGCGGGCGATCACGCAGATGATCTCGCCGGAGGTGTTGGCCTCGGCTGCGGCGATGGCCGCGTCGACGCGCGCGTGATCGGCGTTTGAAATCTTCATCTCACCAGCCCCCCGAAGCGCCGCCGCCACCGAACGATCCGCCGCCGCCGCTGAAGCCGCCGCCGCCTCCGCCCCCGCCGCCGCGACCGCCGCCGCTGCTGAGCAGGCTCCACAGGATGATCGGCAGCAGGCCGCTGTCGCGGCCCGGGCGCCTGCGGCCGAAGCCGAGGGCGCGGAACACCGAGCTGAGGATGAGGAACGCCACGAAGGCGATGAAGATGATCGCTTCCGGCTCGATCCGCGCCGGCTTGGCCTTCATCTCCTCGGCCGCTTCCTTGGCGCGCGCCTGCGCCTCGGCCGGGTCGAGGGTGAGCTGCTGGATCACCGCGTCGGTGCCGGCGACCACGCCGCCGGGATAATCGCCGTCGCGGAACCGCGGCAGGATCTTCTGCTGGATGATGACGCTGGACAGGGCGTCGGTCAGGACCGGCTCCAGGCCGTAGCCGACCTCGAGGCGCACCTTGCGCTCGTTCGGCGCGACGATCAGCAGGACGCCGTTGTCGGCGCCCTTCTGGCCGATCTGCCAGTGCCGGCCCAGTTGGTAGCCGTAGTCCTCGATCTCGTAGTCCTGCAGCGAGGGCACGGTGACCACCACCATCTGGTCGGTGGTCGCCTGCTCCAGCGCCGCGAGCTTCTGGTCCAGCGCGGCCTCGGTTTCGGGCGGCAGGATGTTCGCCTGGTCGACCACACGGCCGGTCAGGGGCGGGAATTTCGGCTCCGCCTGGGCCCCTGACGCGAACGCCAGGACGGCCACGAACGCGAGCGCCGTCGTGCGGACGGCGCTCGCCAGGTTCGAGAGGATCATCGGGCCGGGGCGGGCGCCGCGGTGCCGGCCGCGGGCGGGGCCGAGCCCGGCGCGGTCCCCGGGGCCGGAGCGCCGAGGTTGAAGTT
>NZ_JAAIVC010000198.1 GCF_010975005.1 Caulobacter sp. 17J65-9 | reverse complement strand
GGCCACCGCCATGCGCGCGGCCCAGGGCCGGGTGCGCCGCCTGGCCCGCGAGCGGGTGCCCGAGGCCTGGGTGTCCGGCTCCGACGGCGGCGAAGGGGTCACGCCGCGGCCGCCCGGCTGGTGGTTCCACGCCTCCACCGACGCCGAGCGCGACCGCCTGGCCGCCGATCCGCGCCTGTGCGCCGACGTGCGCGCGGCCCTGCTGGACGCCGGCTGCCCGCCCAACGAGGTCGCCCGCATGTGGTTCCGCTTCGAGAGCCAGGAGAGCGTCGACCGCGATTTCCAGGGCGACTGGTGGTGGGCGCTGGAGCGCTGAAAAAACGCTGATTTTAAGGCCCGGTTAGCCGCGATCCCTCAAGCTTGGCCATTGAGTGTGTGTACGCGCGGGGGCGCGTTGTGGGGGCTGATCATGGGCCAGGCGTGGAACGCGCGCTTCGACGCGCGCGCGGGCGACGACGTTAGCGACGAGACGCCGGCCGAGGCCGGCCCGCCGCTGCGGGTGCTGGCCGCCGACGACCATCCCACCAACCGCCGCCTGGTCGAGGCCATGCTGGGCGCCATGGGCGTCGAGGTCGTCTCCGTCGAGGACGGGGCCCAGGCCCTGGCGGCCTTCGGCGGCGGCGGCTTCGACCTGGTGCTGATGGACCTGCGCATGCCGGTGATGGACGGCCTGACCGCGGTCGCCGCCATCCGCCAGCTGGAGGCCGAGGAAGGGCGCGTGCGCACCCCGATCCTGATCCTCAGCGCCCACGCCCTTCCCGAACACCAGGAAGCCGGCCGCGCCGCCGGCGCCGACGCCCACCTGGCCAAGCCGGTGGCGGCGAGCGACCTCTACGCGGCGATGGAGCGGCTGCTGGAGGCGGCGGCGTAAGGGGGGGGCGCTGCCTCCCTTCGTTGAAGAGACGCTCGATCTCGTTCACACAAACGCCATGCTGGCACCGTTCGTCATCTTCTGCGCCGATCCGATCAATCCTCGGTCGGTTGACCCTGCCTTCGCCCAGGAGGCAGAAGCCGCTCGGGCCGCCGGGTACACTGTCGTGGTTCTTGATCACGACGAACTCGATCATCGAACCGATCCTGGGGCGGCGCTTCGATCTGCGCGCTTCGACGGCGCGGGATCTGCCGTCTATCGGGGCTGGATGCTGCGGGATGTGGCATACGCGGCGTTGTTCGACGCTCTCGCCCGACGCGGCATCGATCTCGTCACTTCGCCGGCCGAGTACGCCACCTGTCACCACGCGCCCGGTTCGTACGCCGTCCTGAAGCGATGGATGCCGGCGACCACTTGGCTCCCGGTGTCGCAAATGGATGACCCGGCCGCGCTCGATCAAACCTTGGCCGCATTCGGGGCGGCGCCGGTTGTCCTGAAGGACTGGGTGAAGTCCCAAGCGGGGTACTGGAACGAAGCCTGCTTCATTCCTGACGCATCCAAGGCGGACGAGGCGAGGCGCGTGATCCGCCGCTTTCGGGAGCTGCAGGGCGACAGTCTCGTCGGCGGCCTGGTCTTCAAAGCTTACATTCCCCTAGAACCCGTCGGTTCGCCGGCGTTCGAGTACCGCGCTTTCGTCGTCAAAGGCGCAGCGGTCGGCAGCTGGCCGCGTTCGCGCGAAGCGGCCGATTTGGGCGCGCCGCCGAGCGCCTTGCTCGACGAAGTGGCCGCTAGCGTCCCGAGTCCCTTTGCTGCGGCGGACTTCGGCCGCGATGCGGACGGCCGTTGGTGGCTGCTGGAAGTGGGGGATGGGCAGGTCTCAGGTCTTCCGGTCGCCGAGGCGGCCGGCGCGATCTACGCTGCCTTGCGGGACGCGCTCACCCCCGCCTGAACTCCATGGCCCCGAGCGCTCCAATTCCACCATGGGATTAAGGCGCGGTCCGCATCCTGGGCGGATGCGCATCTCACCCTCGTGACAAGCCCGAGGGTGACGCAAGGGGTGAGCGCTCTGCTATGTGAGCCCGTCTGACCAGGAGCGAGCGCATGCGCGAGGACGTCGACACGATCGAGGGCGCCTGCCACTGCGGGACCGTTCGCTTCACCGCGCGACTGAGCGACGGACTGCGCACGGCGCGGCGGTGCACCTGTTCGCTCTGCCGGATGCGCGGGGCGGTGGCGGTGTCGGCGGAGCTGGGCGGCGTGACCGTCACCGCCGGGGCCGAGGCGCTGACCAGCTACCGCTTCAACACCGGCGCGGCGCAGCACTGGTTCTGCTCGGTGTGCGGGGTCTACACCCACCACCAGCGCCGCTCGAACCCGAACCAGTACGGCGTCAACGTCGCCTGCCTGGACGGCGTCAGCCCGTTCGACTTCGCCGAGGTCGTGGTGATGGACGGCGTCGCGCACCCGACCGACACCGGCCGCTCCCGCGTGGCCGGCGTGCTGCGTTACACGGCCTCCGACGAGTAGGCCTCAGCCGCCCGACTTCGGGTCCACAGCGGTGATCTTGTCGCCGTCCACGAGCCAGAGCTTGTCCTCGCCCGTCACGACATAGACCGGCAGGCGCATCGACAGCGACTGGAAGACGTGAATCTCGGTCGGGGTCGCGTCCAGCAGATGGCTCACCATCACGCCCGCCGGGGCGCCGCCCGATCCGCCGCCCGGCGACATGGTCAGGCAGCTCTTGGTGAAGCCGCGCTGGGCGGCGATCGCGCCGTCGGCGGCGACGTCGATCTCGTAGTGGCCGCCGAACGGGAACTGGTTCTGCGCGACCTGGGGCGTCAGCAGGTAGACCGGGACGGGCGCGTCCGCGCGCTGGGCCGGCAGGGCGACGGTGTTGAACGCGGCCTTGGCGCAGGCGCCCAGCCGCTTGCGTTCAGCCTCGGCGGTGGCGGCGTCGCGCGCCCGGATCAGGGCGACCGCCGTCGGGCTGAGCGCGGCGTCCTCGCCGGCGGCGAACCTGTGACGGGCCACGACCTTGGAGCCGCGCACGTCGGCCGTGAACACCGCCTTCGGCGTGGCGCCGTCGAAGCCGTAGTAGATCGCCCGCAGCGTCCCGTCGGCCAGCGGCTCGACCACATAGCCGCGCACGCCCGCCTTGTCCGGTTTCGCAATGACGCGCAGCATCTCGTCGGAGCTGACCCAGGCGGCCTGGTCGTAGGCGTAGAGCAACCGGCCGCGTTCGCTGGCGTGCGTCAGCGCCTCGTCGTCGCCGGCCCGGGCGCTCGGCGCGGCGGCCAGCAGACCGGCCGCCAGCGCGGCCGAAGCGAGTTTGCGGATCATGTGGTCCCCCGACCGAATGCGCCCAAACAAAAACGAACGTCGGTCGATCTGGCCCGCGCCGGGGCGGGCCGTCAATCTCTGGTTGCGTGGGCGGCTTGGCTTAGAACCCGCCCGCGGCGCGCTGCACCGGCGAGGGGTACTGGGCCTTCATCCGCGCGCGATAGCGACGCCACGACCACCAGGCGTTCCAGAGCTGGGCCACGCACAGGGCGCCCAGGGCGACGAGGGCGGCGATCTCGAGGCCCAGCTGCACGCCGGACGGCAGCATCGCTTCCAGCGCCGGCGACAGGGCGATGACCGCGGCCGGCGTCAGCGCGGCGACGGTTATGACCTGAAGTCCGGTGATCAGCCGGTTCTTCGTCGGCGTGAAGCAGCCCAGCAGGATCGCATAGGCGGGCAGTCGGATGGACCAGCCTTCCCAGTGAAGCCTGTCGGCCATGTCGACGAAGACGACGATGACCGCCGCGCAGCCGAGCAGCGCAGCCAGGCTCCGAAGCGTCTCTCCGAGCTTCACTTGCCGGCCGCCGCCTCGAGCTTCACGTGCGAGGGCGCCTGGGCCTTCATCTCCGCCGACACGGCCTCGACCCGGCGCATGACGCGCAGGACGTTTTCGCCGGTCAGCTTGCGCAGGTCGGCTTCGGTCCAGCCGCGGCGGCTGAGCTCGGCCAGCAGGCCGGGGTAGGCGTCGACGCCCGACAGGCCCTCGGGCAGGGTTGTGACGCCGTCGAAGTCGCCGCCGAGGCCCACGTGGTCGATCCCGGCCACGTCGCGCACGTGCTCGATGTGGTCGGCGACCATGGCCAGCGTCGCGACCGGGGCCGGCGGGCGGGCCTTGTCCCATTCTTCGAAGGCGCGGTCGGCGGCGCCGGGGGTGTCGGCGTAGCGCTCGGCGAAGGCCTTCCTGGCGGCGGCGATCTCCTTGGCGCGCGCGGCCAGTTCGGGCGAGACGAAGCCCGGCACGAAGGTGACCATCACCACCCCGCCGTTCTCGCCGGCGGCCTTCAGCAACTCGTCGGGCACGTTGCGCGGCGCGTCGGCCAGCGCGCGCGAGGCGGAGTGCGAGAAGATCACCGGCGCCTTGGTGACCCGCAGCGCGTCGCGCACCGTGTCGTCGGACACGTGGCTGAGGTCGACGATCATGCCCAGCCGGTTCATCTCGCGCACCACCTCCTCGCCGAAGGGCGAGAGGCCGCCGTGGGCGGGCGTGTCGGTGCCGCTGTCGGCCCAGGCGGTGTTGGACGTGTGGGTCAGGGTCATGTAGCGCGCGCCCAGCCCGTAGAAGGCGCGCAGCACGGCCAGCGAGTTGTCGATCGAATGGCCGCCCTCGACCCCGATCAGCGAGGCGATGCGGCCCTGGCGGTGGATGCGCTCGACGTCGTCGGCGGTGGTGGCCAGCTCGAACACGTCCGGGTGCGCGCCGGCCAGGTCGCGGACCAGCTGGATCTGCTCCAGCGTCGCCTGCACCGCGTCGGCGCCCTTCAGCTCGACCGGCACCCAGACCGACCAGAACTGGCCGCCCAGGCCGCCCTTCCTCAGGCGCGGGATGTCGGTGTGCAGGGGCGGGGTGCGGGTCGCGGCGTCGGCGCTCAGCGTCGCGCGGGCGGGATCGGAGCCGAAGTTGTCGCGGATCTCCCAGGCCAGGTCGTTGTGCCCGTCGACCAGCGGCGTGCGCTTCAGCACCCGCGCGACGGCGGCGTAGTCCTTGGCCGAGGGCTGCGGGTCGGCCGCGTGGGCCGCGCCGGCGATCGCCAGGACGGAGGCCGCGGCGAGCGCGGCGGTGAGGTTGAGTCGGTTCATCGGTCCCCCCGATTTGCCGGCGGACCGTGCCACGGCGCGGGAGGGGCGTGAAGGCGGCGCATCGCCCTTCTCCCCTTGCGGGAGAAGGTGGCCGGCGGAGCCGGCCGGATGAGGGGTGCCTGCGCCGAGGCGTCAGTATGAGGAGCGTCCTCGCGCCAGACGGTTCCGGCGCCGCGCCGTCACCCCTCATCCGACGCGCTCCGCGCGCCACCTTCTCCCGCAAGGGGAGAAGGGAATTCCGTGGCTACGTTCCGCTCGCAGCAAGGGGAGAGGGGGTCAGTAGGCGCCTGACCAGCACCATCGCCCCCACCAGGCACGCCCCGAACAGCAGGCCCTCCAGGGCGCCGGTGAGCGCCTGGCTGACCGGGCCGAAGCCGCTCTCGCCGACCAGCGCGCCGAACGGATCCAGCCGCAGGCGCGAGTCCGGGAAGCCCTGGGCCACCAGCTGCAGGCTGCCGCCCATCATCCGCCCGCCCAGCATCGGGATCAGCAGGCCTGCCAGCGCGCCGCAAAGGCCCGCGACCGCCACCCCGCGACGGACCGAGCGCGCCTCGGCGATCTTGTCGCTCAGCCAGGCCCCCAGCCCGACCGCCGCGCCCAGCAGGGCGCCTTCCGGCGCGCCGGTGATGTCGCCGGGCGCATGGCCGAACAGCAGGTTGAAGGCGTCCAGGCCCAGGAGCTTCACCACCGCGCCGACCAGCAGGCCGCCGATAGCGCCGCCCAGCACGCTCCAGGGTGACAGCCGGCCGGGCGCCATGCTGGCCGCCGCTATGCCGAAGCCGACGCCGGCCCCGCCGAGCACCGCCACCACCGCGGTCAGGCAGACCAGCACCAGGGCCACCGACACCGCGCCGGGGCCCGACGTCGATTGCGACGCGCCGACCACGCCGTACAGCAGGCCGCCGACCACGCCGGCCGCGCCGCCGCCGACCGTGCCGGCCGCGCCCAGCCACAG
>NZ_JAAIVC010000197.1 GCF_010975005.1 Caulobacter sp. 17J65-9 | reverse complement strand
CTTCGCCGCCGCCGTCTTCCTGGGCGTCTGGGGCGCCGCCGCCGAGCCCAGCGCCACGCCGGCCGAAGCGGCCGCGACCGCCACGCCGTCCGAACCGTTCGCGCCCGCGCGCCTGGCCGAGCTTCGCGCCGAGGGCCGGCCGGTGCTGGTCAACTTCACCGCCGACTGGTGCGTGACCTGCAAGGTCAACGAGGGCGTGCTGGAGGCCCGCCCGGTGAAGGCCGCCTTCGCCCGCACCGGCGTGGTCTACATGGTCGCCGACTGGACCCGGCGCGACGACGTCATCGCCGCCGCCCTGGCCGAGCAGGGGCGCTCGGGCGTGCCGCTGTATCTGCTGTACCGCCCGGGCGAAGCGAAGCCCGTGGTGCTGCCGCAATTGTTGACTGAAGGGGCGCTGATCGACGCGCTCGAGGGGGCCGCGTGATCAAGCCCAGAGTCGTGCGTTCGACGCCGTTGTCGCCCTACCGCCCGCGTATCCGTCGCGCCGCCGGCGTGCTGTTCGCGCTGGGCCTCACCGCCCTGGCGGCCGCTCTGCTGGGCTCGTCCTGACAGGTCAGACCGGCGGCTTCAGCGGGGCCAGCAGCACGCCCGAATTGTCGTCCAGCAGGTAGATCAGGTCCGAGAGGGCCGCGTCCTGGTCGGCGCCGGTGGTCGCCGCCTCCAGTTCTTCGATCTTGCGCGGCAGGTCCTGGGAGATCCCCTTCAGGATGCACTTCAGGTCGCCGTCGACCGCGCGCGCGGCCAGGTCGCGATGGCCGGTCATGTCGAGTTCGGACAGGGCCGCGGCCTGGCGCTTCACCTCGGCGAAGGCGGGCCAGGGCTTCGGCGCGCCCTTCACGCCGGCGCCGCGGAAGGCGGCGACCTCGTCGTGCAGGGCCTGGGCGCGGGCCACGATCTCGGCGTAGAGCGGCTCGGTCGCCAGCGAGGCGGGCGGGGGCGCCGGGGTCGCCGCGGAGGCGGGGTTGGTCGCGACCAGGGCGGCGGCGAGGGCGAGGGCGCAGGACATCGGGCGGCTCCGAAAAACGGGCGGACGCGGGAACCTTAGCGCCGGCACCTTAACGCCGCGCTTCTACTGGCGCCTCGGATAACGGCGTGCATGAATGGCCTTCATGAGCCTCCCCGACGCCTGGGCCCGCCTGATGCGCGCGGCCGACACCCGCACGCCTATCGTCGAGCTGTTCCGCCAGGAGCCTGACCGGCTCGAGCGGCTGAGCGTCGAGGCCGCCGGCCTGACGCTGGACCTGTCCAAGCAGCCCTGGTCGGCCGACGGTTTCGCCGCGGCGGTGGACCTGGCCCGCGCCGCCGGCGTTGAGGAAGCCCGCGCCCGCATGTTCGCCGGCGAGCCGATCAACACCTCCGAGGGCCGCTCGGTCCTGCACACGGCGCTGCGCGCCCGGGTCGAGGACGGCTTCCGCGCCGGCGGCGAGGCGGTCGGCCCGGCGGTGCAGGAGGTGCTGGACCGCATGCGCGCCTTCACCGAGGCCGTGCGCTCCGGCGAGATCCGCGGCGCGACGGGGCGGCCGTTCCGCTCGATCCTGCACATCGGCATCGGCGGCTCGGACCTGGGGCCGCGCCTGCTGTGGGACGCGCTGCGTCCGCTGAAGCCCCAGATCGACCTGCGCTTCGTCGCCAACGTCGACGGCGCCGAGCTGGCCCTGGTCAGCGCCGACCTGGACCCGGCCGAGACCCTGGTCGTGGTCGTCTCCAAGACCTTCACCACCCAGGAGACCCTGGCCAACGCCGAGGCCGCGCGCGAATGGCTGCGCGGATCGCTGGGCGAGGAGGGGGCCAAGGCGCACCTGGCCGCCGTCTCCACCGCGCTGGACAAGACTGGCGCCTTCGGGATCGCGCCCGACCGCGTGTTCGGCTTCTGGGACTGGGTCGGCGGCCGCTACTCCCTGTGGTCGGCGGTCAGCCTGTCGGCGGCCGTGGCGCTCGGCTGGGACGCCTTCCAGGGCTTCCTGGACGGCGGCCGCGCCATGGACGCCCACTTCCACGCCACGCCGCTGGAGCGCAACGCCCCGGCCCTGCTGGCCCTGGCCCAAGTCTACAACCGCGACGGCCTGGACCGGCGCGCCCGCTCGGTGGTGCCCTACGCGCACCGCCTGCGCCGGCTGGCCGCCTTCCTCCAGCAGCTGGAGATGGAGTCGAACGGCAAGCGGGTCGGCAAGGACGGCCGTCCCGTCGCCCACGGCACCGCGCCGGTGGTGTTCGGCGACGAGGGCTCCAACGTCCAGCACGCCTATTTCCAGATGATCCATCAGGGCACGGACGTGGTGCCCTCCGAATTCATCGCCGTGGCCGAGGCGAGCGAGGGCGCGTCCGGCATGCACGCCAAGCTGCTGTCCAACGTCCTGGCCCAGGCCGAGGCGCTGATGGTGGGACGGACCGAAGCCGAGGTCCGCGAGGAGCTGCGGGCGAAGGGGGCGAGCGCCGCCGAGATCGACGTGCTGGCGCCCCAGCGGGTGTTCCCCGGCGACCGGCCCTCGACCATCATCCTGATGGATCGTCTGAGCCCGGAGCGTCTGGGCGCCCTGATCGCGCTGTACGAGCACAAGACCTTCGTCGAGGGCGTGATCTGGGGGATCAACAGCTTCGACCAGTGGGGCGTGGAGCTGGGCAAGGTTATGGCCGGCCGCATCCTGCCCGAGCTGGAGGGCGGCCCGGCCCAGCCGCACGATCCGTCGACCACAGCCCTGATCGCGCGGCTTAAGCGCTAGGATCGGGGGGCGCGGCTAGCCGTCCGTGCGTCGGTGGGCTATAGCCCCGGCGTGATCCGCGCCTCGCACCATCACGCGCACCACCACCACCCGACCTCTGCGGAGGGCGCGGGCCGGGGTCGCGCGGCTTAGAGAAGCCGGACCCGAAGGCCGAGCCCCCGCCCAAAGCGGATGGGGCTTTGAGCCGAAGCGCCATCCGTCGAACTTCCTCCCCGAACGACGACGAGCGCCCAATGACCGCCGAGACTTCCGACGAAGCCATCGATTTCCGCCCCGAAGCCCGTTCGCCCCGCGGCTTCCAGGACCGCCGCGCGCGCGACCTGCGCGCCGAGCGCCGCATCCTGGACGCCGTGTCGAAGGTCTATGAGCGCTACGGCTTCGAGCCGCTGGACACCCCGTCGTTCGAATACGCCGACGCGCTCGGTAAATTCCTGCCGGACAGCGACCGTCCCAACGAGGGCGTGTTCGCCCTGCAGGACGACGACGAGCAGTGGATGGCGCTGCGCTACGACCTGACCGCGCCGCTGGCCCGCTTCGCGGCGCAGAACTGGGACGGCCTGCCCAAGCCGTTCCGCCGCTACGCCTTCGGCACGGTGTGGCGCAACGAGAAGCCGGGGCCGGGTCGCTATCGCGAGTTCCTGCAGTGCGACGCCGACACGGTCGGCTCGGACCGTCCGGAGGCCGACGCCGAGATCGTGGCGCTGGGCGTCGAGGGCCTGGAGGCCGCCGGCCTGCCGGCCGGCTCGGCGGTGATGAAGATCAACAGCCGCAAGCTGCTGAACGGCCTGATGAGCCAGGCCGAGATCAACGATCCGGTGCAGCGCCTGATCGTGCTGCGCGCCGTCGACAAGCTGGACCGCCTGGGCCTGAAGGGCGTGGGCGACCTGCTGGGCAAGGGCCGACTGGACGAGTCCGGCGACTTCACCAAGGGCGCGGGCCTGGGCGGCAAGGCCATCGAGGCGGTGCTGAGCTTTGTGCAGGCCGGCGTCGGCGCCTCGCGGGCCGAGACCCTGAACCGGCTGGATCCGGTGGTCGGCGGCTCGGCCGAAGGGGCCGAGGGCCTGGCCGAGCTGGCCCGCATGGACGCGGCGCTGAAGGGCATGGGCGTGGCCGAGGAGCGCGCCCTGTTCGACCCGGCCGTCGTGCGCGGCCTGGAGTACTACACCGGCGCCGTGTTCGAGGCCGAGCTGACGCTGGACACGGTCGACGAGCGCGGCGAGCGGGTGCGTTTCGGCTCGGTCGCCGGCGGCGGCCGCTATGACGACCTGGTCGCCCGCTTCACCGGCCAGCGCGTGCCGGCCACCGGCCTGTCCTTCGGCGTCAGCCGCCTGGTCGCCGCCCAGCGCGCCATTGCGCTGATGGAGGGCCGCCAGGAGCGCGACGCGCGCGGTCCGGTGGTCGTGATCGTCTTCGACCAGTCGGCCATGGCCGAGTACTTCTCCGTCGCCGCCGAGCTGCGCGCCGCCGGCATCCCGGCCGAGGTCTATCTCGGGTCCTCGGGCATGAAGGCGCAGATGAAGTACGCCGACCGGCGCATGTCGCCGGCCGCGGTGATCATCGGCGGCGACGAGCTGGCGGCCGGAACGGCGACGGTGAAGGACCTCGACCTCGGCCGCGAGCTGGCGTCGAACCTGGCCGACAACCGCGAATGGCGGGAATCCCGTCCGGGACAGCAGACGGTCGCCCGCGCCGACCTGGTCGAAACCGTGCGACGGATTGTCCAAAATTGACGATTTTGTCAAATAAGGCAAACTAATCGCTGTTCATATACGGAATGAGGCAGAAACAGCCTTAGCAGGCAATTGACATGGCGGTTTTTTGACCGCTTTATGTGTTCAGCGTGAGATCAACGAGCGCGCAGCCGCACGAGATCTCCGGCGTTTCGGGGAGGAAACGCCCGCTCCACAGAGAGCAAAAGCCCGCCGCGTGTATCCCCGCGGCGGGCTTTTCTTTTGGGTCGGATAAATTGACAAAAATGTCAAAACTGAAGGGAGGCCGCTAGGCGGCGGGCCCGCCCCACAGCCACGCCTTGCCGCGCACGACACGGCCTCCGCGCCGGCGCGCGGCGGCGACGGTGATCACGACCGAGACGACGATGACGGCCAGGCGCAGAGCGTTGGCCGTCGCGGAGCTGAAGGCCGCCTCGTCGAAGGTGAACAGCTCCCACATGCCGTTCATCAGCACGTGGAAGGCGATCGGGACCCAGATGTTGAAGCGCCACTCGGCGTACAGCCAGGCGAACACGACGGCCCCGAGCCCGGTCATCACGAACGCCTCCAGCGCCGCCGTCGGCGTGTCCCCCTGGTAGAGGTGCGCCGCGCCGAAGAAGGCCGCGCCGACCAGGGCGGCCGGCAGGAAGCCCCAGCGGGCGAAGCGGAACAGGAAGCCGAACAGCAGGGCGCGGTAGAGGATCTCCTCAGCAATCCCCGGCAGCAGGGCCCGGCGCATCAGGACGTTGAACGCGTCGTCCGGCGGCGTGTAGGGCGCGGTCAGGGCGAAGCCGGCCAGCATGACGGCCGTGCCCGCAACGCCGACGGCGAGGCCGGTCAGGATCGACCCGTTCAGGCCCAGCGCGCCCGGCGCGGCCCTGGGGCCGAACAGGACCGCGGCCAGGGCCAGCGGCAGGACGAGGTTGAGGCCGTAACCGACGACGGCCAGGGCCGCGGTGCGGGGCAGTCCGGTCCAGTCGCCGGCGACGGCGCGGAAGGGGATCAGGCCGATGGTGTCGACCAGGATGAAGACCGCCAGGGCGGCCAGAGCGACCAGCCAGCGGCGGCCGGTCGAAGCGGGGGGTGTGAGCGCGAGCGTTGTCATGCCCGACCGGTAGCCGGGGCCGGCCGCGGGGGCTCCTCAGATCCCGGCGGGATCGCTCCTCAAAACCCGATCTGTCTCGGGCGAGGCGAGGGCGCGCGCCCGGTAGTCGCTGGGCGACAGGCCCTCCGCCAGCTTGAAGGCCCGGTTGAACGAGGCCAGCGACGCGAAGCCGGAGTCGAAGGCCAGCGAGGCGATCTTCTCGTCGGCCAGGGCCGGGTCGAGCAGGGCCCGCTTGGCCGCCTCGACGCGCCAGGCGTTCAGGAAGCTGCGGAAGTGGCGGTGGCCGAGCTGCTGGTTGATCAGCCGGCGCACCACCGGCTCGGGCGCCTCCATGCGCCGGACGAAGCCGGCGAAGTCGAGCTCCGGGTCGAGGTGGACCTGCTCGGTCTCCATCAGCGCATGCAGGCGGCCCAGCAGCCGGGCGTCCGGCCCGGCGGCGGCGGGCGCCGGCGTCGTGACGGGCGCCGGGCTCTCGACCGCGGCCGCCGGG
>NZ_JAAIVC010000196.1 GCF_010975005.1 Caulobacter sp. 17J65-9 | reverse complement strand
CAGGGCCAGGGTCGCGGCGACGGCGGCGGCGGTCAGAAGAGACGTCTTACGCATGTTTCTGCTCCTGCGTTGGACGGCGCTCGAAGGCGCCTTCGCAAGGTCCAACGACAGGTCCGGCGCGATTCATCCGCGGCGGCGAAATTTTTCTGCAGAGCTGGGTTCAGCGCCGTCCGGGCTGAATGTCCGCTTTGGGTGGTGAGCAGACATCACCTACAGCGGGGCACTGGGGTTCGTGCCACGGACGCACCTTGACCGTGCACTGCCAGCTCGACAGCTTTTCAGTGGCGGACGAGGGTGACCTGGTCACTGGGGACTGGCGTCGCCGCGCCCACTTGAGCGTTCGCGCTTGCAGCCGTGACCGAGAATGCTGCGGCCAGCGCGAAAATGGGGAGCGGGTGGGTCATTCCCCTCGCCTCCGCGATACCAATTCGGCGCATCGCGGGCCTACGGTGACGGGCTGCGATCGGATCGGCGGCGCGCCTTTGGGTACGGCGACGATTGAACGCTCAGCCCCTACTACCTCGGCTGGAACGTCATAGAATACTACGAACTTGCTCTCGGCTCCCAAGGCGCGCCGGAACGCGGCCTCCGTGTCGGAGCCGGCAGGCGGCGTGGGAAACGGTCCCTCGACGATCTGTGCGTTTCCAGGCGCGATCATCACTGGACGATCGAATGAGGCCGGGCCGAGGTATCCGTCATAGCTCAAGCCGACGGTGCTGAAATCCGCACCGTCTGGCGCGCGCATATTCAGCATTAGGCCCGCTCGGGGCCCAAAGGCGAGCCCGGATGGCACCCGGATCGGCCGCCCGGTCGTGTTCTGAAGCGTGACTCTTAACGCGCAGTCCGCAGTGAGCTCCGCGCGAACGGCCAAGGGCGCAGGCTTGCGGTCGGCCGCGATGCTGCCCCCGGCGGCCGCAAGCACTCCCGCTATCGCCAAGGGCGAAAAGCAGTCGATCCAGCGCTGTGTGGCAGACATTTTACCGATCCAAAGATTTCGACGGCACATGGTCGGAAATCTTAGTTTAATCGAGCCTGTCGATCTTGTATTCGCCGTCACTCCAATGCAGCTCGTATAGTGCTGGCTGTTCTTGCGTGTGATATTTCGACCATTGAAACACAAGTATGCCGCCGTCGCGAATTGGTGTTTCGCTGCATTTCACCAAGCCAAAGTCGATCGCCCCAAGGGCCCCTTCGCCAATTTCTGATGCAAGTCCATCCGAAACGGGTATCCACCTGTGATCCACCTTGATTCTCCGCAGTCGATTTTCCGAGTACAGAAACCTTGCCTCCAGGGTTCTTCCTTGGCATTCGAATTGGACTTGCGCTGATCGCGGCGGTGCAAATGTTGGGTCGAAGGATGTTACTACGACATCATCATCCGGAGTGGCGATTGCGATCGCAGCTAGGGCAATAGCTAGCATTTGCGAGCCTCAAACTGACTGTTGGGACGCGGTGGCGTTCACTTTTGCGCCGGCACGCTCGGGGTGGCCGGCTCGGACCACCACTCCGGGAAAATGTTCAGGTCCTTGGGCGCGTGGGGAGTGATCAGGCGCTCGACCACCTGGTTTACGGCGCGGTAGTGCGCGCTGCACTCCGCGTTTCCGACGGCTGACGTGATCGCGCCGCCCTTCACGCGCTCGAAGGCGACCGGCGTGCCGTCGAAGCAGTCATCGACCTCGCCGGCCCAGTCGTGCGTCAGCTCATCCAGTTGCACGGTCGCGCGCAGGTACTCCGCTTTGGGCACCGTAAAGTTGTGCGGCTCCAGGGCTTTCACAGCGCCGGTCTCGGCGTCGCGGTGAACGACGACCAGGGCGACATTGGCGGTGTCGCCGTCTTCAGGCAGGTACAGAGTCATGGCGTACCAGTCCGAAAACGACGGCATGGCGACGTAGTGCAGAGCGTCTTTCGCGCCGCCAGCGGTCTGGCGTACCGAGGCCAGCGATCGGACGGCGTCGGCCTCCAGCAGGTCCTCTGAGGTCAGGGGGCGCGCGTGCGTCCGGGTCATCTCGAACGCGCGCATGCGCATCTGCTGCTCTGACTGCCACACCCGGTAGCCGTAGATCCCCGCCGCCACTAGCTCGACCACGACGATCAGTGTCGTTGCGTAGCCGATCAGGTGCAGCCAGCGAACCAGCCTAGACTTCGCCATGTGTCCCCCCTACGGGCATCGAAGCCATGTGGGCGGAACAGTCAAGCAGCCGGCGAGCCCGAAATGTCCGCTTTGGGTCGAAAGCGGACGTTAGACCGTCAGCGCAAACGATCGGCGTCGACGACCTCTCCGCCCATGTGTTCGATGAAAGCGGCCCGGATAGCCGCCCTATGCCGTTGCCATTTCTCGGGCTCGGAGTTCGGGTTCAGATTGTCCGCTAGGAACACCCACTCAACGAACTGATCTGCCGATACAGGCCCAGACGGAGGGATGAGGTCATCCACGTGGAGCGGCTTGTCGTTCTTCACGCATCCGCAGAAGCCCCAGGTCACGCAGACCACGTCCCACAGGGCGTCGTAACCGGTCTTGATCATCATCAGCCAACCTTGGCCTGCCAGCCTGCCAGACCGCAACTCCGTGGAATGTCCGCTATGGGTCGAAAGCGGACATCGGCTGAGAGGCGGGGTCAGACCCGTCGCCAGTTGACGAACCCTTCTCGGTCGTAGGCCGTGCAACTCAGCTCGATCACCGAGCGCGCTAGTCTCCGAAGCGCATCCGGCGAAGACAGGTCAGATTTGGACACGGGCTCGGCCGGCTGACAGACGGCGGCGACCCCGTGCCAGATTGTGTCCCCCAAGGCCAAGGTGTCGGCGATCTCGTCCAGGCTCTCGGAGCCGGTGATCAGGTGATAGACCTCTTCCCCCACCCCGAACGCCGTGGCTTCCTTTTTATAGAGAGGATCTCCCCATCGCGGATTGTAGTCGTCGATGACGCAGACGCTTCCGGCGTGCTGCTTGAGGCATTGCATGATGCGCTCAGCGCGGGCCTCGACCAGGGTGTCGACCGCCATCAGCGATCCGCCTCCAGCGACCGGCGTGGCCCTTGAGAAATCGAGGTTGCTCAACAGGAGTCCGCCGGACTCAAACGCATAGAGCCTTTCGGCGGCCGCCCCCTTCGGCGCGATTGTAAAGACCTCGCCGCGGGCGCCTTCGACGACGCGCCCCAACTCCGTGCAGAGCGTATTCACGCCGGCCAGGTGGTCTCTGACGTACGCCGCTCCCCGGCTGTCGAGCACAACGCGCTCCAGGCCCGCACCGGCGCCGACGTCAGCCATCGCGCGCTCCCGCCCGCTGAAAGCCCCGCCGACCAAGGCCGCCCCGCTCAATACGAAAGACCGTCTTTTCATAAAGCCGCCCTACCCCAGGCGGCACGTTAGTGGTCCTGGCCGATGTCCGCTATGGGTCGAAAGCGGACTCCCGACCGTCAGAGCGGCGCCTCGGTCACTTGAGCCGATGCTGGTGGCGCAGCGTGCGTTGGCTTTCTAAGGCGTGCTCGCCCGGGGGGATGAGCCATTCGCTTGGATCAGCGCTCGGGTAGGAAGGCTCGCCCTCTCGATCCCAACGGAGGCCAATCTCGTAAGGCTCGTCTTCGTCAGCCCAAAAGAACTGGTGCACGACGGTCCAGCCGAGCCGATGTAGTTCCGCCGCATGTCGGCTGGAGCCGGTCCTCAATAGCCCGCGATGTGAGTCTGTGGCGCCGCTGGTCATGGTGCGAGCTTGGCAGTGTCCCCGAGGAATGTCTGCAATGGGTCGAAAGCGGACCTGGCTGGCATCTCCGTTCGGGATGGAAAGCGGACATTCCCAAGGCTAGCGTGACTGCAGGATATTGGGGGGCGCGGATGCGCATTGAGGTTGAAGGCAAGTCCGCCGTAACGGATCCAACCGAGGCGCAAGTTCGCAAAAGCATTCTGGGGCTTCGTAGCTCTGGCCCATCCTCCTTCGCATCCCTGACTGACGATCTGGGTAACTACATCCAGGTCGGAGGAGGTGGCGTGACGTGCTTGCTGGAGCGCAGAGACGCTGGGACCGGCAGGCACTTCCGCGCCCACCATGCGGCACCTAGCGAGGTCTTCGCAGATGGCACAAAGCTGGTCTTCAGCGCGGGCGAAGTTCCACTTGCGGCGGACGAATGGTTCGACAGCAGGAGCGTACTCGAAGCGTTTCTTGCCTTTCGAACTCGCTCTGAACTTCCGGCCGATATTCTGTGGCGTGAAGTGACCGGATCTCTTTCCGGAGGGCAGGGAGGCGACGCGCCGCCTAATGCTGCGCGAGAGGCGAAGAGCTTCTCGGATAATTCTGTGCTCGGCAATTGGCGTCGGTTGGTGCTCGGCTTGACCTCCGCTCTGGCGTTCGCGCTCGTGTCGTCTTGGTCGTTCATGGGTTGGGAGGAAGCTATTCGGCCCGCGAGGCAGTTGCAGGTCGCTCTTCTTTCTGCGGCAGGCGCTGTATTGTTTCTTTGGGCCACTTGGGAAGGGTGGCGAGCGGACAGGAAGAGACGGCGTTAATGTCCGCTTTGGGTCGAAAGCGGACATTCAGCCGATCGCCTGCCCTCATGGCTGCGCCGTGCCAAGCCGCCCCTGGTCGAGGTCAGTTGTAGTTGGCGAGGTCGGCTGTCTGGCCGGGACGCGGACGGCGCACGCGTTCCAGTCTCGCCTCGAACTCATCGCCATAGTCTTGGCTGGTGAGGACCACGTGATCAGGGGCGATCTGAGCGACGTATCGGGCCGAGTCCATCTCGACCATTCGGCCCCCGCTGAGCATCTTCCGAGTGATCAGGAACGACGCCTTGTCGCCGTCGATCACGACGGGCGAAGACGCGCCGCCATGGCAGCCGCCCTCACAAAGGACGAGCAGGACCGTCGCCGTCGAGCCGTCCTGGCGCAATTCCATCTCGTACCCGGAAGCGTCACCGGATTCGTCGTTGAACAGGACGTTGCTATAGACCGCGGTCGTCCGTCCCTGGCCGGTGGCGGCGCATCCCGCGAGCAGCAATGGTGCGACGACCGTTAAGAGCCGTGCTGCGATCCGCATGATCACCTCCGCCAAACCGCGCCAGCGGTAAAAGCCCTTCGCGATTCGCACCATCCAGTTCCTGTCGCGCCGGAGGTTCAGCCGAACGGTGGGGAGGGAATGTCCGCTTTGGGTCGACAGCGGACATTGGCTGGGCTCGATAGACAGAAGTGAGGCCACGCACGTGCAAGCCCTCGAAGGTCGACGCATTAGGTCGTGGCGCTCAGTTGAACAGTTTGGATAGCTCGGGGACCCAGCGGGGAAGCCAGCCGAGGTGTTGGACGTAGCTTGCGGCCGTCAGGGTGATCGCGCCCGTCACGATGACGGTCATGGCGGCATTCAGCCAGTAAAGCACCGGCATCTCGCTCCGGTCAGCAGAGGCTCCGGAAAGCAAGGCCGGAACACGTCCAGTATACAGCGTACAGATCGTGGTCCAGACGGCGCTGGCCGCGAAAAACAGCAGGATCACGCCCACCCCTCGATCAAAGCCGAGAATTGACAGGCAGACGACGCCGACTAGCGGGAGGAGCAGGAAATTCAGGAAGCCGCCGAGGTAACCGGAGCCCTTCCGCAGTACGCGTCCCAAATTGCCCATTCCCATTTGTATTCCCGTCCTCAACGGCTGCGAGCGGCACGGTGAGGCTATCGGTTCCATTGGGCGCCGGCCAGCTTCCCCGGCAGTTCCCACGCCCATTTGGCTGGAGCGTCACAGGGTGTTCAACGGCCACAATGTCCGCTTTGGGTCGAAAGCGGACATTGACCACCTGCATCCGTCGGGATGCCGGAGCGGCTTAGATCCATGGTGGAATTGGAGCGCTCGCCGACATGGACATGAGGCTCGCCCTGCGTCCGCCGCCTCAGCGGGCTCCCGCGACCTTCGGCGGAGCGGCGCGCAGGTCTTCGGCGACCAGGCCCCGGCCGTAGAGCTTGTCAGCGCCTCGCGCCCCCAGGTCGACCGCGCCGGCTGCGAGATCGGCCACCGCCGCCTCGGCCGCCTTGCGGTCCGGACGGGCCAGCCGCAGGGCCAGCCGGCCCGCCACCAGCGGGGCGGCGTAGGAGGTGCCGCGCACGTTCGCCAGGCCGCCAGGGGCGGCCGCGGCC
>NZ_JAAIVC010000195.1 GCF_010975005.1 Caulobacter sp. 17J65-9 | reverse complement strand
GGCGTCAGGCGCGAGGCCCAGCGCAGCAGGTCGCGCTCGTGGGCGGCGGTGTTGCGCTCGAGCGCCGAGGCCAGGCGGCCGGCGACCAGGTCGAAGCGCTGGCTGGCCATGGCCAGCAGGTCGGCCGGGCGCGGCAGGCCGCGGGCGGCGGCGTTCAGCCGGTGACGACGGTCCTCCAGCGTGCGCGCGGCGCTGCGCATCAGCCGGCGCTCGTAGTCGGCGGTGGCGGCCTTCAGCTCGGCCAGCACGGGCGTGGCCATCTCGGCGGCCCCGGTCGGCGTCGGCGCGCGGCGGTCGGAGACGTAGTCGATTAGGGTGGTGTCGGTCTCGTGCCCGACGGCCGAGATCAGGGGGATGCGTCCTTCGGAGACCGTGCGGGCCAGGGCCTCGTCGTTGAACGGCCACAGGTCCTCGATCGAGCCGCCGCCGCGGGCGACGATCAGCACGTCCGGGCGCGGCACCGTGCCGCCGGTCGCCGGCAGGGCGTTGAAGCCGCGCACGGCGGCGGCCACCTGGGCTGCGGCCTGGTCGCCCTGCACGATCACCGGCCAGACCACCACCCGGCAGGGCCAGCGGTCGCGGATGCGGTGCAGGATGTCGCGGATCACCGCGCCGGTCGGGCTGGTGATCACCCCGATGGTGGCGGGCATGCGCGGCAGCGGCCGCTTGCGCTCGGCGGCGAACAGGCCCTCGCCGTGCAGCTTGGCCTTCAGCCGCTCCAGCTGGGCCAGGAGCGCGCCCATGCCGGCGTGCTCCATGGTCTCGATGACGAGCTGGTACTTGGACGAGGCCGGGAAGGTGGTGATCCGCCCGGTGACGATCACCTCCAGCCCCTGCTCGGGCTGGGCCTTCAGCCCGCGCACCTGGCCCTTCCAGATCACCCCGTCGATGGCGGCGCGCTCGTCCTTGATCGACAGGTAGACGTGGCCGGACGAGTGGCGGGTCACCTTCGACAGTTCGCCGCGCAAGCGCACGAAGCCGTAGGCGTCCTCCAGCGTGCGCTTCAGCGCCATCGCCAGTTCGGACACCGAGTAGGCGGGCGCGTTGCCTTCGTTCTTTGGGCCTTCGTTCTGCGGGGCTGAATCGACCAGGGACATCCCCGACCTATAGCGCATCGGAACGGCGGGTCGCGCCGCTCGTTCGATCCGCGAAAGGATTGTCGCGTCATGATCCGCGTTCCGGAGCCGGTCCCCGAGCCTTCCCCGCCGCCCCATCCGCCCGCCGCGCCCGCCGAACTGCAGGCCGATCCGGCCGCCGCGCTCGCCGCCGACGAGATGGACGTGTTCGACCCGGCCGCCGGACTGAGCGCCGACGAGATGGACGCCTACGAGCCGGTCGCGCCGGCGCGGGCGCCCGAACGGCGGCTGGGGCCGGGGCTCATCCTGCTGATGGTCGGGGCGGCGCTGCTGGTTGCGCTGGCGTTCACCTTCTTGAAGTGACGGGACCGCTTGACCGCGCTCGCGACGCGGGCGAGACGCGGGGCATGAACATCCTCGTCGTCGGTTCCGGCGGCCGCGAACACGCGCTGGCCTGGAAGATCAAGCAGTCCCCGCTGGTGAAGCGCCTGGTCGTGGCGCCGGGCAATCCCGGCATGGACCAGATCGCCGAGCTGCATCCGGTCAAGGCGACCGACGTCGAAGGCCTGGTGGCGCTGGCGCGCGACATGCGCTGCGACCTGGTGGTGGTGGGGCCGGAGACGGCGCTGGAGACCGGCCTGGCCGACCGCCTGGCCGCCGTCGGCATTCCCTGCTTCGGTCCGACCGCCAAGGCCGCCCGGCTGGAGACCTCCAAGGCCTTCACCAAGGCCTTCTGCGATCGCCACAACATTCCGACCGCCGCCTACGGCGTGTTCGAGGACGAGGCGCAGGCCAAGGCCTTCCTGTCGAACTTCCAGCCGCCCTACGTGATCAAGGCCGACGGCCTGGCCGCCGGCAAGGGCGTGGCCATCTCGCCGGACCGCCGCGACGCCGAGGCCGAGATCGAGGCCCGCATCGGCGGCCGCTTCGGCGGCGGCCCGGGCTCGCGGGTGGTGATCGAGGAGTTCATGGCCGGCGAGGAAGCCTCGCTGTTCGCGCTGTGCGACGGCGAGCGCGCCCTGCTGTTCGGCGGCGCCCAGGACCACAAGCGCGCCTTCGACGGCGACGCCGGCCCTAACACCGGCGGCATGGGCACCTATTCGCCGACCTCGGCCTTCACCGACACGGTGGTCGAGGCGGCCCGCACCAAGATCGTCGAGCCGACCGTGCGCGGCATGGCGGCCGAGGGCGCGCCGTTCCGCGGCGTGCTCTACGCCGGCCTGATGATCGGCGAGGGCGGCCAGCCCCGGTTGGTCGAGTACAACACCCGCTTCGGCGACCCGGAATGCCAGGTGCTGATGATGCGCCTGAAGAGCGACATCGTCCCGTTCCTGCATGCGGCCGCGACCGGCAACCTAGCCAAGGTCGGCCAGCCGCAGTGGCGCGCGGAAGCGGCCGTGTGCGTGGTCATGGCCGCGCGCGGCTATCCCGACAGCCCGATCCCAGGCTCGGTGATCCGCGGGGCCGAGCAGGACTTTGGTCCGGACGTCACGGTCTTCCACGCCGGCACCAACCGGCGCGCCGACGGCACGCTGACGGCGGCCGGCGGGCGGGTGCTGAACGTCTGTGCGCTGGGCGCCGACTTCGCCGAAGCGCGCAACAAGGCCTATGCGGCCGTGGCCCAGATCGACTGGCCGGGCGGCTTCTACCGCACCGACATCGGCTGGCGCGAACTGGCGCGCCAGCGCTAGGTCAGGCTCAGGCGGCCGCGAACAGCAGCCGCCCCTCGCCCAGGCGCGGGCGCAGGGTCTGCAGATCGGCGCTGGCGGTGGCGAAGCAGCCGAAGCTGCGGCCCAGCTTGCCGTGCGCGTCCAGGTAGGCCGGCTCGCAGTAGTCGGCTCCGTGGACGATGATCGCCCGGGCGCGCGCGGCCGAGTTGGTCGGGTCCAGGCCTTCCAGGATGGTGTTCGGGCCGTGCTTGGCGCCCATGCCCGGGCCGCCGGTCACATAGGCCCCGACCGACGAGGCGTGCGAGTCCGCCACGTTGGAGAACAGCCGCGCGAAGCCGCTGTGGCTCGGGTCGGAACCCTGGCCGTGGGCGGTGCGGAAGCGGCGCACGTCGCCCGAGCGCATGTCCAGTTCGAACAGGCGCTGCTGGCTGGAGTGCTTGCTGAAATCGACCAGGTAGATCCGGTCGCGGTTGGTCAGGCTGCGGCCGTGCCGCTCGTAGGCTTCCAGGCCCGCCGCAAGCAGCGGCTGGCGGATCCAGCCCTTGGGATCGTAGTTGGTCTGCGCCGCGCCCACGACGTTCAGCGTCGCGCGGGCCGGAGGCAGCACGGGCGTGGTCGGGGGCGGCGGCGTCGGGGCGGCCGCCTGCAGAACCGGAGACGGGCGCCGACCGGCCGTCGCACAGGATCCGGCCAGGGCCGCACACCCCAGGATCAGTCCTCGACGCGACAGGTCCATTTACAAACTCTCGAATTAACTAAACTTTCCCCATTTGGGTGAGTCCTTGGGGCCAACGAAAGGCGCCCTTGGCGTCTGAAGCTGCGGCCTTATGCTGCACTCCACATTGTTTGGGGGGATTCATGAAGCGTCTGATCGTCGCGGCCAGCCTGGCCGCCCTCTTGGGGGCCGGCCCCGCTGCGCTGGCTCAAACTGCTCCGGCTGGAGCTAAGTTCATCCAGGTCGGTCGCCTGATGGCCGATCCGGCCACCGGCAAGGTCGAGACGAACAAGACCCTGGTGGTCGTGGACGGGAAGGTCGTGGAGATCCGCGACGGCTTCGTCGGCGAGGGCCAGGTGATCGACCTGCGCGACAGCTTCGTCCTGCCGGGCCTGATCGACAGCCACGTGCACCTGACCAGCCAGCAGGGCCCCAACGGCCGTCTGGACGAGGTCACCCAGTCCTCCGCCGACCAGGCGATCACCGGCGCGGCCTACGCCGCCAAGACCCTGCGGGCCGGCTTCACCACCGTCGCCGACCTGGGCGCCGAGAACGACGCCATCTTCGCGCTGCGCGACGGCATCAAGGCCGGCAAGGTCCCGGGCCCGCGCATCCTGGCGGCCGGCTCGGCCATCACCCCGGACGGCGGCCACGCCGACGCCCACGGCTACCGCGAGGACATCCTGCACGTGATCTCCTCGCCGACCGCCTGCTCGGGCGCCGACGAGTGCCGCAAGGCGGTGCGCATGCAGGTCAAGTACGGCGCGGACGTGATCAAGATCACCGCCACCGGCGGCGTGCTGTCCAACACCAAGGCGGGCCTGGGCCAGCAGCTGGCCGACGACGAGCTGGTCGCCATCGTGGAAGCCGCCCACTCGCTGGGCCGCCGGGTGACCGCCCACGCCCACGGCGTCGACGGCATCAACGCCGCCCTGGCCGCCGGCGTCGACTCCATCGAGCACGGCACCTTCGCCGACGCGGAGTCGTTCAGGCTCTACAAGAAGAACGGCGCCTACCTGATCCCGACCCTGATGGCCGGCGACTTCGTCACCCGCGTCGCCAACAGCCCCAACAACTTCTTCTCGGCGGCGCAGACCGCCAAGGCGCGGGAAGCCGGGCCGAAGATGCTGGACATGGCCCGCCGGGCGCACGACGCCGGGATCAAGATCGCCTTCGGCACCGACTCCGGCGTCTCGGCCCACGGCGACAACGCCCAGGAGTTCGCCCTGCTGGTGAAGGCCGGCCTCAGCCCGCTGGAGGCCATCCAGGCCGCCACCGTGCGCGCCGCCGACCACCTGCAGATCTCCGACGAGGTCGGCGCCCTGAAGCCCGGCATGGCCGCCGATCTGGTGGCGGTGAAGGGCGATCCGCTCAAGGACGTCACCGAGCTGGAGCACGTCGCCTTCGTCATGAAGGGCGGCGAAATCTACAAGAACTGAGCTGGAAAAAGGGTCGCCGCCTCGCTTGGGGGCATAGGGCGGCGACCCCATATATTTCCTGTCGCCGAGGCCTCCAGGGGGCTTCGGCGGCGGCCCCCGAGGCGACTAAAGCCTGCGGCGCCGCCGCGTCCCTTTCGGACGAGACGACACCACGACTTCGCCAGCTTCGAGCGGCTCCACTCTTTGAGAGGAGATGTGAGATGCTACGCGATCTCGCGCCCTGGACGCCTGAACGAAACCTCATCCCGCGTGGGATGGATTCCGTCCTGACGCTCAACAGGGAAATGAATCGCCTGTTCGAACGTCTGGCCCGCGACGGTTTCGACCTCGCCTATCCTGCCTACGCCTACCGGGCGGACACCGCCGCCTCGGTCTGGCCGAAGGTCGAGATCTACGAGGCTGACACCGGCTACAAGGTCAGCGCCGAACTGCCCGGAGTCGACGAAAAGGACGTCGAAGTCCTGATCGAAGACGACGGGACCCTGATGATCAGGGGCGACAAGCACGTCGAACATGAAGGCGCCGGAGCCTTCAGCGAGCGTATGTACGGGCATTTCGAACGCACCATCGCGCTCGGACCGGCCGTCGATGCGACCCGCTGCGGGGACGACTGCAAGGCGACCTTCAAGAACGGCGTCCTGACCGTCTTCATCCCGAAGGCGGCCGAGGCCTCCCAGTACCGGAAGATCCCGGTCAACGGGGCGGCCTACAAGGAAGCGGCTCCGGCCCCGCAAGGCGCGGAAGCCGAAACGGCCGCGCCGCTCCGTAAGGCGGCGTGACCGTCAAGCCGGCGGCGAAATCTCCGCAAGGAGCGCCTTCGCCGCCGGTTCGTCGTCGAAGCGCGCGCGGATACGCCAGGGGCTCACCCGCGCGCGCCAGTGGGACGGCAGACGCACCCAATCCTTTTCCGTCGTCACCAGGCCCGCGCCCGACGCCTGCGCGCGTTCAGCCAGGCGCGTGAGCGTATCCTCGTCATAGGCGGCGTGGTCGGGGAAGGGCTCGAAGGCGACCAGCTCAGCGCCGGCGGCCGTGATCGCACGCTCGAACTTCCAGGGCTTGGCGATGCCGGCGAAGCCGACCAGCGGCCCGGGCGGCGGCGGGGCGGCCTGCTCCAGGCGGGCGACCAGCACCGGCTTGCCGGCGAACACCGCCAGCAGCTCCGGGTCGGGCGCGGCCAGGTCGGCCGGCAGCAGCACGATCACCGCGTCGGCGCGGGCCAGGCC
>NZ_JAAIVC010000194.1 GCF_010975005.1 Caulobacter sp. 17J65-9 | reverse complement strand
GCCTCGGCCAGCCGGCGCACCATGGCCGCGTCGCCGCGCCGGGCCGCGGGCCCGAGCGCATAGGTCGCCCGCGGGCGCGCCGTCTTGGCGAGCGCCGCCTGCGCCGCCTCCCTGTACGGCCCGGCGTAGGCGGCCTGCGCCGGCGCGCCCGGTACGAACGGGACAGGCCTCGGCTCGACCGCCAGGTAGATCTCGACCAGCGGCAGCGAGCCGGTGGCGGCCAGGGCGTACAGCAGGGCGGGCTTGTTGCGTTCGCGCAGGTCCGCCGCCTCCACCAGCAGGCCCCGCGCCGTCGCGACGTCGCCCGCCGCCAGGGCCGTGTTGAGCCGCTGCTCGCGCTCGC
Organism: Caulobacter sp. 17J65-9; assembly: GCF_010975005.1. GTDB lineage: Bacteria > Pseudomonadota > Alphaproteobacteria > Caulobacterales > Caulobacteraceae > 17J80-11. The sequence continues at coordinate 5,838 of NZ_JAAIVC010000194.1, read as the reverse complement.
CAGCCTCGCGCACGCAGGCCAGCAGGCCCTCGACCGAGCCCGCCCGGGCCTTGGCTTCGCACGCGTCGAGGCGGGCCTTGGGCAACAGGTTCAGCTCGGCGCCGAAGTCGTGCATGAAGGCCAGAGCGTCGTCCTGGCCGGCCTCGGCGGCGGCCCGCCACAGCCGCGCTTCCGCCTCGCTGCGCGCAGCCCGCGCGCCACGGCTGGCGACATAGGCCCGCACCAAGTCGCGCCGCCCCAGCCCGTACAGCCGGTCCAGCGTGCTCATCTCGCCGCCGGAGCGGCCGACGTGGGGCAGCAGGTGCGCGAACGCCTCGGCGTCGTTCGCCGCCACCGCCGCGAAGAAGGTCGGCGTCGCCTCGGCCCGGATGTCGACCGTATTCGCCGGCGCGGACGCGTCGAGGATGCGGACCGCGTCGTCCAGCAGGTCCCAGCGGCGCTTCTCGACCAGCACCCCGATCCACGAGCAGGGCGGCTGGCCGGGCTTGGCCGGGAAGTCGCAAAGGCCGGGGTCGCCACGCATTTCCGCGCCGTGGGCGATCATCGCCCGGGCCAGGTCGAAGCGGTCCTGCTTCAGGGCTAGGGCCAGGGGCGCGGGGTTGAACCACTCACGCAGGTTCGGATCGGCCCCGCGCGCCAGCAGGGCCAGCATCATCGGCTCGTCGCCGCGCGCCGCGGCCCACTCCAGAGGACGCTTGCCCAGCGGATCGACCGCGTTCACGTCCACGCCCGCCGGCAGGGCCGCTACCGCCGCCGGGTCGCCTGAGCGGGCCGCCTGGCCGGCGTCGCGCACCGGGCCCGTGTAGCGTGCGGCCGGCTTCGCGCTCTTCGGCGCGCACACGTCCGTGTACGGAAAGCCCGGCTGGGCGACGACCGCGCGGTTGTAGGCGGCCAGGAAGGCGATCGCCGCGACCGAGTGCTCGTGGTCGCCGACGCGGACCACGTCCTGGGTGACGTGCCACTTGGAGATCAGCTCGCGCGTCCAGGCCGAACAGGCGACACCGGGCGTCTCCCAACCCATCGGCATCGGCCCGATGCTCTGGTAGGCGCCCAGGCGGAAGTCGCCGCGCGCGGCGGCGGCCGCGGCCTCGGCCGCGGGGTCGCGCCGGTTCAGCCGCTCGGTCTTGGCCCGTAGCCCCAGGCAGTAGGCGTCGTCGGGCTGGCAGACCGGCAGAGCACTCTTGCCCGACGCCGAACCAGCCGCCTGCCCCACCGCCGGAGGCGCCCACACCAGGGCCACGCCGGCCAGCAGAACCGCCATACGCTCGCGCCACGCCATCACCGCCCCCCGGCAAACCTTCAAAGCGAAGCTACCTACCGCCGCACGCGCGCCGCCCGCCCCTCGTCGAACCAGGCGAACGCCTCGTCGACCGTGATCTCGGCCGGCCCGAGCAGCGCCGCCTCGGGGCTCAGCTCGGCCGGCCGCAGGCGCCCGTCGCGCACTTCGACGACGCGGGGCGAGTAGCGGCCGGACAAGGACGCCACATACGTCGCGCGATCCGGCATGGCGCGGTCGTCGCGGGCCTCGGACGCCTCAGCCAACGCGTAGTCCCAATCAAGCTCGGCCGCGGGCACGGTCTCGTAGCCCCGGTCCACCACCAGCAGGGTCTGGCCGCCGCAGCGGCCATGCGTCCAGACGAACCAGTCGTGGAGGAAATCCACGTCGATCCCGTCCACCCGCACCAGCTCGGACTCGTTCGGGCGCACCTCGCGGTAGTCCTCGCGCGGAAAGGCGTCGGCATCGCCGCGCAGCAGCCGGGCCTGGACGTCCCTTTCGCCGCTACGGCAGCGGTCCACCTGCACGAGGATCAGGCGGCTGGCGCCGCGGAAGAAGTCAGGCGTCGAAACCGGCCGGGCCAGGGCCGCGGGCTCCGATGCGGCGCGACGCAGGCGGGCCAGCAGTTCGTCGTCGCCGTACAGCACGGGTTCCAGCGCCGTCACCGCGCCCCCGGCGTCACGGAAAACGACATAGCTCATGCGCGGATCGAGGGCGCCGAGGCCGCCGCAGGAGTCGCGCCCGTCCCGCGACGGACCGAGGTCGCCGTCCAGCCAGAAGGCGTCGGTGCGGTGGCGCCGGTCGGCGGTCGCCTTCTCATGCAGGCCGACATAGACCTGGTTCACGGCCGAGCCCGAGCGCAGGTCGGTGAGCGGACGCACGTGATCCCCGCCCCTGCCCCGGTCGAACAGATCGAAGCGATCGGGAGAAGCGCCCTTCAGTCGCTCGACGACGCTGGCCGTGAACCGCACGTTGGCCGGCTCGAGCCCCTGGCACTCGGCCGGATAAGCCTCCCAGGCGCGGTCCATCGCCGCCTCGTCGTCCTGCCACTTGGGCGGCCGCGGGCAGGCCGGCGGTCCCGGCGGCTCGATGCGGATCCAGTCCACGGTCGCCGCGTCCGCATAGGCCGAGGCCGGCGAGCGCCGTGTGGCGGCGTCGTGCGCGTAGTCATTGGCCCATTCGCAGGCGGCGGCCTGGGCGGCGGTCAGCGCCGCCGCCAGGGTGACGGCGGCGGAGAGCAGGCGATTGCGGAGCGTCACCGCGACGGCCCTCCCCTGGGCGCCCGAGGCGCGGAGGGTCCGTCGGGGTGCTCGAGCCCGAGCAGGGTCGGCGCGATCATCAGCGCCATGGGCACGTCTTCGGGCGCCTCGAGGTCGCAGCCGAAGTCGTATTGCAGCAGCCCGTCCGGCCCGCCGCCGCGCCAGGTCAGGGTGACCTGCGCCAGGTCGTAGGTGAACGTCTTGCAGGGCGGCGCGTCGGTCATCCGGCGCTCGCCGACCGGCCGGTAGGCCGCCAGGGCCTCGCGGAAGCGGGCGAACTGCTCGGGCGTGACCTGCCGGCGATGCCGGACGGTGCGCCACTCGCGGTGCTCGCCCGGCAAGCTGTAGCCCCGCTCGACCCAGACCCGGCCGTCGGAGGCGGCGGTGAAGGCGAGGGTCTCGCAGGGCTCGCAGATCGGTCCGCCGGGCGACGTCTTGTAGGTGATCAGCTCCACGCCCGGCCCCGGCGCGGGCGGCGTGCTGGCGCAGCTGGCCAGCAGCAGCGCCGCGATGGTCGCGGTTCCTCCGACAAGGCTGCGCATGAACTCCCTCCGGACACCCCGGAGCCAGTTAAGCGTGCGCGGGGAGCAACCGCAACGCTGGGTGCAGGTGGAGGAATATCTCCCCCCGAGCGGAGCGCTGGGGGGAGCAGGCGGCGAAGCCGCCGTGGGGGGCTCCAGCGGAGTGCGGCGGCGGTCGTCGCGCCAAACTGGAGCCCCCTCCACCGCTTCGCGGTCCCCCTCCCCCAGAGCTTCGCTAGGGGGAGGATCTAAGGCTACCGCGCGTTCTGCGGCAGGCCGTCGGCGATGTCGTAGTAGTCGCCCTTGTCGGCGGTGAAGATGTGCTTGGCCAGACGCGTGCCGGTCGGCGTGTCGAAGGCGCCCATGGCCACGGCGATCTTGTCCCGGCCTACGGGATCCCAGAACAGGAACGAGCCGCAGGTCGAGCAGAAGCCGCGGCGCACCTTCTCCGAGGCCTGGAACCAGCTCAGGTTTTCGGCCCCGTCGATCCTCACCCGCTCGCGCGGCAGGTCGGTCGAGGCCCAGAAGTGGCCGGACTGGCGGCGGCACTGGCTGCAGTGGCAGGCGTCCGGCGGGGCGAGCTCGCCCTCGACCTCGACCCGGACCGCGCCGCAGAGGCAGGCGCCCTTGTGCATGCGAATTTCTCCTTCTCTCTGCTGCGGCTCAGGAACGAGCGAGCAGGTCGGCCACGCGCGGGTACGCCATTGCGGTGAACAGAAACGCGAAAGCCGCGCCGATCACGAGCAACACGACCGTCACGCCCCAATACGTGATCGGATCATCGTAGCGCGAAGGCTTGGTGGCGACGCCGGAGTATCGGCCCGTGCGCAAACCGTGAGCCACCACCCCCGATACGATCAGGGTCGCCAGTAACGGGGCGGTGATCGACCAGCCCTCGGACCAGGTCACGTCGCGACCCTTTCCGCGCCGCCCTCGTACATGGCCGCCATCGACGCCCCCTGTCCGGAGGCGCGCCCCGCGCCCTCCCCGGCTTTGATCTCCCAGCTGAACGAGCGCCGGTCGGCCGATCGAAGTCAAGGCCGGGCGAAGCCCGCCGCTCCGCGGTGGCGCGCGACGCGCGCCAGCCTTGAGTTCGACCGGCCGTCCGGCAGGTTCGCAGCTGGAGATCCAAGCCTGGCTCCGGCCGGGGCGGCCGCCCTTCCAAGATCTCCCCCCGAGCAGAGCGCTGGGGGGAGCAGGCGGCGCAGCCGCCGTGGGGGGCTCCAGCGGAGTGCGACGGGGGCCGTCGCGCGAGCCCAGCCCCCTACCCCACCCGCCGGAACCGCAAATCGCGCACGCGCGCTTCGCCGATCGACAGCTCCACCGGGCGGCCGGCGGCGTCGCGGATCACCCGCACCAGGTCGCCCTCGCCGTCGGTGAAGGCGTCGCGGTAGACCGGGCGCAGGGTGGCCTCGAAGCCCGGGCGCCGGTCGATGGCCAGCCGCAGCACGCCGTCGCGGACGCTCAACACCCAGGTCGCGCCGATCTCGTCGCTGGTCCAGCGGCCGGCCAGGGCCTGGAGGTCGATCGCCGGCTCGACCGGCGCGGCCGGCCGGTAGAGCGCCCGGTTGCCGTCGGCGAAGCGCCGCTCGAAGGTCCCGTCCCGCTTCAGCTCGATCGCGTCGCCCCCCAGTTCGCGCCCGCCCACGCTCAGGCTGAGCGGAAAGCCGGTGCGGGCGTCGACATACAGACCCGCCGGCGGCCGTAGCGCGAGCGGCGCCTGCACGGCCGGCCGGGGCGGCAGGAAGGCGTCAGCCGCCTTGCGCGCGGCGGACCCGGCATCGGCGTTGGAGGCGTTGCACAATACGGCGACGGACACCGGCGAGGCCTGCCCCTCGGCCCAGGTCCGGGCCAGGAAGGCGCGATAGCCGGCGGTCGAGCCCGAGTGCCAGACCGAGCGGCGCCCTTGGGCCCCGTCCAGGAACAGCCCGCGCGCATAGTTCGTCGGCGCCCCGTCGCTCAAGCTGGCGCGCGTCGCCAGCCCCTCGCCCAAGCCGAACCGGTCGGCCTGCAGGGCGCGATTCCAGACCAGCAGGTCGCCGACCGTGGTCAGCAGGCCGCCGTGGCCGTGGGTGTCCTCGAACGGCATCAGCTGTTCCCAGCCGCCCGCGCCCGGCTGGTAGGCGACCGCGCGGTTCTTCACCACCGCCCGGAAATGATCGCGCCAGCGGGTCGAGGTCATGCCCAGCGGCCTGAACAGACGCTCCGCCGTGAAGTCAGCCAGGCTCTTCCCGCTGGCCCGCTCGACCAGCAGGGCGGCCAGGCTGTAGCCGCTGTTGGTGTAGGACCACTCCGCGCCGGGCCGATAGTTCAGGCTCTTCTGGCGGGCGATCATGTCCAGGGTGTCGGCCTGGCCGTAGACCCGCTCGCTGCGCGGCCAGCCGGCCAGGCCCTCCAGGCTGCCCCAGTCGCGCAGGCCGCTGGTGTGGTTCAGCAATTGCTCGACGGTGATCGGCTGGCCGTAGTCGGGCAGCTCCGGAAACCAGCGCCGCACGTCGTCCTTGAGGCTCAGCTTGCCGTCGGCGGCCAGCAGCAGCACGGCCGCGGCGGTGAACTGCTTGGACACCGAGCCCGCCTCGAACACCGTGTCGGCCGTGACCGGTACGTCGTGCTCCAGATCGGCCGAGCCCCAGGCGCGGGTCATCAGCCGCCGCCCGTCCCGCTCCACCGCCAGCGCGCAGCCCGGCGTCTGCGGCCCGGCCCACACGAACAGCGCGTCCACCGCCGCCTCCGGCGCCGGCGCCTGGGCCTGGGCCTGGGCCGGCGCGGCGAAGGCCAGCAC
>NZ_JAAIVC010000193.1:5000-6193 GCF_010975005.1 Caulobacter sp. 17J65-9 | reverse complement strand
GCCACGATCTGCAGGCGCACGCCCACGTCGGCCCCGGCCGGCGCGCAGGCGACCGGCTCGTCGAGGTCGGCGGTCAGGTCCACCGTCGCGCCGTCGCCCCGCAGAGGGCCGGCCGACTGCAGCAGGCGGCGGAACTGCGCTTCGGCCGCCGCCCGGTCGGCCTGGTCGAGGCCCCGGTCGGCCAGAGCGAAATTGTCCCGCACCGCGCGCGTGGCCATGGGCAGAACCAGGGCGGCGACCAGGGCCGCCACGGCGACGCCGATCAGCGTCTCGACCAGCGAGAAGCCGCGCTCCCCTCGCCGGGCGGAGGGGGTCATCCCCGCGAGGTCGGCCGCGCCAGGCCGACGTCGGCGGCCAGACCCGCGCCGCCTTCGCGTCCGTCGGCGCCCAGGCTGACCACGGTCGGCCGGCCCTCCGGCTCGGCCGGCGGCTGGTAGGCGTAGGGCCGCCCCCAAGGATCGTCCGGCACGTCGGTCTCCAGGTACGGCCCCTGCCAGACCTCGCCGGCGTCGGCCGCCGAAGCGGGCGCCTGGACCAGCAGGTGAAGGCCCTCGTCCGCGGTCGGATAGCGTCCGAGGTCGAGCCGCAGGGTCTCCAGGGCGGAGGTCAGGGCGCGGACCTGCACGCGGGCGGCGGTGACCTTCGAGCGATCCAGCTGGGCGATCAGGCGCGGGCCGACCAGGGCGGCCACCAGGGCGATGATGGTCAGCACGATCAGCACTTCGAGCAGGCTGAAGCCGCGCTCCGCCGTCCTCGCCCGCGCCGTCCGCCGCCGTCTCATCACCAACACCGCACGGCCACTCCGGTCATCGGCGGCCTAACCGGCGGTCAGGCCCCCGCGTTGCCGCAGACAACCGCCCACGAAACGGCGGGCGCGCCCGCGGTCGCGCAGGGAACGCCAAGGAGCTTTGGGAGTCGGGCAGAGCCACGGGCGGCTTTTACCCCCGTAGTTTTCCCCGGCAACCAACATTCCTGACGACCGGTTCGAGGGTCCGTGGTGCTGTAATCGCGCAGAAATTGCAGCCGAACTGCAAGGTTTCTACGCGGCCTCAAGGGGCTTTTACATGAATTCGCGGCGTGCGCTGACGCGCAATCGTCTTCTGATGTCTGCGACCTTCGCCGCAGGCCTTCTCGTCTCGGGCCCCGGCGCCCTCGCGCGTGGATCCGACGTGCCGACCGGCGCGGGACCCAGC
>NZ_JAAIVC010000193.1:0-2500 GCF_010975005.1 Caulobacter sp. 17J65-9 | reverse complement strand
GCCCGATGGACACCGCGCAGATGCGCGCGGTGCAGGCCGCGCTCGGCGACCGGGTCGGCAAGGACATCTTCTTCTACTCGATCTCGGTCGACCCGAAGACCGACACGCCGGCGGTGCTGAAGAGCTACATGCAGACCTTCAAGGTCGGCCCGGGCTGGACCTTCCTGACCGGTTCGCAGGCGGACGTGGAGCTGCTGCAGAAAAAGCTGGGCGTAGCGGCCGTGACGCCGGCCTCGGTGAAGGACCACGACACCCGCTTCATCGTCGGCAACGAGGCGACCGGCCAGTGGATGAAGCGCTCGGCCCACGAGCACCCGCAGGTGATGGCCGATCTGGTCGGCGGCTACCTGTTCAACGGCAAGGTCAAGGACACGAAGGCGCGCCCCAGCTACTCGAACGCGGTGCAGATCAACAACCAGTCCGAGGGCGCGGCCCTGTTCCGCACCCGCTGCGCCTCCTGCCACACCCTCGGCGGCGGCCCGGGCCTCGGCCCCGACCTGCACGGCGTGGTCAACAAGCATCCGCAGGCCTGGCTGGCGCGCTGGATCAAGGAGCCTGACAAGATGCTGGCCGAGAAGGATCCCCGGGCGGTGGCGCTGGCGGCCCAGTGGCGCAACCTGCCCATGCCCAATCTCAAGCTCGACGACGACGACGCCGCGGCGCTGATCGACTACCTGCGCCAGGAGACCCGCAAGACCGCGAAGCCCGAGCACACGGCGCAGGCGGGGCGCCAGGGTCAGTAGGCCGGCCCATGCGACGGGTCGGCGAAATCCTGCGCGACCGCGGCCTGGTGTCGGACCGCGACCTGCAGGACGCGCTGGCCCTGCAGAACGGCGGCTCGGTCGGCCCGGCCCTGGTGCGGCTGGGCGCGGTGTCGGAGGACGCCCTGCAGGCGGCGCTGGCCGACGCCTTCGGCCTGCCGCTGATCACGCCCCCGCAGATGCCCGCCGTCGAGGCGGTGCGGGCCGCGGCCGAGCGCCTGGGGGCGCCGCTGGACTGGCTGCTCGAAAAGGAGGTGGCGCCCTGGTTCGCCCCAGACCCTGACGGCGAACGGCTCTGCGTCGCCGGCCGGCAGGTCTACGACCCCGCCGTCCAGGAGGCGGCCGAGCAGTGGCACGAGGCGCCGGCGCGCTTCTACCTGGCCACCGGGCGGACGCTGGAGCCCCTGTTCGGCGAACTGGGCGCCCAGGCGGCGGCCAGCGCCGGGCCGGACACCACGCGCCTGCGCGAGCTGGCCGAAGAGGCCCCGGTCATCGACTTCGTCAACGCCATGCTGGCCGAGGCGATCGCGCGCCGGGCCAGCGACGTGCACGTCGAGCCGTTCGAGGACCGCACCCTGGTGCGCCTGCGCGTCGACGGCGTGCTGACCGAGTGGCGGGCCGCGCCGCGCGCCCTGTTCGACGCGGTCGCCTCGCGCGTGAAACTGCTCTCGGGCATGGACATCGCCGAGCGGCGCCTGCCGCAGGACGGCCGCCAGAGCATCCGCGTGGGCGGCGGCGAATACGACGTGCGCGTCTCGGCCCTGCCCACCACCTGGGGCGAGTCGATCGTGCTGCGCTTCCTGGGCAAGACCCGCGACCTGCCGACCCTGGACGAGCTGGGCGTCGCGGCCGACCACGCGCGCCTGCTGACCCAGATGATCGAGCGGCCGGGCGGGATCGTGCTGGTCGCCGGCCCGACCGGCTCGGGCAAGACCACGACCTGCTACCGGCTGATCACCCACCTGAACGACGGCGTCCGCAAGATCGTCACGGTCGAGGATCCGGTCGAGCTGGACTGCGCCGGCGTGCTGCAGATGCACGTGCGCGCCGACATCGGGCTGGGGTTCGCCGCCGGCCTGCGCTCGATCCTGCGCCAGGACCCCGACGTGATCATGGTCGGCGAGATCCGCGACGCCGAGACCGCCCGCATCGCGGTGCAGGCGGCGCTCACCGGCCACCTGGTGATCTCCACCCTCCACACCGGCTCGGCGCTGGGCGCGGTTTCGCGCCTGCTCGACCTCGGCGTCGAGGAATACCTGCTGGCCGAGGTGCTGCGCGGCCTGGTCGGACAGCGGCTGCTGCGCCGGCTCTGCAACGCCTGCGCCAGCCCGCACGCCGGGGAGGCCGAGGAGACGCACGCGCGGGCCTGGCTGCCCGAGGCCTTGCTGAGCGAGCCCGCGCGCTGGCGCGAGCCGGTCGGCTGCGCCGCCTGCGGCCACGCCGGCTTCCGCGGCCGGATCGGCGTGTTCGAAGTGGCCGAGGTCGACGCCGCCCTGCAGGCCGCGGTCCGGCGTCGGGCAAGCGAAGCGGAGCTGGAGGCTCTGGCCCGGCCACGTGGCTTCCGGACCCTGCGCGAGGACGCCCTGGTCAAGGCGCGGCGCGGCGAGACGGCGCTGTCGGAGGCCTTGCGCGTGGTCGGCGCGGAGGGCGCGCGGTGACCGCGCCGGAGCGCCGGTTCGCCTACCGGGCGGTGCGGCCGGACGGCGGCGCCGTGGCCGACGTGGTCAGCGCGCTCGACC
>NZ_JAAIVC010000192.1 GCF_010975005.1 Caulobacter sp. 17J65-9 | reverse complement strand
CCTCCGGGGCCAGGCTGAACGCAGCCCACGCCGGCGCCGCGCCGGCCAGGTCGGCGACCGCCGCGATCGGCGCGCGCCCGGGCAGCCGGCGCCACAGGTCGAAGGGCAGGGGCAGCAGCTGTAGCAGCGGGACGGCGACGAGGCCGGCCAGCAGCGCCAGAGCGAACTTGTGCTCGCGCCAGGTTCCGGAGCCGATCAGCCGCCAGCCGGCGATCACCAGCAGGGGCGCGGCCGCAAGCTCGACCAGCGCCAGGGGAAGGGCGTTCTCGCGGCTGGCGCCCCCCAAAACGACAGAAAGGGCCAGCAGGACGAACGCCATAACGGCGACCACGTCCTGCCGACCCTCTCGAACTCTGACGATCACACGCGCCTCATCGGCCGATACTGGAGCCGGCCCCGAGGCGGCCGTGGTCGATTACGGGCTGGTCGGGCTGTCGTCTTCGTTGGCGACGACCACGGCGGTCGTGACCGCGGCGGCGATGAAGACCCAGGGGAGCACCGCCGCGGCGGCGTACTCGTTGGCCTCGCCGCTCTTGGCGCCGACCCGGTCGCCGACCCGCACGGTGGCGGTGTTGCCCGCGGCGGCGGCTTGGCCGGCGACGAGCAGCAGGCCCGCCGTCACGGCGAGAACTGACTTGCGCATGAACACACCCCTGAAAAAATACGTTCGAAACAGCCCGCAAGCTTTGCGGTTGGGTCCTTGGTAGCCGCCCGCAAGCCTAGCTGCAAGCGTCGGCAACCTATGTTCGTCGACCTTTACAATGGGTTGATCGCACCCAGGCCGACAAACCGTTGTTCAGCCACCTAATTTTGGGCGACGCCCTTCGCCGGGCGGACTTTCATCCCGTCGTACCAGATCACCAGCGTGGTGCGCCGATCCCCTGGCAGCGGCTTCAGCTCCAGCCACTGGCCGGCGCAGCCCTCGGCCGGAATCTCGAATCGGACGGCCGACACGCGCCAGGGCGTCGGCCCCGCGGCGGCCGGCTGGAGGGCGCGCGCCGCGATGCGGTTGTCCCCGATGCAGCGCACCGTCCAGGCCAGCCGCTCGGCCGGCAGCGGCGTCTCGCCGCGCCAGCGCACCTCCAACTCGTGCGCCCCGGCCGGCAAGGCCATGAACTGGTGGATCAGGCCCGGCGTGGAATAGCCGTCGTACTCGACCCGCAGGGCCGACTGGCCCGCGACCTGGTCGTCCGGCGCGATCTCCACCGAGGCCCCGGCGCCGGTGGCGATCTGCCAGCGGAACGGCGCGGGCCCGGCGCGGTCGTCGAACTCGCCGTCGAAGGGACTGACGGCCGAAGCCGCCGGCGCGAGGCGGCGGCGCAGGTCGGCGGCGGCGGCGAACTGGCCGCCGTTGACCAGGCGGGTCAGGAGGAAGCCCTGCTCCTTGTCGCTCAGCGGCGCGCGGCTGGACTGCAGCATGACCGCCAGGGTCGCGGCGCTCTCCAGGCCCTTCGGAGTCGAGGCGAGGTTCTGCAGGAAGGGCTCGCGCCAGGCGGGCTGGTGGACCAGGCGCTCGGCGATCGGGGCCAGCGCGCGGCGGTCCTCGGCGGCGGCCGTCGAGAGCAGCTTGAAGAAGTGCGGCTGCAGCTCCGGCTTACGGCGCATCAGGGCGTCGGCGTGGGCGAAGGCCGAGGCGAAGTCGCCCTGGCGCAGGCGCCGGTCGACCAGCCAGACGTGGGCGGGCCCGTCGCGCAGGCTCCAGTTGCCGGCCTGGGTCACCAGGTCGTCGGCGTGTTGGTTGTCTCCACGGCGGCCGACGGCGACGCCCAGAACGCGGAGCGCGCGCACGTTCAGCGGCTGGGCGAGCAGGGCCTGACGGGCCAGGGCCTCGGCGGCGGCCGGGCGACCGGCCTCCAGTTCGGCTTCGGCTTTCAGGGCCAGCAGGCGAGGCGAGCCGGGCGCGAGCTTCAGGGCCGCCGCCGCGGGCAGGCGGTCGGCGGCGGCCTGGGCGACGATCTGCCAGGCCATCAGTGCGCCCAGGCCGATCGCCGCCGCGGCGGCCAGGCGCTTGGCCGGTCGGCGTTCAGCAGCCTCGCTCATCGCTCGCTCACCTTGGGCGCGCTCACCCCTGGGCGCGCTTCTTGGTGTCGACGCCGTAGTCGTAGTCGTAGGCGTAGTCGTAGCTGGCGGTCTTGGTGTTGAACTTGGTCAGCACGGCGCCCAGCAGGCGCGCGCGGCCCATGCGCAGGCGGGCCAGCGCGTGGCGCGCCTGACCGCGGCGGGTGCCGCGGGATTCGAGCACGAAGATGGTGCCGCCGACCATCGAGGCCAGCACCGGCGCGTCGGCCAGGCCCAGGATCGGGGGGCCGTCCATGACCACCACGTCGTAGCGGGCCTGGGCTTCTTCCAGGAAGGCGCGCACGCGGCTGCCGGCCAGCAGTTCGGCCGGGTTCGGCGGCAGCGGGCCGCAGGCGACGAAGGACAGGGCCGAGGCGCCGGTCGACTGCACGACCGCGGCCAGGGTGGAGACGCCGGCCAGCACGTTGGACAGGCCCCGGCCGTTGTCGGCGCCCAGGTTGCGGTGCATCGACGGGTTGCGCAGGTCGGCGTCGATCAGCAGCACCCGCTGGCCCAGACGGGCCAGGTTGAGCGCCACCGCCAGCGAGGTGGTCGACTTGCCTTCGCCCGGACGCGTGCTGGTCACCAGCAGCGAGCGGGGAATGCCGTCGGGCGTGGAGAACTGCAGAGCGGTGCGCAGGGAGTAGTACGCCTCGGCGAAGCCCGAACGGATGTCGGCCAGCGCTTCGGGCGGGGTGACGCCCTTCTCGAGCAGCGGGATGCTGCCCAGGATCGGCACGCCCAGCTTCTGCTCCACGTCGTCCGGGGTGCCCAGGGTCTCGTCCAGCGCCTCGATCACGAAGGCGGCCAGCACGCCCAGGCCCAGGCCCAGCACCGCGGCCAGCAGCATGTTGAGCATCAGGTTGGGCTTGGACGGCCCCAGCGGCGGGTCGGCCCGGTCGACCACCGAGATGTTGTTGGTGGTGATGCCGCCGGCGACGCCGATCTCCTTGTAGCGCTGCAGCAGGCCCTCATAGAGGGTACGCGACGTGTCCACCTCGCGCTGGAGGATGTTGTACTGGATGCTGCGGTCGCGCAGGTCCAGCACGTCGGACTTCAGGCCGGCGACCTGCTGCTGCAGCGAGGCCTCCTGGTTCATCGCGATGGTGTACTGGGCCTGGATCGAGGCGCGGATGTTGCCGGCCTCGGCCTGGATCTGACGGTTCACTTCGTCGATCTGCGCCTTCAGCTGGCGCATCTCCGGGAAGTCCGGCTTGAACACGCGCAGCTTCTGCTCGTACTCGGCCGTCAGCCGGGCGCGCTCCTGGCTGAGCTGCTGGACGGTCTGGCTCTGCAGCACCTCCGGCAGGCTCATCAGCGGGGCGCTCTTGGCCTCGCGCCAGCGTTCCTCGGCGCGCACGCGCTCGGTCTTGGCGGCGGCCAGGGCCGAGTTGAGGGCCAGCAGGTTGTTGGTGTCCAGCGACTGGGCGGCGCCGGCGTGGTCGCCGGTCTCGATGATCTGCTGCTGGGCGGCGTAGGCGACCAGCTGGCGCTCGGACTCCTCCAGCTTGGCCTTCACCTGGGCCAGGCGCTGTTCGAGGAATTCACGGGCGTAGGACGAGGACTCGAAGCGGCGGTCCAGGTTGGACTGGATGAAGTTCTCGGCGAAGGCGTTGGCGACGCGCGCGGATAGCTGGGCGTCGGGGCTGTCGAAGGTGACGCTCACCAGGCGCGAGCCGCGCACCGGATTGACGCCCAGATTGGCTTGAACCAGGCGCAGCACCTGCTCGCGGCGGTTGGGCGGCCGCTTGCCGGGCTCGGGCTTGGACGGGGTGACCCCCATCTGCTTCAGGAACTTGTCCGAGCTGGCCAGGCCCAGGCTGTCGATCACGCGCAGGGACAGCGAGCGGCTGCGCAGCAGGCCGTACTGGGTCTGGAAGAACTCTTCGCCGGCGACCATGGAGTCGCGCGGGGAGGTGTCGTCGTCCTCGGTGACCTTCGCCGCCTGTCGGTCGATCTGCAGGGTGGTGGTGGCGGTGTAGACCGGAGTCATCAGCATCGTCGCCGCCGCGCCCAGGGCCAGGCACACGGCGAAGGTCGCGGCGATCACCACACGGTGCTTGACCAGCAGCCGCCAGTACTCGCCGATGTTGAAGGCGCTCGCCCCGCCTTCCTCGGCGACCGGGGTCCACTGCAGCATGGCGCTGGATTCGCGAACGGTCGGCAGGCCGGCGCGGCCGCCGTCGATCGACTGGAACCGCCGCAGGGCGCCGTACTCGCCGTCATTGCTATCGTCGCCGCTCATCTCGCCCTGCCCGTCACCCGTTGTGGGCGCGCCCCGCGCCCGAACTCGTTTCGACCTCAGTACGGCCGGAAGATGCTGAACGCCGGGAGGGCGCCCAGAACCTCACGCCAGGCCCCCTTGAGGCCCGAGCTGTCCACCACGATCACGTCGTCGCCGTAGATCTCCGGATCTTCGGCCTTGCCCTTGCGTATGGCCTTCAGGTCGAACACCGCCGCCTGGCGCTGGCCGTCGATCTGACGGAACACCGCGACCCGCTTGAGATTGGCGTTGCGCGCCGGGCCCTTGGCCATGGCCACCGCCTGCAACAGGGTGGTGCGGCCGCGCAGTTCGAACACGCCGGCCTCGGTCACGGCGCCGTCGACCGTGACCTTCTGGCTGGCGGCTTCGGACACCACTACCGACACCTGCGGATGCTGCAGATAGCTGGCCTCCAGCTTGGCCGCGATCTCGTCGGAGAGTTCGGTCGTGGTCCGGCCCGCGGCCATCACCTGGCCGATCAGCGGCAGCAGGATGCGCCCGCTGGCGTCCACCTGCACACGGTCCAGCGTCAGGTCCTTCACCTGGAAGACGGTGATGTTCAGCTTGTCGAGCGGGCCGATCCGATACTCGCCGCGCGGCGCCGCGTGGACGCCCGGCGCGGTCGTCGCGATCTGCGTCGGATTCTGGGCTTGGGCCGCGCCGGCGCCGAGCAGGGCCGCGGTGATCGCCAGGAGCGCTTTTGAAGCCATGGGGTCAGCCTTTCTCCAGCTCATGCGGCGCGGAACAGCCGGCTGAGCAGGCCGGGACGCTTGGTCGGTTCGCGGCGCACGCCCACGGCCGGCGGGAGGCTGGCCGGCGGGGTGTTGTCCAGCACCGCCAAGGGGCGGGTCATCACCATGTCGGTCGCCGCCTGCTCGCCCAGCCGCTTGGCGACCAGGTCGCGGGCCTCGGCCAGGGCGGGCTTGCGGTTGCGCAGGTTGTGGGCGTCGGTGGCCAGCACGTGCACCAGGCCTTCGTCCAGCATGCGCTCGCCCCAGTACTGGGCGCGCTTGCCGAAGCGGCCGGTCAGCGAGCCGGCGGTGATCTGCATCCAGGCGCCCGCGTGGGCGATGCGGGTCATCACCTCGTAGTGGCTCTCGATCCAGCGCAGCCGCTCGGGGTGGGTGATCAGCGGCTGGTAGCCCGCCGCCATGACGTCGAACACGGCGTCTTCCATGCGCGGCGGCGCGACGTGGTGGGGCGGCTCGAACAGGAAGTAGCGGGAGTCCGCCAGGGTCAGCAGGTGGCCGGAGCGCAGGCCGGAGGCCAGGCCGGGGACCAGGTGCACGTCGGCGCCGGTGGTCAGCTCCAGCGCGATGCCGGCTTCGTCCAGCTCGACCTGCAGCCGGGCCACGCGGGCGCGGATGTCCGGGCCGGTGTTCTCATAATAGCCGGGCATGATGTGCGGGGTGCAGGCGGTGATCTGGATGCCGTCGGCGACAGCCAGACGGGCCATCTCCAGCGAGGTCTCCAGATCCGGAGCCCCGTCGTCGATCCCAGGCAGCAGATGGCAGTGCAGATCGATCATGCGTAAGCCACCACCTCGTTCGACCGCCCCCAGGTCGACGCCCCAGAGACGCCCCAGAATCGAAGACGACGACGTCGCTCGAACGCCGGTTTCTCGCTTGCGCCCCCCTGTGCAGTCAAGCTGGCATTCCAACCGTTCGCGGGCGCTTCTTGCTTAATCGGGCTTTCGTCTATGGTCGCGGCGGGAAGGGGGAATCGGCATGCCGCGAGCGTTCGCGTCAGCTCCGCACGGCCGTGGTCGGACCGCATGAGCGGCTCCGCCGATCCCTACGCCGTTCTCGGCCTGCCGCGGAACGCCGACGCGGCGCAGATCCGCGCCGCCTACCTGGCCCTGGCGCAGCAGCATCATCCCGACCGCCAGGCCGGCGGGGCCGAGGCCTCCGAAGACCGGATCAAGGAGATCAACGCCGCCTTCGCCGTACTGGGCGATCCGCGCAAGCGCGCGGCCTACGACCAGGCGGCGCAGGCGTCCGTGGGCACGGGCGCGGCCCGGCCGGCGGTGCGCCACAGCCCGACCGAGGTCCGGCGGCTGGCCTCGCAGCGGTCCCGAGCGCCAT
>NZ_JAAIVC010000191.1 GCF_010975005.1 Caulobacter sp. 17J65-9 | reverse complement strand
GGCACGCCCGCCGCGGCTGGCCTCCCCCGACGCTTCGGTGGCCGAGGCCGTGCGCCGGTTCACCAACCTGGGGCTGGTCGAGCCGCAGGCCGCGCCGGAGCCGCCCGCGGACCCCGCTCCCGAGCCGACCGCTCAGCCCGCGCCCGTCGAGATCGACGTCGGCGAGGCGCTCAGCCGCGAGCTCACCGCCGTGGTCGCCGCGCCGGAAGGGCCGTCCCTCTGGCTGGTCGACGACACCGCCCCGAACCGCCGTCGCCAGCTCCGCCCCGGCGAGGTCTACCGCGACGGCTGGGTCGTCCGGGCGATCGACCCGCAGTACGTCGAGCTGGGCCGGCGCAAGGAGCGGCGGCGGATCTCGATCTACGAGGCCGCGCCCTCAGCCTTCGCCGCCGCGCCCGCGCCCGGGACGGCTCCGTCGCCGCAGATTGTCATCCACCCGCCGTCCGATCGGCTGTTCGTGGGGCGGCGGAAATGAGCCTGCGCCCCTTCCACCCGCAGCTCGCGCTGACCGTCGCTCTGGCGGCGCTCTGCGGCTGCACCAGCTTCCCGCGCCTGAAGGTCCAGCCGGTGAAGCCCGACGCCGCGCGCATGGCTGAAACCGCCCCCGCCGCCAAACGGCCCAAGACCCTGGTGCGCATGCTGGGCGGCGAGGGGGCCGAGCTGCTCCCGGACGGCGCGGTCCGGACCGTGAGCGTGACCGAGGCCACCGCCGAGCAGATCGCCGCCCTGGTGCCGGACCGGCGCATCGAGGCCGCCCTGCCGCCCCAGCCGCTGGCCCAGTTCGTCGACACCGCCTTCGGCCAGCTGCTGGGCGTGCCCTACAGCACGGGGCCCGGCGTGGCCGAGCGGCGCGAGATCGTCGCCCTGCGCGAGCCGGTCGGCGCGTCCAGCCGCAGCTTCTTCGCCCTGGTGCAGGCCACCCTGCGTCAGTACGGCCTGGCGGTCGCCATCGAGAACGGGGCGGTGCGGATCGTCCAGGACCCGGCGCTGGCGGCCCAGGCCCCGGTGTTCATGCGCTCGCGCACCTCGACCTCGACCCCCGCCGCGGCGCGCCCCGTGGTCCAGTTCAAGACCTTGAAGGCGGTCAATGTCGGCCCGGTGTCGGGCCTGCTGGAGGACACCTTCCCGAACCCGGGCGTCGTGCGGTTCGCGGCCCAGGAGGACGCCAATGCGATGGTGATCAGCGGCGACG
Organism: Caulobacter sp. 17J65-9; assembly: GCF_010975005.1. Classification (GTDB taxonomy): domain Bacteria; phylum Pseudomonadota; class Alphaproteobacteria; order Caulobacterales; family Caulobacteraceae; genus 17J80-11. The sequence goes on along the minus strand of NZ_JAAIVC010000191.1, from coordinate 5,216 downwards.
CCCGCGAGGTCGCCTCCGCCTCCGCCGTCGTGGACATGCTGGACCGGCCGGGCTTCGCCGGCGGCCAGGTGGCCCGGGTCGAGCCGGTCTACTGGCCGGCCGACCGCCTGGCCCAGGCCGTCGCCGACGCCCTGACCGCGGAAGGCTACGGCGTCGCCATGGGACTGCAGGCGCCCAGGCGCGACCTGCTGCTGCTGCCGGTGCCGTTCGCCAACGCGGTGCTGCTGTTCTCCAGCCGGCCCGACGTGCTGGCCCGCGCCGTCTACTGGACCCGCGAGCTGGACACCCTGTCGGCCACCGGCGACCAGCAGGGCGTGTTCACCTACGAGGTGCGCAACACCACGGCGACCGAGCTCGGCGCCCTGGTCGCCCAGCTGGAGAGCGTCGAGCGCGGGAGCGTGACCGCCTCGGTCGGCGCCGGCTCGGTGGTGGCGACCGCGACGCCGCCGCCCGGTCCGGGCTACGTCGCCCAGGCCCCCATGCCCCGGCCCCTGCCGCAGCCGGGCTCCGATCCCGCCCCGCCGGGTCCCATGACCTCGGGGCGGATCACCGTCGACCCCGGCGGCAACCGCCTGCTGTTCAGAGGCTCGCGCAGCGAGTTCGAGCAGGTCCGAAACCTGCTGATCGACCTCGACACCCCGCCGCGCCAGGTGCTGGTCGAGGTGACCATCGCCGAGGTGACCCTGACCGACGAGACCCGCTTCGGGGTCGACTGGTTTCTGGAGACGGAGCTCGGGGGCGGCACTCTGGTGCTGGACACCCGCGGCTCGGCGGTGAAGGAGCCCGGCGGCCTGGGCGCGACCTTCACCGAGGTGTTCGACAGCGGCCGCGTTCAGGTGGCGCTGTCCGCCATCGCCGAGAACCGCAACCTCAACATCCTGTCGACGCCCAGGCTGGTCGCCCGCTCGGGCAGCCAGGCGCAGATCCTGGTCGGCACCGACGTGCCGATCATCACCTCCCAGCGCGCCGCCGACGGCGTCCAGGCCGGCGGCGACACCGACATCCTGCAGACCGTCCAGTACCGCCAGACCGGGGTGATCCTGAACATGCGCCCGGTGGTCTACGGCGACGACCGGGTCGACATCGACCTGTTCCAGGAGGTGTCCAGCCAGGAACCCAACCGCACCTCGGCCATCGACAGCCCGCTGATCCTGAACCGCAGCGTCACCAGCCGGCTGTCGCTGCGCGAGGGCATGACGGCGGTGATCGGCGGGCTGATCCAGGACAACTATTCGCGCGACCAGCGCGGCGTGCCGCTGCTGAAGGACATTCCCGGCCTGGGCTTCCTGGCCCGCTCGGACTCCGTGTCGGGCACCAAGGTCGAGCTGCTGATCCTGGTCACGCCCTACATCCTGCGCGGCGACCAGCAGACCGCCGACGCCACCGCCGCCTACGCCGGCTCGCTGAACCGCATGCTCAGAAAGCGCGGGCCGCAGGTCTACACCCTGCTGCCGTGGCGCTCGGTGTTCACCAAGCCGGTGGTGCACGGCGGGCTGGGCACGACCCAGGTCCCGCACGCCGACGGCGAGGCCGCCGTCCCGGTCCCGCCGCCGCAGCCGCCGGCGCCGCCGAAACCGACGACCTAGATCACGTTCGCCCGCGCGCGCCGGCCCAGGTGCAGGGCGCTGGGGCGCGGCGTGCGCTTGAAGCTCGTGCGGTCGACGGCGACCAGGCCGAACGGCACGCCGTAGCCGGCCGTCCATTCGAAATTGTCGAGCAGCGACCAGTACAGGTAGCTGTGCACCGGTACGCCTTCGTCCAGGCAGGCGCCCAGGCCGTCCAGGGCGGCGTCGATGAAGGCGATGCGGCGCGCGTCGTCGTGGGTCGCCACGCCGCTTTCGGTGACGAAGATCGGCTTGCCGATCGCCGCGTGGGCCCAGCGGATCGTGTTCGCCAGGGCCTGCGGATAGAACTCGTAGCCCGACAGGGTCAGCTCCGCGCCCGGCGGCGGCGCCAGCATGCCGGTCTCGTCGAACCGCAGCCGGGTGTAGGTCTGCACGCCGAAGAAGTCGGCGTGGCTGTTCGCCACCTCGATCCAGTCGCCGTACAGCAGGCCGCGATAGCGCTCGACCAGCGCCTCGCTCTCGGCCTGCACGTCCTGGGTGGTCAGGGTGATGCCGACGGGCAGCTCGGGCCGCACGGTTTTGATGGCCTCGTAGGCCCGCCGGTGCGCCGCCTGCATGATCGGGGAGGCGACCTTCGGATCCGCATAGGCCAGGCGTGAGAAGCGCGGCGAATTGGTCGCCTGCGCCGCGGCGGCGATCGCCGCCTTCACGCCCGGCAGGGCCTGGCTGAAGCCCGGCATCAGGTCGACCAGCAGGCGGATGTTGGCCTCGTTGAAGGTCGTCACCCGGTCGATCAGCCCGCCCAGCCGCTCGACCACCCGGGCGCAGTAGCGGGCGAAGATCTCCGGCGCGTCGGCGACCTCGAACCCGCCGCGCCTGGCGAACCACAGCGGCGTGGTGAAGTGGTTCAGGGTGATCATCGGCGACAGGCCGCGCGCCCGACAGGCCTCCAGCATGCGCGCGTAGTGATCCAGCGCGGCGTTGGAGAACACGCCCTCGGCCGGCTCGATGCGGGACCACTCCACCCCGAACCGGTGACAGTTGAAGCCCAGCCCGCCGGCGATGGCGAAGTCCTCGGCGTAGCGATGGTAGCTGTCGCAGGCGTCGCCGGAGGGCTCCTTGAACATGGAGGGCTGCAGGTGCTCCATCAGCCAGGCGTCGCTGTTCGTGTTGCCGCCCTCGCTCTGGTAGCTGGAGATCGCGGTCCCCCACAGGAACCCCGCCGGCGCGACCCGCCGCTTGCGCCCCGAACCCGACGCGGCGATCGCCGGCGCCGCCGACAGGGCCGCGCCCCCGGCCAGCACGGCCCGGCGCCCGACATCCCCCAAACCCATCGCGCCCTCCCCAGCGGCTGGAAGGGCCACGATGGAGCGGATGTCCCCGGCGAGTCAATTTTCACTCACTAGTGAGGGAGTGTATTCGCCCGCGCGCTACGGCCGGTGGCCGGGCGGCCCATGCATGGGGCCTGGCGTCATCGGAGGCGGTCCGTGCATCGGCGGCCCGTGCATCATGCCCTCGTGGTGTCCTTGATGCTCCTCGTGGCTGAAGCCGAAGAAGACCGGCGGGCCGAAATAGGGATAGCCGTAGTAGGGGCCGTAGTACGGGCCATAGCCGTAGCCGTACGGCGCGTAGCCGTAGCCGGGATAGCCGTAACCGTACGCCGGATGGCCGTACGCATAGCCGTAGCTGTAGGGATAGTCGGCGCAGCCGGCCAGGACCGCGGCCCCGGCCAGGGCGCCGGCGGCGGTCAGGATCAGGCGGATGCTCATGGCGGTCTCTCGCGCGCCGCTCCGGCGCGCCTTGGCGATCGCCCCCGTCGCCGCCCTTTCGGATCCTCAGGAAAACGTATGGCGGAAGCAAAGGCTGCGCGGGCGGGCGACCATGGTTCCGCCCTTGGCGCGGCTTTGCGATGAAGGCGCCCGCTGGCGCGGTGAAGGCGGACGACAACCGAGGGGCGCGCTCCTAGCCTTCGCGTGTCCCGCGTGTGGGACCTCTGCGCCTCCCGGTCCGCCCCATGAATCTGCGCCGCTTCGCCCTTTTGGGAGTCTTACTGCTGCTCGCGGCCTGCGGCGGCGGGGGCGGCTCGTCCGGCGGCGGGACCCCGCCGCCGGCCAACGTACAGGTCGCCGTCTCCCCGGCGACGATCACGCTCGGGCCGTCGGGCTCGATCCAGTTCGCGTGCACCGTGACCGGCTCGAGCACGACCGGGTGCACCTGGTCGGTCCGGGAAGGCGCGGCCGGCGGCCAGGTCTCGGCGAGCGGCCTGTATTCCGCGCCGGCCGCGGCGGGCGCCTATCACGTGGTCGCCGCAAGCGTCGCCGATCCGACCCGCACGGCGGTGGCGACCGTCACCGTGACCGCGGTCCCGCCCACGCCCTGGGTCACCGGCTACTACGCCGGCTGGTACTGGAGCAGCTATCCGCCCGAGCACGTGGACATGACCGCCATGACCCACTTCGTGTTCGGACGCGTGGCGCCCGGCGGCGGCACCCTGGACGGCGCGCCGGGCGAGGTGGTCAAGGGCGGCGGGAATTCCCACGACGCGGGCCTGTCGCCGGACGGCGTGCGCAGCGTCGAGGACTACCTGATCAAGAAGGCACACGATCAGGACACCAAGGCGCTGCTGATGATCGGCGGCATGGGCGACGGGGAAGGCTTCCTGCTCTCCACCACCGACGCCGTGCGCCCGACCTTCGTGCGCAACCTGGTCGATTACCTGGTCGCGCACGACTACGACGGCGTCGATCTCGACTGGGAGGACAAGCTCGAAGGCGCCCCCGGCCTGCACGTCACGGCCGAGGAGGCGCGTCGGCGCCTGAAGGCGCTGATCGCCGACCTGCGCCAGGAAGCGGCGACGCGTCCGCGCTATACGGGGGCGGGCCGACAGATGCTGATCACCTTCCCGGGCTATGCGGTCAGCATCAATTTCCTGGAGCCGGGCGGCAAGGTCGAGCAATGGCAGGCCGACGTCGCCAACGCGGTCGATCAGTACAATCTGATGAGCTACGGCGTCGGCACCACCTTCAACGGCGGCGGCTGGGATTCCTGGTTCAGCAGCCCGATCTTCGGGGCGACCGGCACCACGCCCTACGACCTGGACACCAGCATCGCCGCCTACGTCGCCACCGGCGTGCCGCGCAGCAAGATCGGCGTCGGCATCGGCTTCTACGGCATCTACTTCGGCCCGGGCATCACCGGGCCGCGCCAGCCGACCGAAGGCAACAACATCTGGGTCTTCGACGACTCGTCGCTGAGCTACCGCGTGCTGGTCGAGAAGGGCTATCTCAGCCACGGCGTGCGCCGCTGGGACGAAGAGGCGCAGTCGGTCTATCGCAGCTACGGCAGCGGCGGCTACGTGCCGGCGATCGACCCAACCTCGCCGCCGGCCGGATTCCTGTCCTACGAGGACGAGCAGTCCATCGCCGCCAAGGGCGCGTGGGTGCGCTCGACCGGCGTCGGCGGCGTCATCCTGTGGACCATCGACTACGGCTGGCTGCCGGAGTCCCAGACCAATCCGCTGCTGGCGGCCGTGAAGCAGAGCTTCCTGCCGGAAAGGCCCTAGCCGTGCGCGCCGAAGCCCTTCGCCGCGGCGCCCTGGCGGGATTGCTGCTGGCCGCAGCCGGTCCCGCCGCCGCCCAGGATGTTCTGGCC
>NZ_JAAIVC010000190.1 GCF_010975005.1 Caulobacter sp. 17J65-9 | reverse complement strand
GCCTGGGCGCGCACGCGCGAGGGCTTGCGGGTCGGGTCGGCCAGGGCGTTGCCGGTGGCCAGGCGCGCGGCGGCCTTGCCGCCGGCCGGACGACGGCCGGGCGCGGCCAACGGGCCGGTGGTGCGGTCGCCGGTCGGCAGGTTTTCCGGGGCGATGAAGTCGGCCAGCAGCTCGCGGATCACGCGCGGGCCGACTTCCTCGGCCGCGCCGTCCTCCAGCGTGCCCAGCTGGAACGGGCCGTAGGCCAGGCGCATCAGGCGGTTGACCTTCAGGCCCAGCGCCTCGAACACCTTACGGATTTCGCGGTTCTTGCCCTCGGTCAGGGTCACGGTGATCCAGACGTTGGCCCCGCGCTCGCCTTCCTTGACCTTGTCCAGCTTGGCGTCGATCGAGCCGTAGTGGACGCCGTCGACGCTGATGCCTTCCTGCAGGCGGTCCAGCTTCTGCTGGGTGATGCTGCCCAGGGCGCGCACGCGGTAGCGGCGCGGCCAGCCGGTCGCCGGCATCTCCAGCGCGCGGGCCAGCTCGCCGTCGTTGGTCAGCAGCAGCAGGCCTTCGGAATTCAGGTCGAGGCGGCCGACGGACAGCACGCGCGGCAGGCCCTCGGGCAGGTGCTCGAACACGGTCGGGCGGCCTTCGGGGTCCTTGTGCGTGGTCACCAGGCCGACGGGCTTGTGGTAGCGCCACAGGCGGGTCGGCTCGGGCTCGTTGACCACCTTGCCTTCGACGGTCAGCACGTCGTCGCGGGTGACCAGCACCGCGGGGCTTTCCAGGATGCGGCCGTTCACGGCCACCTTGCCCAGGCTGATGAGGCGCTCGACCTCGCGGCGCGAGGCGATGCCGGCGCGAGCGAGGGCCTTGGCGACGCGCTCGGGCCTCGGCGCGGCCGGCGTGGCGGATTTTTCTTGACCGGCGCGGGACTTCGCGCCGCTTTCGCGGGTATGACGGACCATGATCGGGCTCTGATGCGCATAGCGCTGGAAGAAGCGCAAGCCGCCGCCGACAAAGGCGAGGCGCCGATCGGCGCCGTGCTGGTCGATCCGGCCACCGGCGAGGTGCTGGCCCGGGCCGGCAACGCCCCCATTTCACGCTCCGACCCGACCGCCCACGCCGAGATCCTGGTCATGCGCGAGGCCGCGCAAAGGCTTGGAAACTACCGGCTGACGGGCCTGACCCTGGTCGTCACCCTGGAGCCCTGCGCCATGTGCGCCGGCGCCATCAGCCATGCGCGCATCGGCCGCGTGGTCTACGGGGCCGAGGACCCGAAGGGCGGCGCCGTGGCGCACGGCCCGCGCTTCTTCGAGCAGAAGACCTGCCACTGGCGCCCCGAGATCGAGGCCGGCGTGCTGGGCGCCGAGAGCGCGACCCTGTTGCGCGACTTCTTCCGCGCCCGACGCAAGCCCGCCAAGGCGGAGGCCGCGTCCTAGAAGCGAACCGGCGACCGCGCGGCTCGTTCAAGCCGGATGGACGCGGCTGACACTGCCAATCCGCTGGACTGCGTGGTGATCGGCGCCGGGCCGGCGGGCCTGAGCGCGGCGGTGTATCTGGCCCGCTTTCGCCGGCGCTTCGTGCTGGTCCACGACGGCTCGCCTCGCGCCGCCTGGATCCCGCGCACCCGCAACCTGCCGGGCTATCCCGACGGTATCGAAGGCCCGGACCTCTTGGCCGGCATCGCCGCCCAGGCGCGCCGACATGGGGCGGAGCTGCGCGAGGCGCGGGTCGAGGCGCTGGCGATCGAGGACGGCGGTTTCGCCGTTGCGCTCGACGCGGAGACGCTGCACGCGCGCACCGTGCTGCTGGCCACAGGGGTGAAGGACAACGAGCCGGACCTGCCCGGAGTGTTCGGCGCGGTGCAGCGCGGTCTGATCCGCATCTGCCCGATCTGCGACGCCTACGAGACCATCGACAGCCGCGTGGGCGTGTTCGGGGCCGGCGAGAAGGGCGCGCGCGAGGCCCTGTTCCTGAAGACCTACACCGACCGGCTGACCCTGCTGCACGTCGGCGCGCCGGCCAACCTGAAGCCCGAGCACCGCGCCTGCCTGGCCAGGCACGGCATCGCCGTGATCGACACCCCGATCGACGCGGTCGAACTGGAGGGCGACCGCATCGTCGCGTTCAGCTCGGCCGGCCACAGGCACGTGTTCGACACGGTCTATTCGGCGCTCGGCGCCACGCCCCAGAGCCTGCTGGCCGAGAAGATCGGCGCCCGCACCAACCTCGAGGGCTGCCTGGAGGTCGACGCCCACCAGCAGACCTCCGTGCCGGGGCTCTACGCCGCCGGCGACCTGGTGAAGGGGCTGAACCAGATCGTCGTGGCCATGGCCGACGCGGTCATCGCCTCGACCGCCATCCACAACCGCCTGCGCGAGGCCGAGGGCCTGGTCGCGCCCTGGGCCTAGGCGAGCCGCGCTTCCAGCCGTTCGCGCACGGCGGGCCACTCCGGCGCGGTGATCGAGAACACCACCGTGTCGCGGATATGGCCGGTGTAGGTGACCTTGTGGGCGCGCAGCACGCCCTCGCGCACCGCCCCCAGCTTGGTCACCGCCGCCTGGCTGCGGGCGTTGCGGCTGTCGACGAAGAACTCGACCCGAAGCGCGCCCTCGCCGAAGGCTTCCTGCAGCAGCAGGAGCTTGGCCTCCGGATTGACCGGACCGGAGCGCGCCTCCGGCGCGTAGAAGGTGTAGCCGATCTCCACCCCGCGGTGACCCGCGCGCGGGTCGTGGAAGCTGGTGGTGCCTACGATCTTGCCGTCCGACAGCCGGCGCACGGCGAAGGGGATGCGCTTGCCGGACGCCAGGCCGGCCATGGCGTCGGACCACCAGGTCTCGAAGCCTTCGCCATAGGCGGTGACCGACATGATCGACCAGGCCTCGGCGTCCTGGTCGAGGGCTGAGCGCACCTCGGCCTTCAGGTCTTCGGAATAGGGTTCGAGACGGACGAAACGGCCGGACAACGGCCGGGCGGTCAGATGCATGGTCACCCCCGGAGAGGGCGCCACCTTTGCCGTCTGAAGACGGTCGGCGCGAATGAACTTCGGCGCCGGATTGTTGCGCCTCAGGCCTGCTCGTCGCCTTCCAGCGGCGCGGACACGCGCAGAGCGGTGATCTGGTTGCGCTGGCGGCGCAGGACCTGGAACCGGTGGCCGTGGAAGATGAAGGTCTGGCCGGGCTCCGGAATGGTCTGGGCCTCGTGGATGACCAGGCCGGCGATGGTCACCGCGTCCTCGTCGGGCAGGTCCCAGTCCATGGCGCGGTTCAGGTCGCGGATCGGCACGACGCCGTCCACGTGCACCGAGCCGTCGGCCTGCTTGCGCACGCCCTGGACGGCGAAGTCGTGCTCGTCCTCGATCTCGCCGACGATCTCCTCGAGGATGTCCTCCAGGGTCACCAGGCCCTGCAGGCCGCCGTACTCGTCGACCACCAGGGCGAAGTGGCTGCGCTTCTTCAGGAACAGGTTCAGCTGGTCCTTCAGGTTGGTGGTCTCGGGCACGAACCAGGGCTCGCGCGCGATGGCCGGCACGTCCAGGCCCGACAGGTCGCCGCCGGCGCGGGTCACCGCCGCCATCAGGTCGCGGGCGTGCAGCACGCCCACGATGTTCTCCGGGTTGTCGCGCCACAGCGGGATGCGGGTGTGGCCGATCTCCAGCGCCTCCTCGACCAGCTCGGCGGCGGGCAGGTCCGCGCACAGGGTGGCGATGTTCTTGCGGTGGACCATGATCTGCTCGACGGTCCGTTCGCCAAGGTCGAGCACGCCGCGGAACATGTCCCGGTCGCTGGCCTCCACCGTGCCTTCGGAGTGGTGGTATTCGACCGCGCCGCGGATCTCCTCGTGGGCGGCCAGCACGTCGGTCTCCATCGACAGGCGCACGCCGAAGGGCCGCAGGGTATGGCGCACCACCCACTGGGCGCCCCAGGCCAGCGGCCCGAACACGCGCACGATCCACACGGTCGGCCACGACAGGGTGCGCGCCACGTCGTCGGCGCGGGTCAGCGCGATGGTCTTCGGCAGGATCTCCGAGAACACCACGATCAGCACGGTCACCACCGCGGTGGACAGCACCACGCCCCACGCGCCCGGGAAGGCGCGCGACAGCACCGCCGTGGTCAGGGCCGACGACAGGATGATGACCGCGTTGTTGGAGAGCAGGATCGCCCCGATCATGGTCTCCCGGTCGTCGTTCAGCCGGTTGACCCGACGGGCGGCCCGGTCGCCCTCGCGCTCCAGCTGATGCATGCGCCCGCGGCTCGACGCGATCATGGAGGTCTCCGCCGCCGAGATCAGGGCGGAGACGGCGAGCAGGACCACCAGGGTCACCGCCAGGACGACCAGGGCCCCGGCGATCACGGCCGCGCGCCCTCGGCGATCAGGAAGTCGCGCACGGCCGCGCGCTCGACGCCGCGGGCCACGAAGGCCTCGCCGATCCGCCGCGCCAGCACCAGGACCAGCTCGCCGCCCTCCGCCTTCTTGTCGCGGGCCATGTGGTCGAGCAGGCGCTCGGCCGCGAACGGCGCGCCGCCGACCTGAGCCATCGTGGTCGGCAGGCCGGCGGCGGCCAGCGCCGCCTCGGCCCGGCGGGCGTCCGCCTCAGGGCAGAGGCCCAGCCGCGCCGACAGCCGGAAGGCCTGGGCCATGCCGATCGCCACTGCCTCGCCGTGCAGCAGCGAGCCGTCGAAGCCGGCCTCCGCCTCAAGCGCGTGGGCGAAGGTGTGCCCGAGGTTCAGCAGGGCCCTGCGGCCGGTCTCGCGCGGATCCTCGGCCACGATCTCGGCCTTCATCTCGACCGAGCGGGCCACGGCGTGGGCCAGGTCGCCACCGAGCCCCCCGGCCTCCAGCCGATCAAAGAACGCCGCGTCGCCCAACAGGCCGTACTTCACCACCTCGGCCCAGCCGGCCTTCAGTTCGCGTTCCGGAAGGGTCGACAGCACGTCGAGGTCGGCCAGCACCAGGCGCGGCTGCCAGAAGGCGCCGATCAGGTTCTTGCCACGCGGGGTGTCGATGGCGGTCTTGCCGCCGACCGAGGAGTCGACCTGGGCCAAAAGCGAGGTCGGGATCTGCACGACGTCGACGCCGCGCATGTAGATCGCCGCCGCGAAGCCGGCCAGGTCGCCGATCACCCCGCCGCCCAAGGCCACGACCAGGTCCTTGCGGTCCAGGCCCAGCGCCAGCAGCCGGTCGCACAGGCGCTCCAGCTCGGCGAAGGACTTGGAGCCCTCGCCCGGCGGCACGGTCACCAGGCTGGCCTGCAGGCCGGCGTCGGTCAGGGCCTGCACGACGGCGGCGCCATAGAGGCCGGCCACCGTCTCGTCGGCCACCACCGCCACGCGCCCGCCGCGGACGAACGGGCGGATCAGCTGGCCGGCGCGGGCGATCAGGCCGGGCCCCGCCATGACCTCGTAGGGCCGGAAGCCCTCGCCCGACACCGCGATCGTTCTCACGCCGCCCCCCGGATATGCAGCTTCAGGGCCGACATCACCGCCTCGACCGCGCGGGCGTGCGAGCCGTCGCCGGTGTCCACGATCAGGTCGGCCTCGGCGTAGAGCGGATAGCGCGCCTCGGCCTGGGCCTTGAGCACCGCCAGCGGGTCCTTGCCGCGCAGCAGCGGGCGCGTGTCCTTGCGCGTCACGCGCCGAGCCAGGATCTCCAGGTCCGTCTTCAGCCAGACGGTGATCGCCTTCTCGTGCAGAACGGCGCGGGTCTTCGCGTGCATGAAGGCGCCGCCGCCGGTCGCCAGCACCTGCGGCGGGCCGTTCAGCAGGCGGGCGATCACCCGGTGCTCGCCGGCCCGGAACTCCGGCTCGCCCAGGTCGGCGAAGATGTCGGAGACGCTGCGGCCGGCCGCCTTCTCGATCTCGACGTCGGCGTCGCGGAAGGGCAGGCTCAAAACCTTGGCCAGGCGACGCCCTACGGTTGTTTTTCCCACGCCCATCAGCCCGACCAGCGCTATGGTGCGGCGGCAAAGCTCGGGATCGACCGCCGGGGGCGGTGATCCGGGCTGGGAAGTGGCACGCGGCGCGTCGAGAGGATCGTTCATGAACCTGTTCGCCTTTACACGAACGCGACAGATTCTATCCAGCGTTTCGGCTGCCGCTCTGCTGACGTTCGCCCTGCCCGCCGCCGCTCAGGTGCAGAGCCAGAGCCTGGCCGCCCTGGACCTGTGGTCGCCGCCAGGGGCCGACACGGGCCTGGGCACGGACATCTGGCGCGGCGCCTCCGCCGACCTCGCCCGCAACGTGCTGACCGACCTCGGTCAGAAGCCGCTCAACCCCGCCCTGGCCGAACTCGGCCGGCGGGTGCTGGCCACCGGCGCGGGCGCGCCGGAAGGCGCCGGCGCCGACACCAGCCTGGCTGCGCTGCGGGTGCGCGCCCTGATCGCGCTGGGCGACCCGGTGGCGGCCACCCGCATCCTGGACCGCAC
>NZ_JAAIVC010000018.1 GCF_010975005.1 Caulobacter sp. 17J65-9 | reverse complement strand
CGTCAGGCGAAGGCCCCGGCCAAGGCCGCGCCGCCGCCCAAGGATTCGCCCTTCGCCGCCCTGGCCGCGCTGAGGCCGGCCGAGCCCAAGCGCCGGCGCCGCCCGCGCCGCCCGGCCAAACCCAGGGCCTCCGCATGACCGCCGAAGCCGGCGAGACCTGCCGCGTCGACGTCTGGCTGTGGCGCGCGCGCTTCTTCAAGACACGAGGCCTCGCGGCCGCCTTCGTCGAGGCGGGCCGCGTGCGCCTGACCCGCGCCGAAGGCCGCGCCTGCGATCGCGAGGCGCGCCTGGACAAGCCCTCGCGCACGGTGCGCCCGGGCGACGCCCTGGTGTTCGCGGTCGGCGGGCGGCTGGTGGCGGTGCGAATCGAATCGTGCGGCGAGCGCCGCGGCCCCGCCAGCGAGGCCCGCACCCTCTACAGCGACCTCGACGCGCCTTCCCCCGAAGTGAAGGCCGCAGACTTCGTCGCCGAATCGGGCGGTTGACATCGGGCCTTCGGGGATCAAATTGCGCGCCGCGCGAAGCCGCGCTTCTCTCCCGTCCGCCGCCAGCGACGTATCTAGAGTGTTTCGATGACCTACATCGTCACCGACCCGTGCGTGAAATGTAAGTTCATGGACTGCGTGGAAGTCTGTCCTGTCGACTGCTTCTACGAAGGCGAGAACTTCCTGGTCATCAACCCGGACGAATGCATCGATTGCGGTGTCTGCGAGCCTGAATGCCCGGTCGACGCCATCAAGCCGGACACCGAAGACGAGCCGGACGGCAAGTGGCTGCAAGTGAACGCCACCTACGCCAAGGTTTGGCCGAACATCACCCACAAGGGCGAGCCGCCGGCCGACGCGGCCGAGTTCGAACGCGAGACCGAGAAGTTCGAGAAATACTTCAGCTCGAACCCCGGCAAGGGCTCCTAAACCTCGGCCAAACGGGGCGAGCCTTTATTTCGGCGTCTTTTCGTGATACCGTCAAAAACAGTCGGGCGGCTCACGCGCAAAGCGGGCCGCCCGCGTTCATGAATGAGAGCTGTCGCTCATAAAGGCGCGCCATCGGCAAAGGTCGGGATTCTCGAACCAGCGTTCAGAACCGCGCCGGGACGGCCCCTGACCGGGCCGCGCCGGCGTCGGATCGGCGCCGAAGACGGGACTTCCGCACGTCGCGCGCCTCCGAAAGGACATTGCAGGTATGTCGATCAAGCCGACCGGTCTGGACTTCAAGGTGGGTGACCACGTCGTTTACCCGGCCCACGGCGTGGGCCACGTGGCCGGCGTCGAGACCCAGGAAGTCGCCGGCATGTCGCTGGAGGTGTACGTCATCACCTTCGACCACGAGAAGATGACCCTGCGCGTTCCGACCAAGAAAGCCAAGACCGCGGGCCTGCGCCCGCTGGCCGCGGAAGACGTGGTGTCGAAGGCCCTGACCACCCTGAAGGGCCGCGCCCGGGTGAAGCGCACCATGTGGTCGCGCCGCGCCCAGGAGTACGAAGCCAAGATCAACTCCGGCGACCTGATCTCGATCGCCGAAGTGGTGCGCGACCTGCACCGCGCGGAGAACCAGCCGGAACAGTCCTATTCGGAGCGTCAGCTCTACGAATCGGCCCTGGACCGCATGGCCCGCGAAGTCGCCGCCATCGAGCGCATCGACCGCGACGCCGCGGTGGCCATGCTGACCAAGTCGCTGACCAAGGCCGCCTGAGCGGCTCCTGCAGCCTGAAATGCGAAACGCCCGGCCGAAAGGCCGGGCGTTTTTGTTTGCGCGCTCCGGCGCAGGCTTACTTTTTCTCGGCGCCGGGCGGCGGGCAGGTGTCGCTGATCCGCTTGGCGGTGATCGAGCCTGCCACGCCCAGGCCGTGGATGGTCTTCACGTTGGCCTTCAGCTTCACCTGGGTCGGGGTGTAGGTGCCGTCCGCCTTCACCTTGGCCTCACGGCCCTTCTTGTCGGTCCAGGTCCCGTCCAGCTTCACCTTACCGTCGCCGACCTCCTTCACCGGATAGGTGCACTTGTAGTGGCGGGTGCAGGGATTGAAGAGGAAGTTGTCGATCTCGTCGGCCTTCAGGCACTTGTATTCCTTCGAGACCGGGATGATCGCGACCCTGGCCTGATATTCCCAGTAGCCGGGCAGCACGCCGGACGGCTTGGCCTGGGCCCGCGAGGCGGCGGGACCCGCGATCAGCGGAAGGGCGAGCGCCGTCGCGGCTAGGGCCAGGGCGCGGAATCGAACGCGATTCATGGGCGGTTCCTCACACTCGGCTGCTGCCGTCAGGGGCTGGGTTAACGACTATATAGTCACGCCGCGGGCTCGCCCAGAGACCCTGGGTCTGCGGCGTTCGCGCAGGGCGGGAAACGGTTGGTGCGAGGCTTGACGCCGACGAAGGCCCCGGCCTATAAGCCGCCCTCTCGCGCGGGGGACCCGTTCTCCGTGCGCACTGTCTTTTCCGCGGAAGGTTTTTCGCCATGTCGCGCCGTTGCGAACTCACGGGCGTCGGCCCCATGGTCGGCCACAACGTGAGCCACTCGAACATCAAGACCAAGCGCCGGTTCCTGCCGTCGCTGCGCGAAACCGCGCTGCAATCCGAAGCGCTGGGCCAGTCCTACCGCCTGCGGATCACCAACGCGGCTCTGCGCACCCTGGACTTCAAGGGCGGGCTCGACGCCTTCCTGGTCAAGGCCAAGGACGAAGATCTGTCGCAGCGCGCGCTGCGCCTGAAGCGCCAGATCAAAGCCAAGCTCGCGCAGGCGACCGCCTGAGCCGAGGGGCTATAGGGGCTGAGAAAAGGCCGGCGGCGACGCCGGCCTTTTTGCTTGCGCGCTCCTCAGCCCAACATCGCCACGGCCGCCGCCGCGCCTAGGGCCAGCGCGGCCGCCGCGATCACGATGGCGGGGCTCACGCCTCGCCGCTTCGCCGGCTCGATCGCCGCACGCGAAGGATCGGCCAGGTCGATCGAGATTCGCGCCCGACGGCGCTCCTCTCCCAGCAATTCCGCAGACGCCGGCGTGCCGCCCGCCTCCTCGTCCGTGCCCAGCGGCGAGGCCGCGGGATCGAACGCCGCGACCTTCTCGCCGGTCAGGCCGCAGTCGATGTCGGCCTGCAGCTCGCAGGGCGTGGCCACCGCGCGCAGCGGTCCGGCGCGGGGCGGAGGCTTTGATTCTTCGGTACGCATCGCCGGGATCCTTTCGGCCTTGAACGGCCCGAATCCCGCAGCGTTCCGCGACGCCCTCAGGGCGCCGCGGGCGGCTCGATGATCGGGAAGGTCGGCGAGAAGTCGTCCAGGAGGCCCAGGAACTCGGTCAGGCGGCGCGGGTCGCCCTGCACCTTCACGCGCCCCGACGCCAGCGCCTGCGGCAGGGTGAGCTGTTTCAGGGTGACGGCGTCCAGGGTCGGCCGGTCCAGGGTGAGGGTCACGTCGGCACGCGGGTCAGGCGCGGTCTTCAGCCAGGTCAGGGCGGCGTGCTCCAGGTTCAGCACGTAGGTCTCGTTCCGGTCGGCGAAGGTCCAGTTCATCACCAGACGCTTGCCGGCCGCCCGCTCGCCGTTCAGGCGCACGCCCAGGAAGTCGAAGAAGGTCGGCAGGTCGACCCCCTTCAGCACGTCCGCCGACAGGGTGGTGATTCCCGCCGCCTTCGGCGCGCCCTGGCGCAGCTCCTGAGCCCCGGTCAGGTAGGCGTTGCGCCAGATGGCGGATTCCGACTGGTAGCCCAGCTGCTCCAGGGCCGCCGCGCCCAGCTCGCGGGCCGCTCGGTCGGTCGGATCGGCGAACACCAGCTGGCTCGTCACCTGCGCCACCCAGCGGTACTCGCCCCTGGCGTAGTCTTCCCGCGCCCGCTTCAGCACCGCCTTGGCCCCGCCCATGTAGGCGATCGTCTTCTTCGCCTGCTCGACGGTCGGCAGCGGGTCGAGGTTGGCCGGGTTGGCGTCGTACCAGCCGAGGTACTTCTGGTAGACGGCCTTGGCGTTGTGGCTGAGCGTGCCGTAGTAGCCGTGCGTGGCCCAGTCCTGTTCCAGCCCCGGCGGCGGCTTCAGAGCCGCGGAGATGTCGGCGGGCTTCAGGCCCTGGTTGGCGAGCCGCAGCGCCTGATCGTTGGTGTACTTGTAGAGGTCCCGCTGGTTCGCCAGCAGTTCGCGCGCGAGGGCCGGATCGAAGGTCGGCCAGTGATGCTGGGCGATCAGCACGTCGGTGCGGTCGCCGTAGCGCTGCAGCGCCTCGCCGAGATAGCGCGACCAGGCCGAGCCGTCGCGCACCTCGGCCCCGCGCAGGGTGTAGAGGTTGTGCATGGTGCGGGTCGCGTTCTCCGCCATGTCCAGCACCCGGAACTGCGGGAAGTAGAGGTGCATCTCGGCTGGCGATTCCGAGCCGGGCGCGAGCTGGAACTCGATATCGACGCCGTCCACGCGGCGGGTGTCGATCGGCCGGGTGATGACGTCGGTCGGGGCGATCAGGCCGGGCGCGCCGCGTGACACGGTCTTGCCCAGACCGGTGTCGACCAGGCCGCGTTCGCCCGGCGGCAGGAGCGGTCCGAACTGGTACTGGGCGCGGCGGCTCATGGCGTTGCCGGCCAGCACGTTCTCGGCCGTGGCGTGCGCCATGAAGCCGTCAGGGGCGATCACGACCGCCCGCCCTGCCGCCACGTCGGCGTCGGAGATCAGGCCGCGCACGCCCCCGAAATGGTCGGCGTGGGCGTGGGTGTAGATCACCGCGACCACCGGCTTGCGCGGACGGTGGGCGTAGTAGAGCTCCAGGCCCGCCTTGGCCGCCTCGGGGATGGTCAGGGCGTCGATGACGATCAGGCCGGTGTCGCCCTCGACGATGGTCATGTTGGCCACGTCCAGACCGCGCACCTGGTAGACCCGGTCGGTGACCTTGAAGAGGCCGTGGATGGTGTTCAGCCGCGCCTGGCGCCACAGGCTGGGGTTCACCGTGGCCGGGGCGGTCTCGTCCTTCAGGAAATCGAACTGCTGCTGGCTCCACAGCACGCGCCCGTCGGCGGCCCGGATCTCGCCGCCCGGCACGCTGCCCAGGAAGCCGCGGGCGGCGTCCTCGAAGTCACGCTTGTCCGCGAACGGCAGCCGGTCCAGCAGGACGGCGTTGGCCGCCCGGGTGGCGGCTGAGGCGTCGGCGGGCGCGGTCTCCCCGGCCTGGACGGTGGTGGCCGCCACGGCGGCGAGAAGGGCGAGAGCGGCGGATTTCAGGTGCAAGGCGGGTCCCCCTGGGCTGGGCGAAAGGCATGCGGCCGCGCCGCCGGCCCGAGGTCGGGCCGGCCGCGACGGTCATGGCGGAAGCGGGCGCGGTCCCGAGCCGGAAGTCGGGACCGCAGGGCCATCAGGCGGCCCAGTCCTCGGCGATCATCTGCGCGCCCTTCTCGGCGATCATGATGGTGGGCGCGTTGGTGTTGCCGCCGACCAGGGTCGGCATGATCGAGGCGTCGACCACCCGCAGCCCCTCCACGCCGTGCACCCGCAGGCGCTGGTCGACCACGGCGAACTCGTCCGAGCCCATCCGGCAGGTGCCGACCGGGTGGTAGATGCTGTCGGTGCGCCGGCGCAGCAGGCCGATCAGCTGCTCGAGGTCGTCGCCGGCCTGGTAGATCTCGCGCCCGGCGTAGCGGGTCAGCGGGCCGGCGTTCATGATCTCGCGCGTCAGCTTGTAGCCCTTCAGCAGGGTGGCCACGTCGTCGTCGTGCGAGAGGAAGTTCGGGTCGATGCGCGGCGCGGCCATGGGATCGGCCGAGCGCAGGCCGACCGAACCGCGGCTCTTGGGCCGCAGCACGCAGACGTGGGCGCTCATGCCGTGGCCCAGGTGCAGCTTGCGGTTATGGTCGTCGACGATACCGATCACCCAGTGCAGCTGCACGTCCGGGCGCGACAGCGACGGCGCGGTCTTCAGGAAGGCGCCGGCCTCGCCGAAGTTGGTCGCCAGCGGCCCGGTCTGGGTCTTCTGGTATTCGAAGAATCCCTTGGCCATGGTCGCCACGCCGGGGACCGAATAGCCCATCAGGCTCTGGTCCGGCGACTTGTAGGCCAGGATGTAGTCCGGGTGGTCGACCAGGTTGCGGCCGACGCCGGGCAGGGCGTGGCGCGTGGCGAGGCCGTGCGGCTTCAGCTCCGACTCCGGCCCGATGCCGGACAGCAGCATCAGCTGCGGCGAACCGAAGGCGCCGGCCGCCAGAACGACCTCGCGGCGCGCGGTCAGAGCCGCCGTGCGTCCCCGCACCCGAACCTTCACGCCGAGCGCCCTTCCGCCTTTCAGGATCAGGCCGGTGGCGCGCACCCCGGTCAGAATCGTCAGGTTGGTCCGCACCTCGCGGATCGGGTGCAGGAAGCCGACCGAGGCGCTGCAACGTCGCCCCTTGCGGATGGTCACGTGATAGTGGCCGACGCCCTCCTGCTCGGCGCCGTTGAAGTCGTCGTTGACCCGGTGACCGGCCGCCCGCCCCGCCTCGACGAAGTCGTGGGTGGCCTGGTGGGCGTCGAGCGCGCTGACGCTCAGCTCGCCGCCGGCGCCGTGGAAGTCGTTCGCGCCGCCGAAGTAGTCCTCCGACTTGCGGAACAGAGGCAGGACGTCGTCATAGCCCCAGCCTTCGTTCCCCAGCGCCGCCCAGTCGTCGTAGTCGGTGCGGTGGCCGCGGATGTAGATCATCGCGTTGATCGCGCTGGACCCGCCCAGAGTCTTGCCGCGCGGTTGATAGCCGACGCGGCCGCCGAGGCCGGGCTGCGGCGCGGTCTTGAACGCCCAGTTCACGTGCTTCGTCGGCAGGATGCCGAGGATGCCGGCCGGCGTGTGGATCAGCGGCGAGGTGTCGGCGGGGCCCGCCTCGACCAGGCAGACGCTGACGCCCGGATCGGCGCTCAGGCGGTTGGCCAGCACGCAGCCGGCCGAGCCGCCGCCGACGATGACATAATCGAACTCCATAGCCCGCCTCCCGAACAGGTCTTTGGAGGAGGCTAGGAGAGCGAACGCCGGGCGGGCGGGCGGCGCTACCCGTTTTGGGGAGTCCCGGCGCGTCAGCTTTCGACGAAGACGCCGCGCTCGATCAGAGCGTTGGCCAGGCGCGCGATCTCGCCGGCGTGGCGTTGGACCAGCGCCCGGAACTCCGGGCTCTGCAGGATCTGCTCGTTGACCCGGATGCCGACGTGGGCGTCGCGGCGCAGCACCCCGTCGTCGATCATCTGCTTGGTCTTGCGGCGCGCCGTCTCGCGCGGCAGGCCGGTGGCCGCGGCGATCGACAGGGCCGTGCAGCGGGTCATGTCCTCGCTGGGGATGGGCACGCCGAAGCGCACGTAGTGCTCCGGCGAAGCCGCGGCCTTCACCGGCCGCTCGGCGGTGATCGCGCCGACCGCCAGCAGGATCATCAATCGGTCGACGTCGGAGCCGAACATCTCCCGGTAGGCCTCGATCAGGCGCAGCAAGGCGACCGCGGTCTGCAGGGCGACCATGCGGCTCTCGGCCTGGACGGCTTCGGCGTCGACCGTGTAGCGCGCCATGGCGACCATCTTACGCCTCGCGGGCGCGCACGGACATCAACCGGCGCGCCCCGTCATGACGAATAGCGCCAGCCGCTGCAGCAGGCCGCCGTAGGGCGGGTGGAACAGCTCGATCGGGAACAGCCGGTGCTGGTCGTACACCGCCTTGGCGTGGGACAGCTCCCAGAAGCCTTCGTCGCCGTGGTAGTTGCCCATGCCCGAGGTCCCGACGCCGCCGAACGGGAGGTCGTGGTTGACCACGTGCCAGCCCCAGTCGTTGAAGGTGACGCCGCCCGAATGGGTGCGCTTGAGCACGGTCTCGCGCTCGGCCGGGTCGTGCCCGAAGTAGTAGAGCGCCAGAGGCCGGGTCCCGATGTTGATCCGCGCCACCGCCTCCTCGAACCGGTCGTAGGTGAACACCGGCAGGATCGGCCCGAAGATCTCCTCGCGGGCCAGGCGCATGTCGTCGGTCACGCCCAGCACCACGTGCAGGGGCATGCGCCGCCCCGCCCCACCCCGCGCGACCAGGATCGTGGCGCCCTTGTCGCGAGCGTCCTCGATCAGGGCCTGCTGGCGCGCGTGGGCGCCGTCGTGGATCAGGCTGCAGTTCTCGTCATCGCCGCAGAACCGGTCCGCCGCGGCGACGGCCATTTTCGCAAAAGCGTCGGCCGAGGCGCGGGGGACCAGGGCGTAGTCCGGGGCGACGCAGACCTGGCCGGCGTTGGTGGTCTTGCCGTGCGCGATCCGACGGGCGGCGACGCGCAGGTCGGCGGTCGTCGACACCAGGGCCGGCGACTTGCCGCCCAGTTCCAGCGTGACCGGGGTCAGGTTGTCGGCGGCGGCGCGCATGACGTGGCGGCCGATCTCCGGCGAGCCGGTGAACACCAGGTGGTCGAAGGGCAGGCGCGAGAAGGCGGCGGCCACCGCCGGGCCGCCTTCGATCACCGCGACCTCGTCCCGCTCGAAGCAGGTCGCCAGCATCTGTTTCAGCGCCTGCGAAGTCTGGGGCGCGTGCTCGGAGGTCTTGATCATGCAGCGGTTGCCGGCCGCCAGCGCCGTCGCCAGCGGGCCGAGCACCAGGTAGATCGGGAAGTTCCAGGGGGCCATGATCCCGACCACGCCCTTGGGCTGGTAGGTCACCCAGGCCCGGTTGGTCAGGAACAGCCACTCCACCCCGCGGCGCGACGGCTTCATCAGCCGGCCCAGGCGGCGCAGCAGATGGTCGACGTGCAGCACCGAGGGCGCGACGTCCAGCATCAGGGTCTCGGCGGTCGCACGCGAGCCGAAGTCGGCCTGGGCGGCCTGGGCCAGCGCCGAGGCGTGCTTTCGGATCGCCGCACGCAGCCGCTTCAGCGCCGCCCGGCGCTGGGCCAGCGAGGGATACGGTTGCGTGTGGAACGCCGCCCGCTGGCGGGCCAGCGAGATCTGCAGGTCGGCGAGGGAGGGCTGGGCGTGGAGCATCGGGCGTCCTCGCGAAAGCGGGTCCGGCGCAGCACTCGCGCCAAAAAAGACGCCGGCCCGGCGCGAGGCCGGGCCGGCGAGTGGGCAGCTCAGGAAGTACTCAGAACTTCACCCGCGCCTGCAGGGTGACGGTGCGGCCCTGGCCGACCAGGTTGTAGTGGCTGTTGGCCTTGAAGGTGTTGTAGGCGAGCGGCGTGGCCCCGCCGAACTGCAGAACCTGCTCGTCGGAAAGGTTCTTGCCGAGCACGGCCACTTCCCAACGGCCGCCGGTGTCGCCGACCGCGAGGCGCAGGTTGGTCATAAGGTAGGGGTCCTGCACCTGGGCCGGGTCGAGCGTGGCGGCGGCGTAGTAGCCGGCGTTCGCAGCGATATCGACCGAGCTGCGGAACTCGAGGCCCGCCATGATCTCCCGCTCGTAGTCCAGCGCGAAGGCGCCCTGCCAGTCGGCCACCAGTTGGTTGGTCTTGCCGGTGTAGTCGCACTGTTGGGTGACCGGGTTGATCACGTCCACGGTCTGGCCCGGGTAGCACTGGCCCATCTTGTGGTCGGTGAACTGGAAGTCGGTCAGCGAGATCGAGCCGCGCGCGGTCAGATTGTCGGTGATCGCGAAGCGGCCGTCGGCCTCAAGGCCGTAGGTGCGGGCGTCGGCGTTGCCGACCACGAAGCCCAACACGCCGTCGAACACCGAGACCTGCAGGTCCTTCATGTCGGTGTAGTAGACGGCCGTGTTCAACTCGGCGCGGCCGTTCAGGAGCCGCATCTTCGCGCCGGTCTCGTAGGTCGTGGCCTTCTCATCCGCGAACTCGAAGGCGTCCGCCATCGTGCCGTAGAAGCCGCGGTTGTTGCCGCGGAAGTCGAAGCCGCCCGACTTCGAGCCCTTGGTCCAGGACGCGTACAGCATGACGTCGTCGTTCACGTCGTACTGCACGTTCACCGACGGATTGAACGTGGTGGCGTCGATGTCCCCGGCCACCGGATGCGTCCCGAGCGTGCTCAGGAAGAAGCTGGCCTGGGCCGAGTAGGTCGGAACGCCCATGGCGGCGATCGAGGTCAGGTTGGTCGACGAAACCTTGAACGCGTTGGCGTAGACGATCGGCGCGACGATCGCCTGCGTCCCGCTCAGGGCCGAGCCGTCGAGCTTCTGGATGCTCAGGGTGCGTTCCCCGGACTTCTCCTCGCGGGTCACGCGGCCGCCGACGGTGACGCGCAGGTCGTCGGTGGCGTGCCAGGTGCCCTGGGCGAAGGCCGAATAGACCTTGGTCTCGACGCCGGCTTCGCGATAGGCGCGCGTGCCGCCGAGCAGGGTGCCGGCGCCCGGGTTCGACAGGTTGATCACCGGAACCAGCACCGATTCCAGCGGCACGTTGATCTGGTCGACGTAGTCGTGGTCGCTGGACTGGTAGAAGGCGCCGACGATGTAGTCGAACGCGCCGCCGGTCGGCGACACCAGGCGCAGCTCCTGGCTGAACTGGTCGTACTTCTCCTGCAGGCCGGCGTTGAACACCACCGCGCCGGTGAAGTCGCAGTCGCACAGCTCGTCGTACTGGAACTTGCTGCGGCCCGTGATGGACGTGAATTTGCCGAGCTTGGTGTCCCAGTTGGCGGTCAGGACGTAGTTCTGGGTGTCGTTCTTGCTGTAGTCGCCGTTCGACGAGCGGACGCCGTCCTTGGTGATGTTGGACACCGACGGGTCGACCACCACCAGATCCGTCGGGCTCATGGCGCCGATGAAGGTCAGGATCTGGTCGTAGGTCTTGCCGGCGAACAGCGGGTTGGTCGAGGTCGACGGGCTCTCGCCGAAGATCTCCATGTTGCGGCCGGCGACGTCGAAGCTGCCCCGTTCCGCCTTGAAGGTCAGTTCCAGATCGTCGGTGACGTCGAAGGCGGCGGTGCCGCGGAAGTTCCAGTCTTCGCGCTTCGGCTCGTCGCGGTCGAGGGTGGCGTTGCGGATGTAGCCGTCGCCCTGGTGATAACGGCCGGCCAGGCGCACGCGCATGCGCTCGTTCAGCGGCCCCGACACCATGCCGACGGTCTCGGTGTCGTCGTGCTCCGGATCGTAGGCGACCGAGAGCGAGCCGGTCGGATTGTAGCTCGGCTCGGCCGAGACGATGTTCATCGCGCCGGCGATGGCGTTCTTGCCGAACAGGATCGACTGCGGGCCGCGCAGCACCTCGACGCGCTGCACGTCCAGGAACGGGGATCGGGTCTGCTGGGCGCGGCCGTAGTGGATGCCGTCCACGTACATGCCGACCGACTGCTCGAAGCCCTGGTTGACGCCCGAGAAGATGCCGCGAATGGCGATGTTGGTGCCGATGCCGGTCTCGGTCATCGAGAAGTTCGGCACCTTGCTCTGCAGGTCCTGCAGCTTCTGGACGCCCTGCTCCTGCAGCACCTCGGCCGAGACCACGGCGACCGAAATCGGCACGTCCTGAAGCGTCTGTTCGCGCTTCTGGGCGGTGACGACGATCTCGTCGAGCGTGGCGCTTCCGTCGTTCGCCGCCTGTCCGTCCTGCGCGAAGGCCGCCCCGGCGGCGAGCGCGCACACGCTGGCCGTCGCGGCCAGCAGCTTCATCCTGGTCATGTCTTCCCCCGACGACCCCGCTCTTCTTCGGATTCCCGACGGGGCTCAGGGAAGGAGGCTAGTTACGGCGACGCAGGCGCGTCTTGCCGGGGCGCGACAGAAAGTTATCTTCATGCGACAGCGAGCCAGCGACTATTGTCGCATCTCGCCCGCAGGGGGAAACGCGATGAGCTTGATGGTGCGCGCCGACTGCGCCCGGGGATTTAACGAGCTCGTCCGACAGCTCGGCGGCGATCCCGCCCGCCTGCTCGCCGAAGCGCACATCGACCCAGCCAGCATGGCCGATCCACACGCCTTCATCTCGCACCGCGCCCTCGTGCACGCCCTGGAGCGGGCGGCCATGACGCTCGCCTGCCCCGACTTCGGCCTGCGGCTGGCGGCCGAGCAGGACATCGACGTGCTCGGGCCGATGGCGGTCGCCGTCAGAAACGCGCCCACCGTCGGCGAAGCCCTGCGGTGCGCTGACAAGTACCTCTACACCCACGCGCCTGCCGTCCAGCTGGAACTGCTGCCGGGCGAGACGCCGACGCGGGTCATGGTCAAGCTGAACCTGCTGCTGCCGCGTCTGGGGCCGCACCGCCAGGCGATCGAGGCCCATGTCGGTCTGCTGCGACGCATCCTCGGCATGCTTTCGGACGGACGCCTGCGCGCGCTCGACGTGCGGTTCCGCCACCGGCCGACCACGGCGACCTACGCCGACTTTTTCGGCGCGCCGGTGCGGTTCGAGGCGGCGGAAGACGCGATCGTGGTGAACGCCGAGGACCTCGCAGCGCCAGTGTCGCGCCGCGACGCGCAGCTGCACCAGATCGCCGCCGGCTATCTCGAGGCCACCTTCCCCGCCCCGGCGGGGCGCCTGGCGGCGCAGGTGCGCACCCTGGCCGAGCGGATGCTCAGCGCCGACCGCTGCACGCACCTCGAGGTCGCCGCCGCCCTGGGAATGCAGCCGCGCACCTTGCAGCGGCGCCTGAAGGACGAGGGGGCCAGTTTCGAGGACCTGCGCGACGACGCGCGGCGGATGCTGGCGCTCCGCTATCTGGCTCAGCCGGAGCTGCCGCTGTCCCAGGTGAGCGCCCTGCTCGGCTACGCGGAGCCGTCGGCCTTCACCCGCAGCTGCCGCCGCTGGTTCGGCCTGTCGCCGCGCCAGCTGCGCACCGATCCGGGCGCCCGCGCCGCCTGCGCCTGAGCGTCTCAGTACCGTTCGGCGACGAACCGGCGGTCGCGTAGTTCGTCGTCGTACTCGCCCTTCTTGGAGCGCTTCGGCAGCTCGACCTCGGCGCGCTTGGGCTTCTCGTAGGGGATCAGCGACAGGATGTGGCGGATGCCGTTCAGCCGGGCCCGCTTCTTGTCGTCGGAATGCAGGATCCACCAGGGCGACGCGTCCTTGTCGGTGGCCTCCAGCATGCGGTCGCGCGCCTTCGAATAGGCGTACCACTTCTCATACGCGCTCAGGTCCATGGGGCTGAGCTTCCACTGGCGCAGCGGGTCGGTGATCCGCGCCTGGAAGCGGCGCTCCTGCTCGTCCATGCCGACCTCCAGCCACAGCTTGATCAGCTGAATGCCGGACTCGATCACCCACTGCTCGACCTGGGGCGTCAGCTCCAGGAAGCGGTCGCGCTGCTTCTCGGTGCAGAAGCCCATGACGTATTCGACGCCGGCGCGGTTGTACCAGCTGCGGTCGAACAGCACGATTTCGCCGGCGGCCGGGAAGTACTGCAGATAGCGCTGGATGAAGAGCTGCGACTTCTCCCGGTCGGAGGGCGCCGGCAGGGCCGCGACCCGGAACACCCGCGGGCTGACCCGTTCGGTGATGGCCTTGATCAGCCCGCCCTTGCCGGCGGCGTCGCGGCCTTCGAACACGATGACGACGCGCGCGCCGGTCGACTGCACCCAGGCCTGCAGGTGGCAGAGCTCGACCTGCAGCTTCTCCAGCTCCGCCTCGTACTCGTCGCGGCTGAGCTTCTTCGGCTTGTCGCCGGACTTCTTGCCCATGGCCTAGCGCTCCCGGGCCAGCACCGCCGACGTGTGACGCGCGACCATGCGCTCTTCGTCGGTGGGCACGACCCAGGCGGAAACCTTCGAACCAGCGCCGCTGATCCGTCCCGCCGCGGCGGCGTTGCGCGCCGCGTCCAGCTCCACGCCCAGCCAGGCGCAGCCGGCGGCGATCTCGGCCCGCGCGGCGGCGTCGTTCTCGCCGATGCCGGCGGTGAAGATCAGCCCGTCGACGCCGCCCAGCGCGGCGGCCATCGAGCCGATCTCGCGCACGATCCGGTAGACGAACAGGGCCACCGCCTCGGCCGCCGCCGGATCGTGGGACGCCCGCAGCGCGCGCATGTCGGACGACACCCCCGACACGCCCAGCAGGCCCGAGCGCTTGTAGATCAGGTCCTCCAGAGCGCGGGCGTCCATCCCGTACTGGTCCATCAGGTAGATCAGCACGCCGGGGTCGAGAGACCCGCTGCGGGTGCCCATCATCAGGCCTTCGACCGCCGTGAAGCCCATGGTGTTGGCGACGCTGCGGCTGTCCTTCACCGCGCACAGGCTGGCCCCGTTGCCGAGGTGGGCGATCACCACCCGGCCCTTCGCCAGCTCGGGCGCGACCTCGGGCAGGCGCTGCGTGACATACTCGTAGGACAGGCCGTGGAAGCCGTAGCGGCGAACGCCGGCGTCGGTGATCTCGCGCGGCAGGGCGTAGAGCTGGGCCAGGTGCGGCTGACGACGGTGGAAGGCGGTGTCGAAGCACGCGACCTGCGGAATCTGCGGCGCGGCGTCCATGATCGCCTGGATGGCGGCCAGGTTGTGCGGCTGGTGCAGCGGGGCCAGCGGGCACAAGGCGGCGAGGTCGGTCATCACCTTCGCATCCACCCGCACCGGGTCGACGTAGGCGGTGCCGCCGTGCACCACCCGGTGGCCGATGCCCGCCACCGGCACGTGCCGGTTCAGTTCGACGGCCGTCTCCAGCAGGGCGTGGGTCGCCGCCGCGTGGTCGAAGCCCGCAGCCGGCCAGCTGCGCTCGGCGACGGTCTCGCCCTGGCCGTCGGAGATATTCAGGCGCGGGTTCACGCCGATGCCCTCGACCTTGCCGCGGAACAGCTGGTCGCCCCCGCCGGCCTCGTAGAGGGCGAACTTGATGCTCGAGGAGCCGGCGTTGAGGACCGCGATGCGTCCTTCCATGGTCGTCGCTCCTGCGCCCTCTAGGCGACGATGTTGGCGCCGCCGTCGACGTAGATGGTCCCGCCGGTGATCCGGCGGGCGTAGTCGGTGGCCAGGAAGGCGCAGGCCGAGCCCACGTCGTCGACGTCGACCAGCTCGCCCAGCGGGGCCTTCTGGGCCGCCTCGTTCAGCATCAGCTCGAAGTCTTTCAGGCCCGAGGCGGCGCGCGTCTTCAGCGGCCCTGGCGAGATCGCGTGCACCCGGATGCCGGCGTCGCCCAGCTCGTAGGCCAGGTAGCGGCAGGCCGCCTCCAGCGCCGCCTTCACCGGGCCCATGACGTTGTAGTTGGGCACCACCCGGCCGGCCCCGTAGTAGCTCATGGCGAACAGGGTCCCGCCCTCGGTTATCAGCGGCGCGGCCAGCTTCGCCATCCGCACGAACGAGTGGCAGGAGACGTCCATCGCCTTGGCGAAGCCCTCGGCCGAGCAGTCCAGCAGGCCGCCCTGCAGGTCCTCCTTGGGCGCGAAGGCGATGGAGTGGACCAGGCTGTCCAGCCGGCCCCAGCGCTCGCGGACCAGGTCGAACACCGCCTCCAGTTGGCCGGGGACGGAGACGTCCAGCGGCGCGGTGATCTGGGCCTCGACCTCCTGGGCCAGCGGCTCGACATAGCCGCGCGCCTTGTCGTTCAGCCAGGTGATCGCCAGCTCGGCGCCGGCCGCGCGGAAGGCCTTGGCGCAACCCCAGGCGATGGAGTGCTCGTTGGCGACGCCGACGATCAGCGCCTTGTGCCCGGCCAGGACGGGACTTGCGGGTTGAGCCACCGCCCGCCCTCAGCCGAACGCCGCGCCGGGATTGGCGCGCTTGTAGGCGGCGACCAGCACCGCCACCGCACACGACGCCAGCCGGGTCAGCAGGGCGTCGGCCCGGCTGGTCAGGATCACCGGCACCCGCGCGCCCAGCACGATGCCGGCGGCGTCGGCCCCGGCGAGGAAGGACAGGCTCTTGGCCAGCATGTTGCCAGCCTCCAGGTCCGGCACGACCAGCACATTGGCGCGGCCGGCCACCGGCGAGACGATCTTCTTGACCGCCGCGGCTTCCGGGTCGATGGCGTTGTCGAGCGCCAACGGGCCGTCCAGCACGCCGCCGGTGATCTGGCCGCGCTCGGCCATCTTGCACAGCGCCGCCGCCTCGACCGTCGAGGCCACCTTCGGATTGACCGTCTCCATGGCCGACAGGATCGCCACCAGCGGCTCGGCCACGCCCATCGCGTGGGCCAGGTCGATGGCGTTCTGGACGATGTCGACCTTCTCCTCGAGGGTCGGCGCCACGTTTACCGCCGCGTCGGTGATGATCAGCGGGTCGCCATGGCCGGGCACGTCCATGATGAAGCAATGGCTGATCCGCCGCGCCGTGCGCAGGCCGGTCTCGCGCTTGACCACCGCGCCCATCAGCTCGTCGGTGTGCAGGCTGCCCTTCATCAGCGCCTCGGCCCGCCCCGCCCGGACCAGCTCCACCGCCTTGGCGGCGGCGTCGTGGCTGTGGGCGGCGTCGACGATTTCGAAGCCCGCGATGTCCAGCGCGCCCTTTGCGGCCACGTCGCGGATGCGCGCCTGCGGCCCGACCAGGATCGGCGCGATCAGCTTCATCCGCGCGGCCTCGACCGCGCTCTCCAGCGAGACCTGGTCGCAGGGATGAGCGACGGCGGTGGCGACCGGCGGGTGGCGGTGGGCCACCTCGACCAGGCGTTCGAACTTGTCGTGCCGGCGTCCGTTCGGCGGCTCCGTCGAGTCAGGCATGGCCGGCCGCTCCCATCTCGAACAGGGCGTCCACGCGCTTCAGCCGGCGCCGCCCCTCCTCCGCCAGATGTCCACGGGCTTCGACCAGGCCGTGCACCTCGTCCAGCACGCGCTTGCGACGGCCGGCGTCCGGCGGCAGCAGCTTGGGGATGGCCTGGATGGCGCGCTCCTCGTCCAGACGCAGCAGCAGGTCCTGTTCCTTGACCAGCTCCTTCAGCTCGGCGGCGGGCAGCCGTTCGTCGGCCGGCTGCGCGGCGCGCAGCACCTTGAACATGGCCGAGCCGCGCTCGTCGAAACTGCCGCCGGGCCGGTTGACGTAGATCAGCGCCCGCGCCGCCGCCTCCGACGGCCCGCCGATCTCGAACTTCTGCTCCAGGTCGGAGCGCAGCCGCGCCTCGTCGGCCTCGCGCACCAGGTCGCGCTCGATGTGCCGGCGCGGCGCCTGGCGGTCGAGGCCGGCCGCGGCCTGGGTCAGGCGCGCGCCGTAGGCGGCGACGAAGGCGGCCTCGGTCATGGCGTCACGCGCCAGGCCGTAAGCCTGCAAAGAAGCGCTGATCCAGTTCGCGGTCGCCTTCTCGATCGCCACCAGCGGATTGTCCGGCTCGGCCGGCTCGCGCCCTTCGCGCACCGCCTTTGCCAGCCCTTCGACCGGCTTCATCAGCGGGTTCACGTCAGAAAAGGCCGCGAAGCGCAGCCGGTTCGGATGCGTCCAGCGCAGAACTTCAGCCGAGAGCGGCGTGGCCATCGCCTGCACCGCCGGCTGCAGGAAGCTGCGGTAGAGGGCCAGGTTGGTCTCCGACACCCGCGCCACCGCCGCGAAGCGCAGGTCGTCGTCCGCCCGTTCGCCGACGATCTCGGCCACGTCAGACACCGTCCGCGGCTGCAGCGAGAACAGCCAGCGCCCGTCGATCAGGTTGGGATTGGCGGTGTCCGGCTCGACCTCGGTGATCACCGCCTCGTAGAGGCCGGGCGGCGCCAGGTCGATCATGTCCATGCACGAGGTGAACTCGCGATGCTCCTTGGTCGCCACCTTGCCCGACACGAAGATGCCGAGGTGGCCGATGGTCTGGTGCAGGCAGTAGACGATGGTCTGGCCGTTGGCGGCGATCTCGCGCTCGTGGTCGTAGATGTCGGTGATCCAGCCCAGCGCCTGCTGGGGCGGGGTGATGTTGTCCCCCCAGGAGCAGAACACCACGACGGGCGAGCGGATGTTGCGCAGGTCGATGCGCACGCCGTCCGAGGTGCGTAGGGCCCCCGTCGAGAGCTTGTTGCCGACGAACAGGTTGTCGGCGATCCACTGCATCTCGCCCGCGTTGAGCAGCACCGGGCTGCCCCACCAGGTCTCGAAGTCCAGGAACCGCGGCCCCTCGGTGTCGACCTTGGAATAGACGTTGTAGGGCTTCTCCCAGTACGTGTTGGCCAGGTCGAGGCTCTCGAAGTTGGCCACCAGGGCCGCTCCGTCGAAGACGCCGTCGCCGAGGTCGCCGGCCAGGGCCGTCATCCAGGTGCCCCCCAGCACGCCGCCCAGATAGCGCAGCGGGTTCTTGCCCCGCTCGCCGGCCCAGTAGGACAGCGGCGAGCCGGCCAGCACGATCGGTCCGGTCAGCTCCGGATGGAGGGCGGCGGTCATCATCACCTGCCAGCCCGCCTGGCAATTGGCGACGATCACCGGCCTGCCCTCGGCCTGCGGGTGGCGACGGACCACCTCGGCGATGAAGGCGGCCTCCGCCTCGCAGACGTCCTCGATGGTCTGGCCGGGCACCGGCTGGGGCAGGAAGCCGATGAAATAGCAGGGGTGGCCGGCGGCCAGCGCCACGCCGATCTCGCTGTCCTGCTTCATGCCGCCGATGCCGGGGCCGTGGCCGGCGCGCGGGTCAACGACGATGTAGGGCGGCTTGGCCGGGTCGGTCTTCACGCCATCCGGCGGCTTGATGCGCACCAGGCCGTAGTTCACCGGCCGGGGCAGGCTGCGGCCGTCGAGGATCAGCTCCTCGGCGGCGAAGCTCAGCACGTTGGGCGCGGTCGCCGCGTTGTGCTCCCAGTAGCCGTTGCCCCGCTCGCGCAGGATGTCGAGGAACAGGATCGAGCGCTGCCAGGCGTCGACCCAATAGTCCGGCATCGCACCGAACGCGCGCCAGGCGGACATGTCACTCGCTCCCCGTCGACGGACTGGTCGCCGTCGAAACCGGAAGGGCCGGCCCGTTGATCCCGGCCGCGGGCGCCGCAGTCTGCCAGCCGCCGCCCAGCGCCTTGTAGAGATTGACGACCGCCAGCAGCTGGTCGCGCTTGGTGCGGGCCAGGGCGTCTTCACTAGGGAACAGCTGCTGCTCGGCCTCCAGCACCTCGAAATAGCTGGCCCGTCCGCCGTCGTAGCGCAGCAGGGCCAGGTCCAGCGACTCGCGCAGGGACACGACCTGCCGTTCGAGGGCCGCCCGCTGGCGCGCCAGGGTCTGCTGGGCGATGAGCGCGTCGGAGGTCTCCTGGAAGGCGCCCAGCACGGTCTTGCGGTACTCGGCGACCGACTGGTCCCAGAAGGCGCGGCGCAGGTTGTACTGCGAGTCCAGCCGCCCGCTGTTGAAGATCGGCCCCGACGCCTGCAGGGCCAGGTTCCAGATCCCGAAGCTCTCGGTGTTCCCCTCGAAATGGACGATGTCGCCGCCCAACAGGGCCGACAGGCCCACCCGGGGGAAGTAGTTCGCCACCGCCACCCCGATCTGGGCGTTGGCCTGGATCATCTGCTGCTCGGCGCGCAGGATGTCGGGCCGGCGTTGCAGCACCTCGGAGGTCGTCCCCGGCGGCGCGGCGGGCGCCACCTGCTGGTCCAGCGGCCGGCCGCGCGCGATCGCCCGCGGCGGCACGCCGAGCAGGATGCTGAGCGCGTTCTCCTGCTGGGCGATGGCGCGCGTCAGGTCCTCGACGTCGGCCTGGCTGGCCTCGTAGCCCGAGGAGGCGCGCTCGACCGGCAGTTTGCTGTCCTTCCCGGCGTTGAAGCGCAGGGTGAACAGATCCAGCGTGCGGCCGTAGACCTTCTGGCTCTCCTTCGCGATCGCCAGCTCGCGATCCAGGGTCAGCAGCCGGAAGTAGCCGGCGGCCACCTCGCTGATCAGGGTCAGCACCACGCCGCGGCTGACGTACTGCTCGGCGTAGAGGTTGGCCTGGGCGGCTTCGGTCTCGCGCCGGATGCGGCCCCACAGGTCGATCTCCCAGGACGCCTGCAACAGGCCGCCCAGAGCGGTGAACCGCGCGGTGCCGATGCTGTTGGGCTCGGGCGTCAGGGTCTGCTGGGTCCCCGCGAAGGCCTGGTAGTCGAGCTGCGGCCCGCCCTGCGACTTGACCACGCCCATCAGGGCCTGGGCCTGCTGGACGCGGGCGGCGGCGATCTGCAGGTCGTAGTTGTTGGTCAGGGCCTCGCTGATCAGGGCCTGCAGCGCCGGGTCGTCGAACACCCGCCACCAGGCCTGGTCGGCGATGGAACCGGCCGTGGTCGGGCCGAACTCGTCGCGGAAGCGCTCCGGATAGGTCGCGTCGGGCCGCTTGTAATCGGGCCCCACCGTGCGGCAGCCGGCCGAGGCCAGGGCCGCCAGCAGCACCGCGGCGGACGCGGCCAGCCGCATCGTCGTGCGCAGGCGGAGCGAGGGTCGAGCCTTCATCGCCGTCCCTTTCACTGGACGGCCGCCAGCATCTTCCGGAACCGGGAGAGCGTGACGACCGTGTAGACGCAGCCGATCGCGAACATCTTCGCCAGCGACGGCCAGACCATCGCCGGCGTCGCGTCGCGGAAGAGCACCGCCTGCGAGAAGCTCACGAAGTGGGTGGAGGGCACGAACTGCATGATCTTCTGCAGCAGCACCGGCATGCTCTCGAGCGGCGTCTGGCCGCCCGACAGCAGGCTCATGACGATGAACACCGGGAAGGCCAGCAGGCCGAACTGGGGCATGGAGCGCACCAGCGTGGCCAGCATGATCCCCAGCGCCGTGACCGAGAACAGGTAGACGCACAGGCCCAGCAGAAACAGCAGGGTCGATCCGGCGATGGGCACGCCCAGCAGGCCGCGCACGACCAGGAACAGCGACGCCATCGCGGCGAAGACCACCACCAGGCCGTTGGCCCAGATCTTGGCGAACATCAGCTCGTAGGGGCGCAGCGGCATCACCAGCAGGTGCTCGATGTTGCCGTGCTCGCGCTCGCGCAGCACCGCCGCCCCGGTCAGGAAGATGGCCAGCACCGAGATGTTGTTGATCACCTGGTTCACCGCGACGAACCAGCCCTGCTCCATGTTCGGGTTGAAGCGCGCCCGGGTTTCGAGCGCGACCAGCGGCTTGTCCTGCGCCTTGCCGGCCCCGGACCAGAACGGCTCCACCGTCCTGGTGATGATCTGGCTGATGTAGCCCGGCCCGCGCCCGGCCTGGCTCATCGCCGTCGCGTCGGTGACGATCTGCACGGTGGGCTTGGCGTCCCTCTCCAGGTCGGCCTGGAAGTCCGGCGGGATGTCGACCACGAAGGTGTACGTGCCGGCGTCCATGTCGCGGTTGATGTCGCTGAACGGGATTTCCTTGGCCGGCCGGAACTGCGGCGGCAGCAGGGCTTCGCGGACCGCGCGGGAGGCTTCAGAGACGTCCTCGTCGACCACCGCCACCGAGGCGTTGACCACGTCCATCACCGCGCTCTTGGACGGCGTGTAGACCGAGAAGGTGAAGCTGTAGAGGATCAGGAACAGCAGCACCGGGTCGCGCGAGAGGCTGATCAGCTCCTTCACGCCCAGGTGGAATATGTGCTTGAGGTTCTGCATCCCTCACGCCTCCTGCTTCTTCAGCAGGGCCACCGAGATGGTGAAGTAGACCAGCGCGATCACCGCCAGGGCGACGACGTGCGGCCACAGCGCGTCCATGCCCAGGGCCTTGGTGAAGGTGCCGACGCTGATCGACTGGAAGTAGGTCGACGGGAAGATCTTGCCGGCGACGGCCGCCCCGCCGGTCAGCGACGACACCGGCACGAACATGCCGGAGAACTGCACGGCCGGCAGGATGGTGATGATGGCGGCGGCGAAGATCGCAGCCGTCTGGGTCGCGGCGAACACCGAGATCAGGAGGCCGAAGCCGGTCGAGGCCAGCACGAACAGCACCCCGCCCAGGATCAGGGTCAAGAGGCTGCCCTTGATCGGCACCTGGAACAGGAACACCGCCAGCAGGGTCAGGGCCGCGAACTGGATCAGGGCGACGGCGACGTAGGGCAGCTGTTTGCCGAGCAGGAACTCCGCCTTGGTGGCCGGCGCCGCGTAGAAGTTGGCGATGGAGCCCAGCTCCTTCTCGCGCACCACGCTGAGCGCGGTCAGCATGCTGGGGATCAGCATGAGCAAGAGCATCAGGTCGCCCGGCACCATGGCGTAGACGCTCAGGAAGGCCTGGTTGTAGAGCGCCCGGTTGTCGATGTTTACGGGCGTGGCGGCGCTCGGCAGCCCCATCTCGTCGCGCAGGCCTGTCAGGTAGCGGTCGTGCGTCGCCGTCACGTAGTCGCGCGCGGTCTCCGCCCGGAACGGGATGGCGGCGTCGAAATAGGCCCCGATGGTGGGCTGCCGCCCCCGCAACAGGTCGTTTTCGAACCCGGGCGGGATCTCGATGGCGAAGCGCAGTTCGCCGTCGCGCAGCCGCCGGTCCAGCTCCTCGTAACTCGTGATCGGCGCCCGCTCGTCGTAGTAGGCCGAACCTCGGAAGTTGTCGGCGTAGTCCCGGCTGGCCGTGGACTGGTCGTAGTCCAGCACCGCATAGGTCAGGTGGTTGACGTCCAGCGAGATGCCGTAGCCGAACACGATCATCAGCAGGATCGGCCCGAGCACGGCGAACAGCAGGCGCACCCGGTCGTGACGCAGTTCGATCATCTCGCGCCGGGCGAAGGCCCAGATGCGGCCCAGACTGAAGCGGCTGGGCGCCTCGTGGCCGGCGGCCTGGGCCTCGATCATCTCGGGCGGCGGCGGCGGGATCACCGGCTCGTCCGAGGTGGTGCCCGAGCGCGGCGCCTGGGTGGCGGCGGCCTCCTCGAGATAGCCGATGAAGGCGTCCTCCAGGTTCTTCGCCCCGCGCTCCTTGACCAGCTCCGCTGGCGGCCCCTGGGCCAGCACCTTGCCCGCGTGCATCATCGACATGCGGTCGCAGCGCTCGGCCTCGTTCATGAAGTGCGTGGACAGGAAGATGGTCACGCCTTTCTCGCGCGACAGCCGGATCAGGAGCTCCCAGAACCCGTCGCGGGCCACCGGGTCGACGCCGGAGGTCGGCTCGTCGAGGATCAGCACCTCCGGCTCGTGCAGCACGGCGACGGCCAGGGACAGGCGCTGGCGGATGCCCAGCGGCAGCGCTTCGGCCAGGGTGTCGGCTTCTTCGACGAGGCCGAAGTCCTTGATCAACTCGTCGACCCGCGCCTTGCCCTGATCCTCGGGCAGGTCGAACAGGCGGGCGTGCAGCATCAGGTTCTGGCGGACGGTCAGCTCGGTGTAGAGCGAGAAGGCCTGGGACATGAAGCCGACGCGGCGGCGCGCCTCGACGTCGCCGCCCTTCACCGGCTCGCCGAACAGCAGGGCCTCGCCCTCGGTGGGAGGCAGCAGGCCGGTCAGCATCTTCATGGTCGTGGTCTTGCCGCAGCCGTTGGAGCCGAGGAATCCAAAGATCTCGCCCCGCTCGATGCGGAAGTTCACGTGGTCGACGGCGGTGAAGTCGCCGAACCTCTGGGTCAGGCCGTGGGACTCGATGGCCGGCGGCCCCTCGGTCGGCTTGAACGGGGTGATCACCGGTTCGCGGTGGCCCGCGCGCGCCTCCTCCGGCAGCATCCGGATGAAGGCCTTCTCCAGGGTGTCGACCCCGTTCTTCTCGCGCATCTCCTGCGGCGTGCCGGTGTCGAGCACCTTGCCGGCGTTCATCGCCACCAGCCACTCGAACCGCTCGGCCTCGTCCATGTAGGCGGTGGCGACCACCACGCTCATCTCGGGGCGGCGCTCGCGAATGCGGTCGATCAGGTCCCAGAACTGGCGCCGCGCCAGCGGGTCGACCCCGGTGGTCGGCTCGTCGAGGATCAGCAGGTCGGGGTCGTGGATCAGCGAGCAGCACAGCCCCAGCTTCTGCTTCATGCCGCCCGACAGCTTGCCGGCCGGGCGGTTGCGGAACTGGGTCAGGTCGGTCGAGCGGAACAGGTCGTCGATCCGCCAGGCCCGCTCCTCGGCCGACTGGCCGAACAGCCGGCCGAAGAAGTCGGCGTTCTCGGTGATCGACAGGGTCGGATAGAGGTTCTTGCCCAGCCCCTGCGGCAGGTAGGCGATGCGCGAGGCGACGCTGTTGCGGAACTTGGCGTCGTCGATGTTCCCGCCGAGCACCGTGACGTCGCCCGTCTGAATGCGACGCACGCCGGCGAGGATGCCCAGCAGGGTCGACTTGCCGACCCCGTCCGGCCCGATCATGCCGATCATCTTGCGGGCCGGGATGTCCAGAGTGACGCCGTCCAGGGCGACGGCCTTGCCGTATCGGTGGGAGACGCCGTTGATGCGCGCGACCCACGGATCGTCGCCGGGCTCCGTCACTTTTCACCCGCCCCCGGGACGCCCGTCCCCTGAGCAGCCGTCCCTTGGGAGCCCGCCCCCTGGGCGCCGAAGAGGTTCTTGGGCGGATTGGGGTTGGGCTGCATCTTCGCGGGCCACTGGACGCTCGGGTCGTAGCGCACGTAGCCCATGCCCGGGATGCCGGCCTTGATCAGCGGCTCGTACCGGGCCAACCGCGCCCGGTCGATCTGCAGCTTCACGCGGAAGGTCAGGGCGTGCCGCTCCTCCTGCGTCTCCACCGTCTTGGGGGTGAACTGGGCCGAGGGCGAGACGAAGGACACCGTCGCCGGGATCGGATACTGCGGCGCGGCGTCGAGCACGATGCGCGCTTCGGTGCCGACCGCGACCTTGCCGGTCACCTGCTCGGGCAGGAAGACGTACATGTAGACGTCGCTCAGATCGAGCATCGACAGCACGCGTCCGCCCTGCCCCAGCACCTCGCCGGGCTCGGCCAGGCGGCTCTGGATCCGCCCACGGAGGGGGGCGATCAGCACGGCGTCCTTGATCTCGGCCCGAAGCCGGTCGGCGGTCGCCTTGGCCGCATCGATCGAGGCCCCTGCCTGCGTCGCCTGCGTCTTCGCCCCGACAAGCTCGGCCTTGCTGGCCAGCATGTGGGCGTTGTCGATCTCGGCTTCCTGCTCGCTGACCGCGCCGCGCGGGACCAGTCCCCGCGAGCGGTCGTACTGCTTCTGGGCGTAGCTGTAGTCGGCGCTCTTCACGTCGATGTTGGCCAGGGCGACGTTGCGGCCCTCCTGGGCCTCGACGATCTGGGCCTCGGCTTCCCGCAGCTGCGCCTCCAGCGCCTCGGTGTCCATGCGCGCGACCACCTGGCCGGGCTCGACCGTGTCGCCCTCGTTGACCAGCACCTCCTTGATCCGTCCGGGATACTTGGTGGCGATGAAGACCTGGGTGGCCTCGAGCCTGCCGTTGCCGCCGGCGATCCCGTCCGGCAGGCCGGGCTTGCGCAGGACCAGCCAGGCGACGACCGCGCCGACGACGGCGACAATGGCCACGAGGATCAGGATGGTCTTCTTCGACATGTCGACGCCTTCCGAACGCCGGCCGTCGAGACCTCCCGCGACGCCTCACCCAAGTCGTGGTGAAGCCAGGCGTCGCGCAAGCTCCCGACGCATTCTTCAAACCGAAGAACCGGGCTGGAAAGAACTTACGTTTCTACCTGCACGTTCCTGAATTCGCCCTCAGCGAAAACACCTAAGAGCGTCACGTTTTCTGAAACCAAAGCCACGCCGGAGCGTTTCCATAATGTTCGTAAGCGTTTGTTGCGGAGTAGGACGGTGCGGGTCGACGTCGTCAGGGCCCCCGTGGGGTGGCGGATCAACGTGAACGGTCGCCCGGTCACTCTCTGCGACGACAAGGCCAAGG
This sequence comes from Caulobacter sp. 17J65-9, assembly GCF_010975005.1. Lineage (GTDB taxonomy): Bacteria > Pseudomonadota > Alphaproteobacteria > Caulobacterales > Caulobacteraceae > 17J80-11. The sequence continues at coordinate 15,758 of NZ_JAAIVC010000018.1, read as the reverse complement.
CGGTCGAGAAGGCCGCCCGGATCGCCACCGTGCTGCGCGCCTGCGACATGAGCGTGGACTACACGGTCCGGGACTGAGGCGTTCGCGCCACCCCGGCCCGCAGGTCGGGTGAAACCCGCAAGAACGGCCTTTGCGCATTTCGCCCGAAAGATGCGCGCCGGCCCTACGGCTCCAGCTCGATGTCCCAGTACAGGTAGTCCAGCCAGCTTTCGTGCAGGTAGTGCGGCGGGAAGCGCCGGCCCAGGTCCTGCAGTTCGAACATGCTGGGCCGGTGCGGCCGCGAGGCGGGGTGCATGTCGGCCTCGCGCGGCGTGCGCCCGCCCTTGCGCAGGTTGCAGGGCGCGCATGCGGCGACGATGTTCTCCCAGGTCGTGCGCCCGCCCCGCGAGCGCGGCATGACGTGGTCGAAGGTCAGCTCCGCGCCCGAGCCGCAGTACTGGCAGGCGAAGGAGTCGCGCAGGAACAGGTTGAAGCGGGTGAAGGCCGGCGACCGGTCCTGGTCGACATAGGCCTTGAGCGAGACCACGCTCGGCAACAGGAACTCGGTCGAGGGCGAGCGGACCACCTTGTCGTAGGTGGAGACGACGTCGACGCGATCCTGGAAGACCGCCTTCACCACCTCCTGCCACGGCCACAGCGACAGGGGGTAATAGGACAGCGGCCGATAATCGGCGTTCAGGACGAGGGCCGGCCAGCCCGACGGAGGGTTCCTCAGAACCTGCATCGGTGGGCCCTCCACGGCGATGGACGCCGCCTGGGTGAGTTCAATGCGACCGGACTGAAGACACGCCTCCTTCCTCGCTAGAACGCCCGGGTAGACTTCAAAGTCACCCGACAGTTCCCCGTATACGCGATTCTGGACGACGGTCCTATGACAGCGGCGACACGACTTGCCCGCTCGAGCCTTCCCGCTTCGGATGGAATCATCCGAAGCGGGCAAGAAGGCTCGAAACTCTTAGTTGGAGCGCGATGGCCGCCGAAACCGGCGTCCACTTTCGGCTATCGCGCTCTAGAGAGTTCGCCGCGTTTGACGCCGCCGTACCAGCGCCACAGCAGGTGCGCGGCCACCGAACGGTGCGGACGCCAGAGCTCGGCTCGAGCCGCGGCCTCCCGCTCGGACGGGCGCCTTTCGGCCCGGTCGGCCCAGCGCATGGCCTCCTGCAGGGCGATGTCGCCGCCCGGGAAGATGTCGGCGCGCCCCTCGCAGAACATCAGGTAGATCTCGGCCGTCCAGCGACCGATCCCCTTCACCGCCGTCAGCCGCGCGATCGCCTCGGCGTCTGGCAGATCACGCAGGCCGGCGAAGTCGAGCGCGCCCGTCGCGCAGGCCTCGGCGATGGCGTGGGCGTAGCGGGCCTTCGGCAGGGACAGGCCCAGCGCGCGCAGGTCCTCGATCTCGCGGGCCAGCACCGGCGCCGGCGCGATCTCGCCCAGCCCCGCCTCCACCCGCCGCCAGATCGCCGCGGCCGAGGCGGTGGAGACCTGCTGCTCGACCAGCATGCGCATCAGGCCCGCGAAACCGCCCTCGCGCGTGCGCCACTCGAAGGCCGGCGTGACCGCGTGCGCGTGCGCCAGGGCCGGGTCCAGCGCGACCAGGGCGGCGCGGGCGGCGAAAAGGTCCTCGGCGGAGGGGGCGACGATCATGAAACCGGGTGTAATCAGAGGCCATGAGCTTCGTCACCCGTTTCGCGCCCTCCCCCACCGGGTTTCTGCACAAGGGCCACGCCTTTTCCGCCCTGTCGGCGCAGGCGGCCGCGCGCGCGGAAGGCGGGCGGTTTCTGCTGCGGGTCGAGGACATCGACCTGACCCGCTGCCGGCCGGAGTACGAGCAGGGGCTCTACGAGGACCTGGCCTGGCTGGGACTGGAGTGGGAGGAGCCAGTGCGGCGGCAGTCGGCCCACTTCGACGCGTATCGCGGGGCGCTGGACCGCCTGATCGCGCGCGGCCTGGTCTATCGCTGCTTCAAGACCCGCCGCGAGATCCTGGACGAGATCGCCCGCGCGCCGCACGGCCCCGGCGAAGGCCCCGAGGGCGCGATCTATCGCGGTCAGCCGCTGTCGCCTGCTGACGAGACCGCCCTGCTGGCCGAAGGGCGTGCTTACGCCTGGCGGCTGTCGCTGGACCGCGCGCGCGAGGCGATCGGCGGCTGGGACGCCCTGACCTTCGTCGAAACGGGCGAAGGGCCGCTGGGCGAGACCGGGGTGATCCAGGCCCGGCCGGAGACCGCCGGCGACGTGGTGCTGGCCCGCAAGGACGTCGGGGTCGCCTACCACCTGGCCGCCGTGTTCGACGACGCCCTGCAGGAGGTCAGCCATGTGGTGCGCGGCCAGGACCTGTTCGAAGCCACCCACATCCAGCGCCTGCTGCAGGCCCTGCTGGACCTGCCCACGCCGCGCTATCGGCACCACCGATTGCTGACCGACGCGCAAGGGCGGCGCTTCGCCAAGCGCGACCGGGCCGAGACCCTGCAGGAGCTGCGCGCCCGCGGCGTCTCGCCGCGCGAGCTCAAGGCCGAACTCGGCTTCGACTAGTGGATCGGCTCGCCGATCCACAAATTCATAAGCTTGTGGTCCGACCCACCCCAACAGCCGGGAACCACCTGTTGGGGCCGGACCACGGGCTTTCGCCGCGCTGCGTTTCGGCTCACAAGGGCCGCCATGGTAAAGTCTGAACGCGGCGCCGCCGTCCTCGCCCTCGTCCTCGGCGCCGCCGCCATCGGTTTCGCCCCGATCCTGGTCCGCCTGACGGAAACCGGCCCCGCGGCCGCGGGCTTCTGGCGGCTGTTCCTGGCCGTGCCGCTGCTGGCGATCATGACCTTCTCGAAGCGCGAACCGGAGGGCGGCGGCACGCCATGGAAGCTGTGCCTCCTGGCCGGGGTGCTGTTCGCCGGCGACCTCGCCTGCTGGCACTACGGTGTGACCCTGACCTCGGTGACCAACGCCACGGTCCTGACCAACCTGATGCCGGTCGTGGTCACCGTCGCGGCCTGGCTGATGTTCAAGGAAAAGCCGGCGCGGCTGTTCGTGGTCGCGCTCGGCCTGGCGCTTATCGGCGCCTGGATGATGGCCGCCGCCAAGGGCGCCGGCGGACAGGGGACCAACCCGGCGCTCGGCAACCTGCTCTCGATCATCACCGCCGCCTGGTACGGGGCCTACTTCCTGGTGGTGCGCGCCGCGCGGATGAGCGCCTCGGCCTCGCGGGTGATGTTCTGGTCGACCCTGGCCGGCACGCCGGTGCTGCTGATCGTCAGCCTGGCGATGGGCGAGCAGGTGACCCCGCTGGGTCTCGCCGGCTGGGCCGCGTGTGTGGGGCTGGCCGTGGTGCACGTCACCGGCCAGGGCGCCATCGCCTGGGCGCTGGGCCGGCTGCCGGCCGCGACGGCCTCGGTGGTGGTGTTCGTCCAGCCCGTGGTGGCGGCCATCCTGGGCTGGATCATCTTCGCCGAACGGATCGTGCCGATGCAGGCGCTGGGCGGCCTGTTGGCCCTGTCGGGCGTGGTGCTGGCCCAATGGTCGAGCGCGCGCTCCAGTGCCCGGGCGGCGGCTCAAACGAAAACGGGCGCGGAAGCCTGAAGCTTCCGCGCCCGCGGATTTCGTTCTGATCCGGAAATCAGAGCGGCTGCAGGTTCACCGCAGCGGTCTTGCCGCGCTCGTTCTGCAGCTCATAGGCCAGACGCTGGCCTTCATCGAGACCCTGCAGGCCCGCGCGCTGGACCGCCGTGACGTGCACGAACACGTCAGCGCCGCCGTCTTCCGGCTGAATGAAGCCGTAACCCTTGGTGGCGTTGAACCACTTCACCGTGCCGTTAGCCATCGAAGCTCTCCTAAACGAGCCGTTTCCAGGAGGGTCAGGCGAGCCCGACCCAGTCTCAATCCGTTCCGGAAGCAGTCAGTTCAGGAGACGAGCTTTCGCCCGTGCACCAACGTCGTGGGCAGCCTAGATCTCGGATCGCTCTAAATCTCTGCCCGCCGACCGGCCTTCGGTCAACAGAATTAGAGGTTTATGGCCCGGCAACCACGCTGGACCTCAGGCCCGGGCGAAGCGGTCGATCAATTTCAGAAGCAATGCCTGCGTCGCCTTTTCACCCTTCGCGCGGTCGTTGGACACCGTCACGAAGGCGAGGCCGCGCGCCGGCGCGACCATGGCCACCGCCATCCAGCGATTGTTCGAACCGCTGTGGGTCAGCACCGGCCCGTTCGCCCACTGGCGACGCTCCAGCGTCCCCCAGCCCAGCGCATAGGCGTTGGGCTGGCCGCCCCAGGGCGTGGTCAGGGTCGCCACCGACGACGGCTGCAGCAGCTCGCCCCCGTCGGTCAGGAACACCCGCAGGAACCTGGCGTAGTCCTGCAGCGACATGTGCACCGTGCCGGCCGGGCCCATGGCGGCGGGGTTGTCGGCGCCCAGCTGCATGGGATCGACCGCCACGCCGTTCAGGTGGCCCCACGGCTGGTCGCCGTCGGGGGCGCCGAAACCGGCCCCTTCGATGCCCAGCGGCGAGAACAGCTCGGCGCGGATCGCGCTCTCCCAGTCGAGGCCGGAGGCGCGTTCGATCGCCGCCCCGGCCAGCACGTAGTCGGCGTTGGCGTATTCGTAGGTTCCCGACGCGAGCCCCGGCTTGGCGCCCAGCGCCTTGGCCACGAAGGCGCGGCGCTGGTCCGGCAGCGGGCGCGGATCGGTCTGGGCGGCGATCAGCCAGGCGCTGTCGATCAGGCCCTTGTCGCTGAGGCCCGCGCGATGGGCCATGAACTGCTGGATGGTCGTCCCGCTCCAGGCCGGATCGGTCTTCAGCTTGGGAAACAGCTCGCCCGTCCCCGCGCCCCACCTGGCCCGGCCCTGCTCCACCAGCCGCGCGTAGAGCGCCGCGGTCATGGCCTTGGTGTTGGAGCCGAGGTGCCACTGGTCCTCGACCGTGACCTTGTCGGTGCCGCCGGCCCGGCGCACGCCGCCTGCGCCCAGCCACGCGAAGCCGTCGCGGGTCACCACCGCCCCGGCCAGGGCCGGCGCGCCGGTCTCGGCCAGGATCGGCGCGATCAGCTCGTCCGCAGAGGCGTCCGCCTCCTGCGCACGCGCCACGGCGGGCAGAAAGCCGGCGCCGAGCGCTGCGGCGACAAAGGCGCGACGGTCCATGCGAAGCCCTCTGGTCATTGCTAGCGCCGAGCTTAAGCTCGACGGGGGGCGTTCACCAGCAAAGTCGGGGTTAAATCACGGTCATGAAGGTCGTTCGCAACGTCGCGCTCATTGCGGGCGCGAGCCTGCTGACGCTGGCCGCCGTCGTGGCCGTGCGCACCATGACCTGGAAGCCTGAGGCCGGCGCCGAAAAGCCCGCCGCCCTGGCCGCCGCCACCCCGGTCGACGCCGCCCGCGCCGCCGCGCACCTGGGCGAAGCCATCCGCTTCCAGACCGTCTCCAACCAGGACGTCGCCGCCAACCGCTGGGAAGAGTGGGACAGGCTGCACGCCTGGATGCAGGCGACCTATCCCGCCGCCCACGCGGCCATGACCCGCGAGGTCGTCGACGGCCGCACCCTGATCTACGCCTGGCCGGGCTCGGATCCGAAGCTGCCGCCGATCGTGCTGATGGCCCACCAGGACGTGGTGCCGGTCACGCCCGGGACCGAGAAGGACTGGGTGCGCCCGCCGTTTTCCGGCGAGATCGCCGAGGGCTACGTCTGGGGCCGCGGCGCCTTCGACGACAAGGGTTCGCTGGTCGCGCTGATGGAGGCCGCCGACGCCCTGGCCGGGCGCGGCTTCAAGCCCCGGCGCACGGTCTACTTCGTGTTCGGCCATAACGAAGAGACGCTGGGCACCGGGGCCGCCACCGCCGCCAAATGGTTCGCCGACCGCAAGATCCGCCCCGAGTTCGTGCTCGACGAGGGCGGCGTGGCCGTGACCTCGAACGCCCTGACCGGCGAGCCGGTGGCGGTCATGTCCACGGCCGAGAAGGGCTACGCCACCTTGCGGGTGACGGCGAGCGCCGAAGGCGGCCACTCGTCCGCGCCGCCGAAGGAGACCGCGGTCGTCACTCTGGCCCGCGCGGTCGACAGGATCGCGGGGGATCCCTTCCCGCTCAAGTTCGAAGGCCCGGGCGCGCAGACGGTGCGCGGCATGGCCGACGGCGGCGGCTGGCCGATGCGCATGCTGGTGGCCAACGACTGGCTGTTCGGGCCGCTGCTGGCCCGGAAGATGGGCGAAACGCCGGAGCTGGCGGCCATGCTGCACACCACCGTCGCGCCGACCATGCTGGAGGGCGCGCCGAAGGAGAACGTGCTGCCTCAGCGCGCCAGCGCCCTGATCAACTACCGCCTGCACCCGCGCGACAAGGCCGAGGACGTCATGGTCCGCGCGCGCCGGGCGGTGCGCGGCCTGCCGGTCGAGCTGAGCTGGGAAGGCACGCCGGTCGAGGCCTCGCCAGTGTCGTCCTCCTCGGACGCGACCTGGTCGACCCTGGCGGCCCTGGCCACCGAAGCCACCGGCGCGCCGACCGTGCCCGGCATCGTCATCGGCGCCACCGACTCCCGCTGGTTCGGGCCGGTGGCCGAGCGGGTCTATCGCTTCGCGCCCTTCCTCGTGCCGTTCGAGGAGCTCTCCCGCTTCCACGGCACTAACGAACGCGTGTCGGTCGAGAACCTGGATCGGGCCGCGGAGTTCTACACCCGTGTCATCGCCACGACGGCTGGCTGACGCTTGCCGCCAGGAAACGAATAGGGTGTCCTCCATTTGCGCCGTGCCTGGGGGACGGCGCGCGGAGTAGCCCATGGCCGACCCGGCGATTCAGCGTCTGTATCTCAAGTCCGTCCTGTCCCTGCCGCCGCCGGTGTTGCGCGCCCTGTCGGGCGGCGGGGTGATCTGGCGTGGCGGCCGCACGCTGGATCCCCGTTTCCAGTTCCTGTGGAAGGCCTGGCGCAAGCCGCGCGGCATCGCCTCGGTGACCCCGGAAGAGGCGCGCACGACCTGGGCCGAGATGGTCGAGACCGCCGCCCCGCGCGCGCCGAGCATGGTGCGGGTCGACACGGTGATGATCGACGGCCCGGCCTCCACCCTGACGGCGCGGCTCTACCGCCCTTCGACGCTGGATCCGGCCGCACCGGTGCTGGTGTTCTTCCATGACGGCGCCGGCGTGGTCGGCGACCTGGAAACCAGCCACGCCCTTTGCGCCCGGCTGGCCGAGTACGGCCAGTGCCTGGTGCTGGCCCCCGCCTACCGCCTGGCCCCGGAGCACCGCTTCCCTGCCGGGTTCGACGACGCCTTCGCGGCCTACGCCTGGGCGCTGGAGAACGCCGAGCGTCTGGGCGGCCCGCCGGGCGTCGCCGCGGTCGGCGGCCAGTCGATCGGCGCCGGCTTCGCCGCCGGCATCTGCGCGGCGCTGAAGGCCGAGCGGCAGCCCCAGCCGGTGCTGCAACTGCTGATCTGCCCGCTGGTCGACATCGCCGACGAGAGCCAGTCGATGCAGACCTACGCCGACGCCTGGCCGCTGTCGGCGCAGGCGCTGAAGTGGGTGCTGGGCTGGTATCTTAGCGCCGACGCCGACCCGAACGACCCGCGCCTGTCGCCCCTGCGCGCCGACGTCGCCGGCTTCGCCCCGGCCCTGATCGTCACGGCCGGTTTCGACCCGCTGGCCGACCAGGGCGAGTCCTACGCCCGCAAGCTGAAGTCCAAGGGCGTGCCGGTGATCTACCGCTGCTACGACGGCCTGCCCCACGCCTTCCCGGAGTTCGCCGGCCTGGTGCCGTGCGCCGAGGTGGCCTGCACCGAGATCGCCGGCTTCCTGCGCGAAGGCCTCGAAGGCCGCCTCGTGCGCGCCGCCGCCCTGCCCGACCACCAGGACTCCATGAGCCTGGTGATCTGAGCGGGCGTAAGCGTCAGGCCGCGCCGACCGCCTCGGGCAGGGTGGTGAAGCCGTCCGCGCGCAGGCGCAGGGTCAGGTCACGCTTGATCGCCTGCACCAGCCCCGGGCCTTCGTAGACCAGGGCCGAATACAACTGCACGGCGGAGGCGCCGGCGCGCAGCTTGGCGTAGGCGTCGGCGCCCGAAGCGATGCCGCCGGCGCCGATCAGGACCAGCCGGCCGCCGTGCGCCTGGTGGAACAGGCGCAGGATCCGGGTCGAGGCCTCGAACAGCGGCGCGCCGGACAGGCCGCCGGCCTCGCCCTTCTGGGCCGAGCGCAGGGTCTCGGGCCGGGCGATCGTGGTGTTGGAGACGATGATCCCGTCCAGGCCGTGCGCGACGCAGGCCTCGACGATGTCGCCGACCTCCGCGTCGACCAGGTCCGGCGCGACCTTCAGGAACAGCGGATAGTCCGTCCCGTCCGCCGCCAGGGCGGTGCGCGCCTCGGCCAGGCGGCCCAACAGCTCGTCCAGGGCGGCGCGGGTCTGCAGCGAGCGCAGGCCCGGCGTGTTCGGCGAGGAGATGTTGGCGGTGAAGTAGTCCGACAGGCCCCACAGCCGGGTCAGGCCCGTGACGTAGTCGCCGATGCGGTCCTCGGAGTCCTTGTTGGCGCCGATGTTGGCCCCGACCACGCCGCGCACGCGCTCGCGCCGCGCCAGACGACGGGCGAACGGCTCCAGGCCCTCGTTGTTGAAGCCCATGCGGTTGATCACCGCCCGGTCCTCGGTCAGGCGGAACAGGCGCGGCCTGGGATTGCCGGCCTGGGCCAGCGGCGTGACCGTGCCGCACTCCACGAAGCCGAAGCCCGCGGCCAGCATGGCGTCCGAAACCTCGGCGTTCTTGTCGAAGCCGGCCGCCAGACCGACGCAGTTGGGCAGGCGCAGCCCCGCGACCTCGACCGCCAGGACCGGATCGTCCGGCCCGTCCTGGCGGGGACCGAGGCCCATTTTCAGGCCGGCGACCGCCAGCTTGTGGGCTTCCTCAGGGTCGAAGCGGCGCAGCAGGCCGGTGGCCAGTCCGTGCAGGTCGGCGCTCATTCCTCGCCTCCCCCGCCGTGGTCCTTGGCCAGGTAGAGGCCGTCGTAGGCGGTCCGTCCGGCGGCGTCGACCGTGAACACCGCCGCCGTGGCGGTCGGGAATTTCGAGCGCAGCTTCTCGATCGTCGACGGCGCGGCGGCGCCTTCGACCAGCAGTTCGACCGCCAGGGAATGGATGCCGGGGTTGTGGCCAACCAGGACCACCGTCCCGGCCTGGTCCTCGACCTCCTCGATGGCGGCGCGCAGGGCCTGCGTGCCGGCGTTGTAGAGGCGACCCTCCAGGCGCAGGGCCACGCCGTCGAAGGCCCGCGCGGCTTCGGTCCAGGTCTGGCGGGTGCGCTGGGCGTCGGACACCAGGGCGAGGTCGGGCTTCACGCCGGCGTCGGCCAGCACCTGGCCCATCAGGCGGGCGTCCTCACGCCCCCTCTCGGTGAGCGAACGGTCGTGGTCGTCGCCGCTGGGCGCCGCGCGCTCAGCCTTGGCGTGTCGAAAGAGAATAAGGCGGTCCATGCGGCCGGAAACTAGAGCCTTCCCGCCGCGAATGGAAACCTTCGAAGCAGGTCGCGCCCTAGGCCTGATGCGGCCCGCGATCCAGGCGCTTGCGGCGGGTCATGCCGGCCGGCACGGGGGTGGGCGCAGGCGCCAGCACGCCGGGGATCGGCGCGACCAGGCGGGCGCGGGCGCGCTTGGGCTTCACCGCGAAGGTCCGCTTCACCACCTCCAGCAGGATCACCCCGGCCACACCCGGCCAGACCTTGGAGCCGACCTGTTCGAAGCCCTCGGCCCAGCCGGTGAACAGGCGGAACGGCGGCACGTACAGCGCCTGGTTCCAGGCCACCGGCTCCAGGTCGGCCTCGCGCACCAGCTCTTCCAGCTGACGGCGGGTGAAGGGACGGCCGGCTCCGAAGGGGGTGCGTTCGGCCCGCGACCACAGCCCGCCGCGCGCGGCGGCGGCCACGATCATCCGCCCCGAGGGGGCCATCACCCGGCCCACCTCGCCCAGCAGGGCAGCGGGCTCGTCGGTCTCCTCCAGGCCGTGGACGATCAGCACGCGGTCGAACAGGGCGTTGGCGAACGGCAGCGCGGCTTCGTCCACCAGGGCGGCGCGATTGCGGCCTTGTGCGGGCCAGCTCTCGACGCCCTGCGCGGCGGGCATGGCGGCGACGGTGCGACGGGCGGCGGGGAAGCGGTCGAGGAAGGGCGTGGCGTAGCCCAGGCCCAGCACGTCCAGGCCGGAAGCCGGGCCCCAGGCCTCGGCGAGCTTGCGCCCGATCGCGTCGCGCACGACCCCGCCCAGGGGCTGGGCGTAGAATTCGCGCAGGTCCAGCACGTCGCGACGCATGACTTATCCCTCGCGCTCACTTGCACATATAAGGCAGGCCGGGCTCCGGCCGAAGGAGGGTTTGCGTCCATGCCGCTCGAGATCCGGCAATTTCCCTGCCTGCAGGACAATTACGGCTTCCTGATCCGCGACCGCGCCAGCGGAAAGGTCGCGTGCGTCGACACGCCCGACGCGGACGCCATCCTGCGCGAGCTGGACGCCAGCGGCTGGGGCCGGCTGGAGCTGATCCTCAACACCCACTGGCACCCCGACCACGCCGGCGGCAACGCGCGGCTGAAGGAAGCCACCGGCTGCGAGATCGTCGGCCCTGAAGAGGTGACCCGCATCGCTCCGCTGGATCGCCGGGTCGGCGACGGCGACACCGTCATGCTGGGCGAGACCCGGCTGGAGGTGCTGGCGACGCCCGGTCATACGCTCGGTCACATCGTCTATTTCAGCCCCGCGGATTCGGTCGCCTTCGTCGGCGACACCGTCTTCGCCATGGGCTGCGGGCGGCTGTTCGAGGGAACGGCGGAGCAGATGTGGGACAGCCTGGGCCGGCTGGCCGGCCTGGCCGACGACGTTCGCCTCTATTGCGCGCACGAATACACCGCCGCCAACGCCCGCTTCGCCCTGGCCGTCGACGACGCGCCGGCGGTGCGCGAACGCGCGGAAGCGGTGTTCGCCGCGCGCGAACGCGGCGAGCCGACCGTGCCGACCACGGTGGGCCAGGAGAAGGCGACCAACCCGTTCCTGCGGGCGCGCGACGCGCACGACTTCGCCGAGCGGCGGGCCGCGAAGGATACGTTCAAGGGGTGAGGTGAAAGGCCGGCCTCAGAGCCTTCCCGTTTCGAATGAATTCGAAACGGATCAGAAGGCTCTGAATTCATAGGTTTAGAGCGCGATCACCGCCGAAACCGGCGGCCACTTTCGGCTATCGCGCTCTAGCCGGCCGAGGCGACCGCGTGGACGATCCGCAGGGACGACGGGCGCCCCGCCACGCCGTCCTTGGGCGCGACCACGATTCGCAGCAGGCCGTCGTCGAGGCGCACGTCGGGACGGCGGCCGACGGTGATGCGCACGCCCTTGATCTCGTCGACCAGGCGCCGCCCGCTGTTGGAGGCGGCCAGGCGGGTGATGGCCTCGGCCGCCAGGTTGGCCGCGTCGGCGACCACGAACTCGGCCCCGGCGGGGACGTCGGAGGCGCGGAACGGCACCAGTCGCTTGGCCGCCTTGCTGGCCCGCCCGCTGGCGCGCGCCAGGTGCTGGACCAGGGCCTGGGGCGTCATGGCCGGCACCACGAAGGCCGGCGCCTCGCCGGCCACGGCCACCGCCACGCCGGTCGGCGCGTCGCGGGTGAACAGGGTCAGGCCGCCCAGCCGCGTGGCGCGCAGCACCGGCTGACCGATGTCGTTCTTGAAGATGGTGTCGCCGCGCGGAGCCGGCGCGGCCTGCAGGGCCCAGATCTCGCCGGACCGGTCGAACTTCAGCAGGGCGCGCCGCTGGCTGCGGTCGAGAATGAAGGTCGCCCCGGTCTCCGCCGTGTAGCGGGCCACCTCCGGATCATGCCGGTGCTCGCGTCCGTCCTCCGACTTCGACCCGAACAGCGCTTCGCGCAGGGTGTCGGGCCCCGCCGCGCACGGCGTAGCCATGCACGCGCATGCGGCGGCGAGGAGCAAGGCCGACACCGCCGGCTGGACCCGAACGCGAAGAGACATGTCTCGGCAGATGTACTGCGACCGGGGCGGATTTTGGGCGAGCGGTTTCAGCTCAGCCGACCATGTACTGGCCGCCGTTGAGCGACAACGTCGCACCCGTGACGTAGCCGGCCCGTTCTCCAGCGAGGAACGAGACCATGTCGGCGATCTCGTCGCCGCGGCCGAGGCGCCCGACCGGGATCTGGCCGACGATCTGATCGAGCACGTTCTGTGGCACGGAAGCCACCATTTCGGTGTCGATATAGCCCGGCGCGATGCAGTTGACCGTGATGCCCTTCTTGGCGTTCTCGAGCGCCAGGGCCTTGGTGAAGCCGATCATGCCGGCCTTGGCGGCCGAATAGTTGGTCTGGCCGACCTGACCCTTCTGGCCGTTGATCGAGGAGATGTTGACGATGCGGCCGTAGCCGCGCTCGCGCATGCCCTCGATCACCTGGCGCGTCATATTGAACACGCTGTCCATATTGACGCGGATGACCTCGTACCACTGCTGCGGGGTCATCTTGTGGAAGAAGCCGTCGCGCGTGATGCCGGCGTTGTTGACCAGCACGTCGACCGGGCCGAGCTCGGCCTCGACCGACGCGACGGCGCGGGCGCAGTCGTCGAACTGGCCCACATTGCCCTTCACCACCATCACGCCCAGATCGCGAGCGCAGGCCTGGGCCGCCTCCTCGTTACCGGAGTAGCCCGCGGCCACCTTGAAGCCGTCCGCCTTCAGTCGTTCACAAATAGCCCGACCGATCCCGCGCGTACCGCCGGTGACCATCGCCACGCGTTGCATGCCGTCCCCTTCAGATTCCGTCCCGTCGCCGAACTCTTACGGTTTCGGTCTTTGGCGACCTTCACGCGACCGGCTGCATCTTTAGTGGCGTGGACGGAGGCGTCAAACCCGCTCGACACACATGGCGACGCCCATGCCCCCGCCGACGCAGAGGGTGGCCAAACCCTTCGCCGCGCCGGAACGTTGCATTTCAAACAGTAGCGTCGTCAGGATGCGCGCGCCGGAGGCGCCGATGGGGTGGCCGATGGCGATCGCGCCGCCGTTCACATTCACCTTGGCGGGGTCGAGACCCAGCTCGCGAACCACGCAAAGCGACTGGGCCGCGAAGGCCTCGTTCGATTCGATCAGGTCGAGGTCGCCCAGCGACCAGCCGGCCTTTTCCAGCGCCTTGCGCGAGGCCGGGATCGGGCCGGTGCCCATGATCTCAGGCGCCACGCCGGCGTTGGCCCACGAGGCGATGCGGGCCAGCGGCTTGATGCCGCGGCGGGCGGCTTCGTCGGCGGTCATCAGCACCAGGGCGGCGGCCCCGTCGTTCAGGCCCGAGGCGTTGGCCGCGGTGACCGAGCCCTCCTTGTTGAAGGCCGGCTTCAGGCTCTGCATGGCCTCGAAGGTCGCGCCCTCGCGGATGTACTCGTCCTGCTCGACCACGACGTCGCCCTTGCGGCCTTTCACCGTCACGGGCGCGATCTCGTCCTTGAACTTGCCGGCCGCGCGGGCGGCTTCGGCCTTGTTCTGGGAGGCGACGGCGAAGCGGTCCTGGTCCTCGCGGGTGATCTGCCAGCGGGCGGCGATGTTCTCGGCCGTCTGGCCCATGTGGTAGCCGTGGAAGGCGTCCCACAGGCCGTCGCGGATCATGGTGTCGACCAGTTGCAGGTCGCCCATCTTCTGGCCGCCGCGCAGCTGCTGGGCGTGGGGCGCCTGGCTCATCGATTCCTGGCCGCCGGCGACCACCACCTTGGCGTCGCCCGCCGCGATCTGCTGCAGGCCCAGCGCCACGGAGCGCAGGCCCGAGCCGCACAGCTGGTTGAGGCTCCAGGCCGGGCTCTCCACCGGGATCCCGGCCGCGATCGCCGCCTGGCGGGCCGGCCCCTGGCCGGCGCCGGCCTGCAGCACCTGGCCCAGGATCACCTCGTCGACCTCCTTGGCGTCGACCCCGGCGCGCTGCAGCGCAGCGCGAATGGCGACGGCGCCCAGCGCGCTGCCCGACAGGCTCGACAGCGACCCCAGGAACGAGCCCACCGGCGTGCGGGCGGCGGAAGCGATGACGACGTCGACCATGGGAACGTTCCTCGATTTATTCGCGGCGTCGCGAACCGGACGCCTTCGCAGGTGCGAAAAATGCCGCAACGCGAAGCGTTCGTCACTCAACTTTCGACGACACCCACGGGTCCACTGTGGCCCCGATCCCGCACCAACTCCGGAATTGTTCCCTGTACGTCGTAATGCGTCGTCGCGCGGGAACAGGCCTCCTGCTGACGCTTTATTTCCCCCATGGCGCTCAGGATTTCCGTTCCGAACTTCGCCCGCCTGCTGGCCGCCGACGCCAGCGAGCTGGTCGAGCATTACGCAAATCGGGCTGAAAAGCTGGCCGACGGCTGGGTACACGGAATCGGGCTCGCGGCCGCAGCAGTCGGCGGGCTGGTTCTGTTCGGGCTGTCGCTGGTGCGCGGCGACATCGGCCTGGTGATCGCCACCGCCGTCTACGCCGTCTGTCTCATCGCCATGCTGGCCTTCTCGGCGCTCTACAACCTGACCCGGCCGTCGCCGGCGCGCCGGCTTCTGCGCCGGCTGGATGAGGCGGCCATCTTCCTGATGATCGCCGGCTCCTACACGCCCTTCACCATGGTGCGGTTCGACGGCGGCTGGGAGGCCGGCATGGTCGCGGCCGTCTGGGCGGTGGCGCTGGGCGGCGTGACCGCCAAGCTGCTGGCCCCGGGCGTGCCGGACAAGGTCTGGTGCGCGCTCTACCTGGGCTTCGGCTGGCTGGCCGGCGCGGCGCTCTATCCGACCCTGGCTCACGTGCCGGTGCGGGCCTTGATGCTCCTGGCCGGCGGCGGCGCGCTCTACACCCTGGGCGTGCTGTTCTTCCTCAGCCCCGCCCTGCCCTTCCGTCGCGCGATCTGGCACGGCTTCGTGGTGACGGCGGCGGCGCTGCATTTCGCGGCGGTGGCCACCGGCGTCGTGCTGGCGTAGCCTCGATCCTTCGGGGATAATGCCGCAACGCAGCGCAACGGGGGATCGCAGCTTGTCCGACACCAAGGCCGCCGACGCCCGTCCATCGGGCGAACGCGTCGTCATCAAGAAGTACGCGAACCGCCGGCTCTACAACACGGCTTCCAGTTCCTACGTGACCCTGGATCATCTGGCCGAAATGGTGCGCGAGGGCGTCGACTTCGTGGTCTACGACGCCAAGACCAACGAGGACATCACCCGCTCGGTGCTGACCCAGATCATCTTCGAGGAAGAGAGCCGCGACGGTCAGAGCCTGCTGCCGATCGAATTCCTGCGCCAGCTGATCCGCTTCTACGGCGACAGCATGCAGTCGCTGGTCCCGACCTATCTGGAAATGTCGCTGGACGCCTTCACGCGCCAGCAGGAGCAGTTCCGGGGCCAGTTCTCCAAGGCGTTCGGCGCCGCGCCCGGCATGCAGTTCTTCGACGACCAGGTGCGCCAGAACCTGGCCATGTTCGACCGGGCGATGAAGATGTTCACGCCCTTCGCCTATCCGGACAAGAAGGCCGAGCCGGAGGCCAAGCCCGCCCCCGCGCCGGAGCGCCGGACCGAAGACCTCGACGAGATGAAGCGCCAGCTCGACGAGATGCGCCGCCAGATCGAGAAGCTCGCCTCCGGCCGATGACCGACCCGATCGATCCGATCCGGCGCGCGCGGCGCGCCCGCGCCGCCCGCCACGTCGCAGATCGGGACGTCGAGCCGGTCGAGCGGGCGACCGAGACCGGCGGCCTGCCGGTGCCGGCCGGACCGGTGCGGGTGCACGCGCCCGAACCGGCGCCCGGCGGCGGCG
>NZ_JAAIVC010000189.1 GCF_010975005.1 Caulobacter sp. 17J65-9 | reverse complement strand
GCGCTGGGCCGGGCCGAGCGGCTGGCCCCGGGCGCCCGCCTGGACCTGACCGCGCCATTGCCGCCGCAAGCCGCCGGCGTGCAGGTCTGGGCGCTGAGCTGGCGGGCCGGCGAGGCGCGCGAGGAGGCGGGCCCCTACGACCAGTGGGCGCTGGGGCTGCTGCAGGGGTGAGGGGCGCCGGTTCACAAGATTGCTATTCCGGGGTGCGCTTTCAGCGTTCGCGACGATGTAATTTAGCCGCCGCCGCGGGTTGGGAGCGGGACGCATCGGCCGCCGCCTGAACCGGGGAAACCCTCTTGTCCGCCCAAGGTCCAGCTTCCCTGGTCTGGAAGCCCGAACATCTCAGGCTGGCGATCGACGCCGCCAGCGTGGCGCTGTGGTCGTGGAACGTCGACACCAACCGCCTCACGATGGACGAGCGCGCGTTTTCCATCTGGGGCTTGCCCTGGGCCGAAGAGGTGTCGTTCGAAGAACTTTCCGAGCGCATCCATCCGGCCGACCGGGGCCGCGTCCGGGCGGCCTTCACGGCCACGCGGTCTACCTCCGGCCCCTACGAAACCGACTTCCGTATCCTGGTCGGCGGCGATGTCCGCTGGATTTCGGCGCGCGGGCGCGGCGCCGACCAGGGCATGGTCGATCGCGTCATGTTCGGCATCTTTCTGGACGTGACGGGTCGCAAGCAGGCCGAAGAAGCCCATGAGCTGCTCGCCGGCGAAATGAGCCATCGGGTGAAGAACCTGCTGGCCATCGCAGCCGGGCTGACCCACATCACCTCGCGTTCGGCGCGGACCGTTCATGAAATGGCCGCCGACCTGACGAAGCGCCTGACCGCGCTCGGCCGCGCCCACGACCTGGTCAGGCCGCTGCCCGGCCAGGAAGGCGAGGCCGCCCTTCTGGGCGACCTTCTGTCGGTCCTGCTGGCGCCCTACGACGACGTCGGCGACTTCTCCGGACGGATCCGCGTGGCGGTCCCGCGAATGGGGGTGGGCGAGAAGACCGCCACCGTCCTCGCCATGGTCATCCACGAACTCGCGACCAATTCGGTGAAACACGGCGCCCTGTCGTCGGACACCGGCATGCTGGACGTCACCGGCGCCCTGGACGGTCAGGACGTGCGCGTGGTGTGGGCCGAAAGCGGCGGACCCGTCGTCGGTCACACGCCGGAAATGCGCGGGTTCGGCTCCAAGATGGTCGCCCGCAGCGTCTCCGACCAACTGGGCGGCCAGCTTTCCTATGATTGGCAGGCGAGCGGCCTTGTCGTGACCTTGCGTATGCGACTGGACCGTCTGGCCGCCTGAGCGGCGCGGGCGAGCGCGCTCTTCACCTGGCCGCCACGTATTCATAGGTTGGCGGCGGGCGGACGCGCCGCCCTGGACGAGTCGATGCAGTTCAACGATTGGCGGACGATTGGCGCGGCTCTCTGCTTCGCGGTCGCGATGTACGGTTGCCTCCGCGCCAACTTCGCGGCGTTCAGGATCGTCGATCTGGTGAACCGTCAGGTCGGACCCGACGAGCAGGAGTCGATGCTGGGCTGGGGCTGGACGAAGACCCGACGCGTGTTCTCGCGCTACCGGGCGTTCTATCCCGACGGCGATCTGATCAGGCGGTACTGGCTGCACGGCGGCGTAATGTTCGTCGGCATGATCGGCGTCGCGATCTCGATCGGCTTCTTCGATCCCCGATGATCGCCCCGCTCGCCGCCCTTCTGCTCGCTTCGGCGCCCGCCGCCGCGCCGCCCGCCGGCTCGGCCTGCTTCTGGGTCGAGGGGCGACTGTCGATCACCAACGGCACGCCGTCGGTGCGCATCTGGCCGACGGGGACGAAGCGCCTGCTGGGTGTCGTCACCGCCTCGGGCGAGGCGGAGGGCGCGGGTCTGTTGCCGGCCGAGGTCGAGCGGCTTCACCCGGACTTCGACCGCTTCGTCTGGGGCCGCTTTCACGTCTGCCCGCTCACCGAGGACCGGCCCGGCTGGACGCGGAGGGTGACCCTGGTCGGCGCCGAGCGGCTGCGGGCGGTCGCGCGGTAGGTCAGCCGGCGTGCAGTCGGATCGAGACGACCCGGCCGTCCAGCACCTCGAAGGAGAAAGGCCAGGGGCCGTAGGTCCACAGCTGCGCCCCGGTGTCGGGGACCGGCTCGCGCGCGAACGGCTCGCCCAGCGCGGCGATTGCGGCGGCCTCGGTTTCGCCCAGGCGCACCTTCGAGAACGCCCAGTCCTGGGCGATGGGGACGCCTGAGACCTGCAGCACCTTGACCCGCCCGTCGGCGTCGTAGGCCAGGGCGACGTAGGCGGCGAGCTCCTTGCCGCCCGGCACGTCGCGCCAGGCCAGCGGGTGGATGAAGGTCTCGTCGCCGCGGTCCTGGACCGAGGTGAACGGAGCGCCCAGCACGGCTTCGGCCTCGGCCCGCGCCATGCCGACGCCCAGCGGGCCCATGCGCAGGCAGGGGATCTCGGCGCCATCGCCCGGAGCGACGGCGGAGATGCAGGCGAAGCCGGCGCCGGCGCGGACGAACTGGTCGGTGGTCAGCTTCTCCGCCGACCAGGCGGGCCCGGCCGTCGCCAGCAGCGCCGCCGCGACCGCCAGGCCGCCCGTTCGCATGCGCGTCATCGATTTTCTCCCGCCAGGTCCCGGGGCCTTGTCGGGCCGGCGCGGCGAGTGCGCAAGTCCGCGCCCACGCTCGCTCCCAGGTTGCAAACGAAGCGTCGCGGCGCTAGGAGGCGGCCAACGGCGTTCGGGGGATCGCATGGGCTGTCGGGGCGGATGGATGGTTGCGGCGGCCTTGCTCGCCGCCGGCTGCACCAGGGCGGACCCGCCCCAGGCCGAGGCCGAGGCCGAGGCGGCGGCGAGCGCGTGGCGAAGCGGCGTCTACAGCGACGTTTCTCTGCACGAGGAGACCGGCGACCTGCTGGGAATGGAGATCGAGCTGCACGTCGGGCCCCGCCCGTCGGTGGTGGTCGCCACCTGCGAAGGCCAGTGCTACGGCGGCAAGACCTGGCCCGCGACCATCACGGATCGCGAGATCCGCTTCACCGTGCAGGATTCGTGGGACGACCAGGACGGCAAGCCCGTTCCCGGCGACCCGATCCACTACGTCGGGCGGCTGGAGGGCGACGTCGTCGTCCTGACCAGCCCCGACCTGGCCGACCTCGACGAACGCCTGGCGCGGATGGAGGCCCCCGCGCCCGGCCGCACGGTGCGCCTGGCCTGCGGCGACGTCGCGTGCGGGTGAGGGCGGGCGCGGTCGTGTTCGACCGGGCGTCTAGCGGCTGAGCACGAAGGCGTTGACCGCTTTCAGGACCCGGTGGGCGTCCGCGCCGTAGAACCGGGAGGCGTTGAAGCAGTTCGCCTCGACGACGCCGATCCGGCCGTCGGCCTCGGCGAGGTCCAGGCAGTAGACCGGCGCAGGTCCCCATAGTTCGGCGAGGTCGGCGGCGAGCATGATGGCCGCGTGCGGGACCGGTCCGTCGATGGAGGGGGCGCCCCAGCGGCGATACTCGGAGCAACCGACGACCTCGCGGTCGACGATGAAGAAGCGCCACTCCGCTTCGATCGTCCTGGGCGGAGCGACAACCACCGGCAGTTCGCCCGCCGGTCCCAGATGCGCGACGGCCTGTCAAAGGCCTTCCGCGTCATAGACGCCGCCGTCGAACGCCTTTGAATCCGCGTCGGGCCGGATGAAGGCGCTGGCGCCGTCGGCGAGCCGCTTCTGCGCAGCCTCCAGCGTCGTCACGTCCGCGTCGGTGGCCAGCATCGCCTCGCCCCAGAAGGCGCGGAAGGTCGACCAGCGGAAGGCGTCGCGGTCGAAGAACAGGCCCGCGCCCAGGCGGGGATGGCCGTACGCCCGGGTGAGGAAGCCCGGCCCGTGGCAAACGATCGGCGCGGCGTCCGGCAGGTCGGGAATTTCCGGCGCCGGTGCGCCTTTCTCCAGGGTGAGCAGGTGAGCGACATGGCCGTCCGCCCGCAGGGTCTCGGCCATGGCTTCGACGTCCAGCGCCGCGCCACGGTTGGCCTGGATGACCCAGTGGACGGCGGTTTCGCGATTCTCCGTGCTCATCCGCGCAGCCTGCCGCGTCCTTCGCCGGCCTGCCATCCCAATCCCCTCCCGCCCGGCGTCGCCCGGGCGACGCTGAAGCGGCTTTCTTCCCATGGCGGATTGGAGCTCCCGGGTCCGGGCGGCTCAAGGACGCGCGGAACGCGCGCCGCGGCGCGGCCGGCCCGTTCGGGCCGGTCCTTGACCCGCCCGGCCCCGGGAGCACGCTCGCCTGCATGGGATGAAAGCCGCGCTCCGTCCGGGCGGACGCAGGCGGAGAGGGGGCTAGCCGCCGCCCGGCCGTCGCTTCATGCCGGTCACCACCAGCTTTGAGCCGTCGAGGGCCGGCGTGTACTCCAGCGTGCCGCCCGAGGCCGGCGGGGCGCGGGGCTAGTCGGCGGTCGCCCGCATCCGTTCCGCCGCGTCCGCGGCTAGCAGCGGGTCGGTCGCCAGACGGGCCAGCAGGTCGGCCGGCGTCTGGCGGTTCCAGATCAGCCGGCGGCGGACGCCCGGGTCGGGATCGTCGGCCAGGGCCTCGAAGAGCGCGCGGTCCAGCTTGCGCTTCATCGCCACCTCCGAGCGGACGTCCGGATCGGGGTCGGCGGCCAACAGGCGCAGGATCGAGAGCGGCACGGTCTTGTTGCGCGCCACCCAGCTCCGCAGCTCCGGGAAGCGGGCGACGACCTCGAGCCAGACCTGCTCGTCGGCCGGCTCGTGGGTCGCACGGTCCTGCTCGTCCAGGTCGTCGCTGGTCCGCAGGCGTTTGAATTCGTCGGCCGAGGTGATCACGGCCTTACGCCCCCTCCGCCGCCTTCGCGTACATCACCGCGTCGATCGCGCCGCGGGCGTAGAAGCCGCCGCACAGTTCGGTGACGTCGCGGCGGCGCCCGTCGGCCCAGCGGATCTCCAGGGTCCCGCCGGTCACGCCCCAGCACGGCGGGCGGGGCTCGCGGCCGCGCTTGACCGGAAGGTTCATCGGCAGGGCGTCGGGCTGCAGGGCGAAGCACGGGTCGGCCAGGGTGCGCTCGATCTCGGCCGCCTGGGCGGGGGCCAGCCGGCCCTGGGTCAGGGTGCGCTGTTGGGCCTCGATGTCGGCCTGGGTCATGGGTGGCGGCGGCGTGCCCGTACCGTCCCAGATCGGCGGCGGCGGGGGCGGGGCGTTGCTGAAGTCGACCCGGTTCATCCGCCAGGTCCCGCCGGCGTCCTTCCAGACGATGCTGGAGGTCTGGATCTGCACCTGCTGGGTCTCGCTCCCGCCGGCCCAGATCCGGATCGTCACCTGGGCGTCGTCGGGCGGGGTGAAGCCGGCGCCGACCGGGCCGCGGGTCATGGCGTGCTGGGTGTCCATCTGCGCGCGCCAGCCCGGATAGGGTCTCGTCTCGGCGGCGATCTTGCGCAGGTCGAGATCGGCCAGCAGCGGGCAGGCCTTGAGCTGGGCCGCGGTCGGCAGGCGGGCGGCGGGCGCCGCGGCCACGGCCGGCGCGGGGATCTGCAGCGCCAGCACGGCGGCGGCCAGCGCGGCTCGGCCCAGACGTGATCCCATGCCTGCTCTCCTCCCTCGGCGCCCACACGCTAACCCCGTCGAGGCGGCCCACCAAATCCCTCTCCCCTTGCGGGAGAGGGGACGCTTGTCGGCGCCCCGGTCTGCGGCTTAGCTGAGGACTGAAACGAAGCGGGGGCTTCCATGACCAAACGGATCATCGCCGGGGGGCTCGTCGCGGCGGCTCTGGCGGCGAGCGTCGCCGCGGGCGCGTACGCGCAGGACCACGAGCCGCCGGCGCTGTGGTCCGGCGCCGGCGGCTTGGCCTTCGTGGCGTCGTCCCAGCAGAAGGTCGGTTCGGTCGGCCCCGGTGACGTGGTCGCTCAGCTGGAGCTTCGGGCGCGGCGCACCGCCCGTCTCGCCGAGGACTACGTCCCGGGCGAGGGGGCGGCGGTCGTCCCCGCCGGGACGCCGTTCTACGCCGTCGAGATTGAGGCGACCGTGAGGGAAGGCGCGGCGCCGCCGCCCCGCGCCCGGTATCTGAGCTGGTGCGTCGCGCGGCAAGCGCCGGCGCTCTGCCTGCGTTGGGTGCGTCCCGGGACGGTCGAGACGTCTCCCGCCGACGGCGCCGGTCCGCTCCTGCGGCGCTCGCCGATGGGCTTCTGGCGCGAGGTCCCGGAGCCGAAGCTGGTCGAACAGCCGGTCGCGCTCGAGCCCTATGAGGAACTGTTCGTCGTGAAGTCGATCGGCCCGACCGGCGTGGTGCTGAGCGACGTCAGTCGGCAGGGCGCCGACGAGCGGGCGTTCGACCGGACGGTGGCGTGGGGCCAGGCGGTGGGCCAACAGCCCGGCGGACCGATGCTTCGGTTCACGCCGGTCCGCGCCGACGACGGCCAGCCGACGCGGGCGCAGGTCGAGAGGATCGTCCCGAAGGAGCAGGCGCCTTGACGAGGAACAAGCGGATCGTCGCCGGCGCGCTCGCGGGCCTGGCGCTCGCGGGCGCCGCCCAGGCCAGGGGGCAGGCCCAGACCCCGCCGCGGGATGGCCCGGCCG
>NZ_JAAIVC010000188.1 GCF_010975005.1 Caulobacter sp. 17J65-9 | reverse complement strand
CGACGGGGGCCGCGCCATGACCGGGCGGCTGGCCCTGGCCGCCGGCGGGGCGTCGCAGGCGTCGCTGCTGGTGCCGGCGGGCAGCGCCGATCCGGTCGCGCCGGCGCCGGGCGAGCTGTGGAACAACGGCCACGTGCTGAAGTACCGGACGGCCGGCGCCACGCGGGCCCTGGCCTTCGCCGACGCCGACCTGGCCGGCAACGCCGGCACCGCCGACCGCTGGAAGACGCCGCGGACCCTGAGCGTGACCGGCGCGGTGGTGATCGACGGCTCGGAGAACGAGAGCCTGGCGCTGACGCTGGATGCGGCCGGCGTGCGACTGGTGGCGCTGCCGCCGGGCGCGATCTCGGCTTTTGCGACCGCCAGCGCGCCGGCCGGCTGGCTGGAGTGCGACGGGGCCGTGGTCAGCCGCGCGACCTACGCCGGCCTGTTCGCGGCGATTGGGACCAGCTACGGCGCGGGCGACGGAAGCACCACCTTCCGCCTGCCGGACCTGCGCGGCGAGTTCGTGCGCGGCTGGGACCACGGGCGCGGCGTCGACGCCGGCCGCGCGCAGGGCTCGGCCCAGGCGGACATGGTCGGGCCGCACGTACACGGCATCTCGACCCTGCGCTCGTCGTCCCAGCGCGGCGACTCCAGCCCGCTCGACAGCTTCAGCGGCGGCGCGTCGGGGCCGGTGGCCTCGACCCTGACCAGCCCCGGCGCCGAAACCCGCCCGCGCAACGTGGCGCTGCTGTACGCGGTGAAGACCTGATGCTGGTGCCCATCAAGATCCCGCCGGGGGTGTTCGCCAACGGCACGACCTATGAGGCGAAGGGGCGCTGGAACGCGGCCTCGCTAGTGCGCTGGACCGACGGGGCCATGCAGCCGGTCGGCGGTTGGCGGCCGCGCTCGGACGCAGACCCCATGGAGGGCGCCGCGCGCGCCATGCTGGCCTGGAAGGACAACAGCGGCGGGCGCTGGTGCGCGGTCGGCACGCATTCGCGGCTGTACGCGCGCACGGCCTCGGACGCGGTGCACGACATCACGCCGGAAGACCTGACGGCGGGCAGGGCGGACGCTCTCGCGGTCGGCGGCTACGGCTATACGACCTACGGGACCGGCGCCTTCGGGGCGCCGCGGCCGGACCTGGGCGCGGTGCAGGCGGCCACGGTCTGGAGCCTGGACACCTGGGGCGAGCGGCTGGTCGGCTGTTCGCCGGAGGACGGGCGGATCTTCGAATGGCGGCTGGACACCGCCGAACCGGCCCAGCCGATCGGCGGAACGGGCGCGCCGTTCGCAGCCGACGCCCTGGTGGTCAGCGCCGAGCGATTCCTGTTCGCCCTGGCCGGGCGGACGGTGAAGTGGTGCGACCAGGGCGACAACACGGTCTGGGCCGCCGCACCCGACAACCAGGCCGGCGAGGTCGAGCTGCAGACCCACGGGGCGCTGAAGTGCGGTCGGCGGGTGAGGGGCGGGACCCTGCTGTTCACCGAGGTGGACGTGCACCTGGCCGCCTTCATCGGCGGGGTGTTCGTGCACGCCTTCGAGCGGGTCGGCGCCGACTGCGGCGTGGTCGGGGCGGGGGCTGCGGTGTCGATCGACTCTTCGGCCGTGTGGATGGGGCGCGAGAGCTTCTGGATCTACGACGGCACGGTGCGCGCCCTGCCGTCGGCGGTGTCGGACCAGGTGTTCTCGGACTTCAACGCCGCCCAGGCGTCGAAGGTCGCCGCCTTCCACAACAGCGCTTTCGGGGAGGTGTGGTGGTTCTATCCGTCGGGCGGCTCCAACGAGGTCGACCGGGCGGTGTCGTGGAACTATCGCGACGGGGTGTGGGCGACCCACGCCCTGGCCCGCACCTGCGCGGTCGACGCCGGCGTGTTCCGCCATCCGATGGCGGTGGACGCGGACGGGCGGCTGTACGAGCACGAGACCGGGTATTCGTACGCGGGCACGGACGGGCCGTGGGCTCAGTCGGGGCCGTTCGAGCTCGGCTCGGGCGAGCGCATGGCCCTGGTGCGCCAGCTGGTCCCGGACGAGCGCACCGGCGGCGACGTGCGGGTGAGCTTCCTGACCCGCGATTGGCCGAACGGGCCGGCGGCGACCCACGGGCCCTACGACCTGTCGGCCAGGACCGACGTGCTGTTCACCGCCCGCCAGGCGGCCGTGCGGGTCGAGCCGGCGCGGCCGGCCGACTGGCGCTGGGGCGAGCCCAGGGTCGACGTGGCGGTGGGGGCCAGACGATGAGCCTGCAGTTGCCCGCCGCGCCAGCGGCCTACGACCGCGCCGACCAGGGGGCGGTGCGCCTGCTGCTGCAGGCCCAGGATCGGCGCAATCTCAAGCGCGACGGCGATCTGGTGCTGGGGGCGGGCCTGCGCCTGGTCGCGGTGGCGCCGGACGGAACCCGCTGGGCGCTGGGCGTCGACGACGTCGGCGCGACCGTGTGGACCGCGCTCTAAGCGATGGAGCACAAGCTTTTGAATTCAGGAGATTTGTAGATGGCTCCACGAAAATCGGACCGGCCGCAAGGCGCCGTTGCAAACCCGCGCGCCGCGCCGACGGCTGGGGCGGGCGGGCGGCAGCTCACCTGGGAGGAGATGGAGCAGGCGGCCGCGCGCAGCTTCTCCGGCCGTCCGCTCGCCTTGCAGATGGGCGCCCCGTCAGCCCCCTCGGCTTCCCTGGCGGATCTCGGGGTCAACCCGAAGCTCGGCGAGCTGTCCTCGACCTATGAGACGAGCGGCCGAGGCCCGGGGACGGTCTCGACGGGGAAGGGGGACAAGGGCGGCGTGTCGTACGGCAGCTATCAGCTGTCCACCAACAACGCGCGGCCCCAGGACTTCCTGGCCCGCGAGGGCGCGCCCTGGGCGGCGCGGTTCGCCGGCCTGGCGCCGGGCGGCGCCGCCTTCAGCGAAGTCTGGCGGGCGGTGGCGGCGGAGGATCCGGCGCGTTTCCAGGCGGCGCAGCACGAGTACATCCGGCGGACCCATTACCAGCCCCAGGTCGACCGTGTGGCGGCGGCGACGGGCCTGGACCTGTCGCGCCGCTCCTACGCCCTGCAGGACGCGATCTGGTCGACCGCGGTGCAACTGGGCCCCGAAACCGACGCGGTGGTGAAGGCGCTGCGCCGGGTCGGGGGCGACCCGAACGGTCCGGCGTTCGAGCCGGCCCTGGTCCGGGCTCTCTACGAGGAGCGGGGGCGTCGTCGCCCGGACGGCCTGCTGTACTACTTCCCCAGCGCCGCCCCGAAGGACCAGCCGTCGCTGTCGGCCCGCTTCCAGCGCGAAGGCGCGCAGGCCCTGAAGATGCTGGAGGACGAGCGGCGGCCCTGGCCGATTCCGACGGACTTCTGATCGACCCGTGCTATACGAGGCCATGCGGCGGAGTCGCCGTGCGGGGGACGACATGCGCGCGCTTTTGGGAGCCGTTCTGATCCTGGCTTTAGCTGCTCCGGTCGCGGCCGGGGCGGCCGCCGGGGACGTCGGCGGGGTCTATCTGCGCAGCAAGCCGGCCGCCGGCGAAATGCGGATCAAGCGCGCCGGCGCGGCGTGGCGGATCGACCTCACCGCGGGCTCGCCGCCGATGGGTGCGGCCACCTCCGCAGACTGCTCGCTGGCGGCGGTCGGCCCGTTGAAGGACGGCAAGATCGTCGCCGACTTCGTGCCGTTCGAGAACGACCTGATGAGCGTGACGGCCGCCGACCTGGCAGGGAAGCACCGCCGGGTGGTGGTGGCGTTCGACGGCGCCGTGGCCAAGGTGGTCTCCGCCGACATTTCCGGCTCCTGCGGCTGGAACGCCGACGTGACAGGCGCCTACAAGCGCAAGGGTTGAGCGCGGCGGCCGCCCAGGCCTGATCCGACAGACGCGGCCGGGCGACGCGCGAAACGTCGGTCCGGCCCTTTCGGCGCGGACGGTCCGTCCGTCTGACGACGCGGCGTGCCCGCGCTCGCCTGGAGAATTCACATGATCGAGCCGACCCAACCGCCCGCCGGCCTGGCGGCGTGGGACCGCTGCGCGCCTTGGCTGGCGGCGGCGCTGGAGCATTCGCTGGCCGGCTGGACGGTCGAGGACCTGCGCGCCGGCGTGGCGCGGGGGCAGGCGCAGTTCTGGCCGGGCGAAGGCGCGGCCCTGGTGACCGAGATCGCCAGCTATCCGAACCGCCGGGTGCTGGAGGCGGTGGCCGCCGGCGGCGACGGCGCCGAGATCGCCGACGTGCTGCGACCGCAGGCGGAGGCCTGGGCGCGGGCGAACGGCTGCGCGGCGGTGATGGTGGCCGGGCGGCCGGGCTGGGCGCGGCGGCTGAAGGAGCAGGGCTACGGTTTGAAGTACCTGGTGTTGGGAAAGGATCTCTGAGGAGCGGGGGAAGGTCCGCCCAGGCGCGCCGCAGGGCGGCGCGCATCTCGACAAGCGAACGCGGGCGCAAGCCCGCGCGCCGGCGGCGCGCGGGCCGCACGGTCGTGCGCGCTCGCGGCTACGGCATGAACCCAAACTGGGAAAGGAATTGCGATGGTGGATATCCCGTTCAGCATCAGCGGCGGCAAGAACAAGACGAAGAGCTCGTCGACGACGGACACCAGCCTCGACGCCTGGTCCAAGGGGATCTACGGCGACCTGTCGGGGCAGGTGCGCGGCCTGCTGGCCCAGCCGTTCCAGGCCTACGGCGGGCCGTTGTCGGCCGGCGTGAACGGCTATGAGACGGCGGCCGCGGACCTGGCCGCGAGGGCGTCAGGCTACACCCCGGGCAAGATTTCGGCGGGCGCGTTCACGGACGCCGACATGGCGGCCTACGCCAACCCCTACACCGAGGCGGTGCTGGGCGGGGTGCTGAGCGACGCGGCGACCGCGCGCGACCGGCAGATGGTGGCCGACGCCCAGGGCGCCACCCAGGCCGGCGCCTGGAACGGCGCGCGTCACGGCGTGGCCGAGGGCCTGACCAACACGGCCTACCTGAAGCAGGTGAGCGACGCCTCGGCCCAGATCCGCGCCAGCGCCTTCGACCGGGCGGCCGACCTGTGGGGCCAGGACCGCGCCGCGCGTCTGCAGGCCGAGCAGGCCAACCAGACGGCCGGCCTGCAGGCGGCCCAGTTGGGCCTGACCGGCGCGGGGGTGTTGGGCCAGCTGGGCGCGCAGCTGCGCGGAGCCCAGCAGGACGCCTACGACCGCGCCTACGCCGAGTTCATCCGCGCCCAGGACGATCCCGGCAAGCGGGCCGACGCGCTGCTGAAGCTGCTGCAGGCCACGCCGATGTTCTACGACACCCGCGAGACCGGGAAGTCGACCGGCACGAACATCGGCTTCAAGGTAGGCACGGGGGAGGGCTGACGTGCCCGCTTTCGACGCGGGCGACGTGCTGACCGTCGCCCTGGCCGTGCTGGCGGCCGCCGGCGGCTGGGGCGCCAGCCGCCAGAAGATCCTCGACCTCGAACGCCGCGTCGCCGCCCACGACGGCGCGCGCGACGAGGTGATCCGCCTGCAGGAGCAGGTGCGCGCCCTGACCGAGGCGCTGAAAGACCTGCGCGAAGACCTGCGCCTGGCCCTGCGCCCGGAGCGGCGCCCTGGCGAGGGCTGAGGCCCGCCCGCGGCGCGCACGGCGCCGCCTTCCGATCCTCGGAGTTTCCATGTCCCTCGACCCACTCGCCGCCGCCTCGCGCGCGGCGATCACCTTCACGCGCCTGGCCGGTTTCGCCCGCGGCCTGGGCTGGCACGACGCGCGCCGGTTCGCCAGCGCGCTGGAGGCGGCCCGGTTCGCCGCCGGCCTGTCGACGCCCCGGCGCGTGGCCCACTTCATGGCCCAGCTGCACCATGAGAGCGCCGGCTTCACCCGCCTGGAGGAGAGCTTCCGCTACCGGCCCGAGCGGCTGGACGCGATGTTCTCGGCCGTGCGCGGCGCGGCTGACGCGCAAGCCCTGCTGAAGCGCGGCCCGCAGGCGGTGGCGAACCGGGTCTACGCCGGGCGGCTGGGCAACGGCGACGAGGCGTCCGGCGACGGCTGGCGCTATCGCGGCCGCGGCCTGGTGCAGCTGACCGGCCGGGCCAATTACGCCGAAGCCTCCGGATGGATCGGCCGCGACCTGGAGGCCGCGCCCGACCTGGCCGCCGAGCCGCAGACCGCCTGCGAGATCGCGGCGGCCTGGTGGGCGCGCAAGTCCGTCAACGAAGCGGCCGACCGCGACGATCTGGTCGCCGTCACCCGTGCGGTCAACGGCCCGGCCCTGGCCGGGCTGAAGGCCCGCGAAACCCAGCTGCATCGGGCCAGAAACTTCTGGCGCTGAAGGAGGCCGACATGACCGAACAGGATCCGCCGCCGGAACCGACCTGGACGTTCCGGCGGGTGTTCACCTATGCGGCCACGGCCGCCAACTCGGCCCTGCTGGCCGCCATCGTGCTGCGGCTGCAGGAGGCCGAGGCCCTGCGCTGGGTGGCCCTGGCCCTGGTCGGCGCCAACGTGGTGCTGGCCACCCTCTACCTGGCCGGCGCCTCGGTGCTGGACTGGGCGCGCCTGGCCGCCGCGGCGGGGCGCAAGGCGTGATCGCGCTGTGGCTGAAGCGGCCCCTGACGGCCGCGCTGGCCCTGCTGGCGGCGCTGAGCCTGGCTGTGGCCAGCGTGCAGGGCGTGCGCGCCCGCCG
>NZ_JAAIVC010000187.1 GCF_010975005.1 Caulobacter sp. 17J65-9 | reverse complement strand
CCGCGCCGCCGATCAGGGCGCCGTGCGCCGCGCCCAGGGCCGCGCCGCAGAGGCCGCCGGCGATCAGCCGACCGATCAGCAGGGCGGGCGCCTTGCGGCTCGGGGCCTTCGGCAGCTTGTCGCCGATCAGCTCGGCGACCGCCGCCGCCGTGAACAGCCAGGGCGTGATCGGCGCGCCCATGAACCCCAGCGGCCCGCCCGCGAGGGGCAAACGTCCGAGCCACGCCGCCCAGGCGACGACCGCCAGGGGCGTGGCCGTGCGGTGACCGGCGACGACGCCGATCAGCAGGGCGAGGATCAGGATCATCGGCGCGCTCCGGCAGGGCTCCGGCGCCTCTACCGCAGGCGGTCCGCGCCGGTTCCGCGCACGCCTGTCCGTAAACTAACGGACCCCACGGAACCGGTTCCGAGCTTGCGCGTTATCAGCTGCACAGTTTTGCGCGCGCCGTACGGGGGCGGCTGTGCGCGCCACGTATCCCCGCGATTATATTGATCAAATGTCCAAGCTCACGCCTGCGTCCTCGCACGTCTCGCTCTCCGCCGACCTCGGCGACGACCGTTACGAACGGTTGGTTCAGGCGGTGGTGGACTACGCCATTTACCTGCTGGACCCGAACGGGCGGGTGCAGAGCTGGAATTCCGGCGCCGCGCGCATCAAGGGCTACGGCGCCGAGGAAATCGTCGGCCAGCCGTTCTCCCTGTTCTACACGCCGGAAGACCGTGAGGCGGGCAAGCCCGAGCGGGCCCTGCGCCTGGCCGCCGAAGCCGGCCGCTTCGAGGACGAGGGCTGGCGTGTACGCAAGGACGGCAGCCGGTTCTGGGCCCTGGTCGTGGTCGACGCGGTGCATGACGACGACGGCCGGCTGATCGGCTTCGCCAAGATCACCCGTGACATCACCGAGCGGCGCGAGGCGGAAGAGCGCCTGGCCGAGGCGCGCGAACAGCTGTTCCAGTCGCAGAAGATGGAGGCGCTGGGCCGGCTGACCGGCGGCGTCGCCCACGACTTCAACAACCTGCTGACCTCGGTGCTGGGCGCCACCCACCTGGCCCAGCGGCGGGCCGGCGGCGATCCGCGCCTGAGCGAGCTTCTGGACACGGTGCGCACGGCGGCCCAGCGCGGCGGCGACCTGACCCGTCAGTTGCTGGCCTTCGCGCGGCGTCAGCCGCTGTCGCCCGAACTGCTCGACCTGCACCGGCGTCTGCCGGCGACGGCGGGCATCGTGCGCCACTCCCTGCGGCCGGACATCGATCTGGTGCTGGAGCTTTCCGACCAGATCTGGCGCATTGAGGCCGATCCGGGCCAGCTGGAGCTGGCCCTGCTGAACCTCGCGGTCAACGCCCGCGACGCCATGCCGGACGGCGGCGCCATGCACGTCTCGGCCTGCAACGTCACCCTGAACGGCGAGATCGAGGGCCTGGTCGGCGACTTCGTGGCGATCAGCATCGCCGACACCGGGCAGGGGGTCTCGCCGGAGGTCCGAGACAAGGTGTTCGAGCCGTTCTTCACCACCAAGCCGGTGGGGGAGGGCGCGGGCCTGGGGCTCAGCCAGGTCTACGGTTTCGCCCGTCAGTCGAACGGCGCCGCGACGCTGGAGAACGCGCCGTCGGGCGGCGCGGTGGCGACCGTCTATCTGCCGGCGGCCGCGCGCGGCGCCACGGTGACCGACGCCGACGGCGGGGCCGAAGTGCTGATCGTCGAGGACGATCCGGTCGTGGCCATGCTGGCCGCCGACATACTGGAAGAGCTGGGCTGCCGGGTGCGGGTCGTGAACAGCGCCCGCGAGGCCCTGGCCGCCCTGCCGGTCGAAGCCGGCCTGAAGCTGGTGTTCAGCGACGTGGTCATGCCGGGCGGCCAGAGCGGCCTGGAGCTGGCGCGCGAGATCCGCAGCCGCCGGCCGGAACTGCCCGTCCTGCTGACCACCGGCCACAGCCAGGGCGTCGCCGCCAATCCCGGCGAATTCCCGGTCCTGGCCAAGCCCTACGAGCCGCAGCAGCTGGAAGCCTGGATCCGCCGACTGGTGCCGACGGCGCCGCGCCTGGCGGCGGGTTGAGCGCTCCCGAGCCTTTCCCGGGAGCGCCCGAGCCTCAGTAGTGCAGCAGGTGGTCGCCCAGCGCCTGGGCGCCGGTCAGCGACGCGCCCTTGCGGTCGCGCTCGCGCAGGGTGGCGGCCCCGAAGTTCCAGCGCACGCCCACGGTCAGGGTGTTCGAGCCGTACGCGTAGCGGGGGAAGTCGTTGCGGTCGCGGCGCGCGGCGGCGAACAGGCTGACCGGCAGGGTCTCGAGCGGCTTGTATTCGGCGTCCAGACCGACGTTCCAGCCGGTGATCTCGCGCCGCGAGCGGTCCCAGTCGACGTAGCCGACCGCGCCGCCGACCGCGAGGTCCTCGGTCAGGTACCAGCGGCCGGAGACCTGCGCGTCCCACAGGCCGTAGTCGTGGGTGTAGCCCTCGAACTCGGCCTTGCCGGCGGAGACCGAGACCATGGCGTTCGGCAGCTGGGCCTGGGCCTCGACGCCGCCTAGCGCGCCGTCGGAGCCGTAGAACACGGTCGAGCCGCCGAACACGCCGACGGTGTAGCGGCCCAGGCGCTTGTAGCCGTGCACGGCGGCGAAGCCGACGCCGTCGCGGCCGTCCTCGTTCTCCCAGGCGTAGCTGTCGCTGCGGCCGTCGATCTGCACGCCCCAGCCCCCGCCGGAGGTCACCGACACGGCGCCGCCGATGGCGCGGTCGTCGTTGTCGGCGGTGTAGCCGCCCGGCCATTCCCAGCGGGTGTCGCTGTAGCTGAGGTCGATGCGGCCGACCGTCTCGGCGGCGAAGGCGGGGCCGGCGACCAGCGCGGCGGCGAGGGCGAGAAGCGGGACTCTCATTGACGCGTACTCTCTCGGTCGGCGGCCGCCGGCGGGCGGGCGTCACTACTTTCGAGCGAGTTCTAGGGTGCGTCGGGTGCGAATAAGTTACTGATTTTGCGTGCTGTTTGCGGCGAAGTGTCGCAAGCGGGCGCGACAGCAAAAAGGGCGCTGGGTCACCCCAGCGCCCTTTCAGCTTTCAGGTCAGGCGCTAGCGCCTCAGCCGTTGGCGACCTTGGCCTTCGGGGCCTCTTCGGCGGCCAGACGCTCGACCAGGGCGGCGTGCTGGGCCCACAGGGCTTTCGGCAGGCGCTCGCCGAACTTCTCGTAGAACGGCGGGATCAGGGCGGCTTCCTCGGCCCAGACGTCGGCGTCGACGCTGAGCAGTAGGTCGAGGTCGGCGTCCGACAGGTCCAGGCCCGCGGTGTCGAGGGCGGCCTTGGTCGGCAGGCGGCCGATCGGGGTGTCCACGGCCTCGGCGCGGCCTTCCAGGCGGTCGACGATCCACTTCAGCACGCGGCTGTTCTCGCCGTAGCCCGGCCACACGAACTTGCCGTCCTGGCCCTTGCGGAACCAGTTCACGAAGAAGATGCGCGGCAGTTTGTCGGCCGAGGTCTGCTCGCCCATCTTCAGCCAGTGGCCGAAGTAGTCGCCCATGTTGTAGCCGCAGAACGGCAGCATGGCGAAGGGATCGCGGCGCAGCTCGCCGACCTTGTTCTCGGCCGCGGCGGTGCCTTCCGAGGCCACGTTGGCGGCCAGGAACACGCCGTGGGCCCAGTCGAAGGCCTCGGTGACCAGCGGCACGGCGCTGGCGCGGCGGCCGCCGAACAGGATGGCCGAGATCGGCACGCCGGCCGGGTCTTCCCACTCCGAAGCGACGGCCGGGCACTGGCCGGCCGGGGCGGCGAAGCGGGCGTTCGGGTGCGCGGCCGGCTCGCCGAGCTCCGGCGACCAGGCGCGGCCCTTCCAGTCGGTCAGACCTTCGGGGGCGTCCTTGGTCAGGCCTTCCCACCACACGTCGCCGTCCGCGGTCAGGGCCACGTTGGTGAAGACGGTGTTCTCGCGCAGGGTCTCCAGCGCGTTCTTGTTGGTGTTGCGGCTGGTGCCCGGCGCGACGCCGAAGAAGCCGGCTTCCGGGTTGATGGCGTACAGGCGGCCGTCTTCACCGAACCGCATCCAGGCGATGTCGTCGCCGACCGTCTCGGCCTTCCAGCCTTCGAGGGTGGGCTGCAGCATGGCCAGGTTGGTCTTGCCGCAGGCCGACGGGAAGGCGGCGGCCACGTAGCGGACGTCGCCCTGCGGCGAGGTCAGCTTGAGGATCAGCATGTGCTCGGCCAGCCACCCCTCGTCACGGGCCATGACGCCGGCGATGCGCAGGGCGTAGCACTTCTTGCCGAGCAGGGCGTTGCCGCCGTAGCCCGAACCGTAGGACCAGATCTCGCGGGTCTCGGGGAAGTGGACGATCCACTTGTCGTCGTTGCAGGGCCAGGCGACGTCGGCCTGGCCGGCTTCCAGCGGCGCGCCCAGGGTGTGCACGGCCGGCACGAAGAAGCCGTCCTCGCCCAGCTGGTCCAGCGCGGCCTTGCCCATGCGGGTCATGACGCGCATCGACACGGCGACGTAGGCGCTGTCGGTGATCTCGACGCCCAGGGCGGAGATCTTCGAGCCCAGCGGGCCCATGCAGAACGGCACCACGTACATGGTGCGGCCGCGCATGCAGCCGTCGAACAGGCCGGAGAGCTTGGCGCGCATCTCGGCCGGGTCCATCCAGTTGTTGGTCGGACCGGCGTCGATCTCGTTCTCGGCGCAGATGAAGGTGCGGCTTTCGACGCGCGCCACGTCCTTCGGATCAGAGGCGGCGTAGAACGAGTTGGGACGCTTGGCGGAATCCAGGCGGCGCAGGGTGCCGGCTTCGACCAGGGCGTCGGTCAGCTGGGTCCATTCGGCGTCGGAGCCGTCGCACCAGTGCACGCGCTCCGGCTTGGTCAGGGCGGCGATCTCGCGCACCCAGGCGATCAGACCCGCGTGACGGGTGGGGGCCTGGTCGAGCCCGGGAATCTCGGTCGTCTGCAACTCATCTCTCCACTGGGACCGGGCGCGTGCGTCGCGGCCCGGACGGGACAAGCCCGCCGGCGCGCGGCGGAGTCGCGCGTCTCTAGCATGGCTGCTCCTGTTTCGGGAGCATGAGTTCACGCGATGGTCACGGGATGCGGCAATATCTCACCCTTGCTGCAATGCAGCAAGGGCAGAAAGTTGCCGCAACGTGGTATCTTTGGGGTGGAAAATTCGTGCAAATATGGCGCGACAATCTGCCGTTACGGCGCGCAAACCCCGGCGGCGCATATGCAAATTTATGCAAATAAGGGGCGTCCGCAGGTGGGGCGTCCCGTCGCGCGTCCGTTCGCCTGCGCGACGCGGCTCCGGGGGCGGACCAGACTGATCCCCTGACCAGGATTCGAGGCGGGGCCATGAGCGAGCCGGCGGCGATCGCGGGCGTGGAGATGACCGAGGACGGCGGCCTGACGCTGGCGTTCGACGAGGCCGGCGCGATCCGGCGGCTGTCGCTGGCGGCCGGGGACGTGCCGCTGCTGGCGCGCCTGCTGGCCGAGGCCATGGCCGCGCGCGGGGCCGGCCTGGAGCTGGACGCCCGCGACGTGCTGATGAAGCCGCCGTCCGCGCCCGGCGACCTGCCGCGCCTGGCCTTCCTGGCCCCCGGCTGGCCGCCGATCGCCATGGCCCTGGACTGGAAGGTGCTGCACGGCCTGGGCCTGGCCGCCGACGCGGCCTTGCAGGCGGCCCCGCCCGGCGCCGCCCAGTAGGCCCGGGGCGGCGGATCGCCGTTCGACGATTGCCGCAATTTGCAACTGACGGTAGATCTGGCGCGGGCGTCGGGGGACGTTCCGCTGGAACCGGTCGCGCCCTGGGCGCAGGCCCCGCCGATCCGTTCGGCGGAGACGGAACTCGTGGATCGGCCTGACCGGGCCCGTACACGAAATCCGTTTGGGGGCTTTTTCCATGACCATCTTCCGGCGCTGGGCGCGCTCGGCGGCGGCGCGCTTCGCCTTCGCCGTCGCCCTTGTCTTCGCTGTTCCGGGCGCAGCCTCGGCCGCGACCTATATCGACACCACCCTGTCTCAGCTGGCTCCCGAAAACCGGGTGAAGATCGCCCAGCCGCGCCCGGTGCAGGTGCTGTTCCAGTTCAAGTCCAAGGGCCTGCCCAACGGTCGGGCCACGGCCATGTTGAAGCAGCAGGTCATCGACGCCCTGATCGGCAGCGACCTGTTCAGCCAGGTGGTCGAAACCCCGGTCGAGGGCGGGGCCGTGCTCAACGTGGTGATCGACAACGTCGTGCCCGACGGCGCGATGAAGGACGCGACGGCCCAGGGCTTCGCCACCGGTCTGACCTTCGGCCTGAAGGGCACCTTGGTCACCGACAACTACATTTGCACCGTGGAATACCTGTCCGGGCCGGGCGCCGCCCCCATCACCCGCACTGCGAAACACGCCCTGCACACGACCATCGGCCTGAAGAGCGCGCCGCCGAACGGCGAAAAAGCGCCGAACATCAAGATCGCGGTGGAGACCATGACCCGCCAGGTGGTGGGCTACGCGGTGAACGACCTCGCCGGGGATCCGGCCTTCGCTCCGGGCGCGGCGACCGCGGTCGCGGCTCCGGCGGAAGTCCCGGCCGTTCCGGCGGAGGCCGCCACGCTGGCGACCCCGGCCGAGCCGGCCGCGGCGCCGACGCCGGCGGGCGGAGAGGGCTGATGCGCGCGGCTGTCGTCGCCGTGG
>NZ_JAAIVC010000186.1 GCF_010975005.1 Caulobacter sp. 17J65-9 | reverse complement strand
CGCCCCGACCGCTCCGGCTCCGGCGGCCGCGGCTGCGGCCGCGCCGGCCGCCGCGCCGCGCGCGCTGGGCGCCAACGAGGAGCGGGTGAAGATGACCCGCCTGCGCCAGACCATCGCGCGCCGCCTGAAGGAAGCCCAGAACACCGCCGCCCAGCTGACCACCTTCAACGAGGTGGACATGACCACGGTCATGGCCCTGCGCAGCGCCTACAAGGACGGCTTCGAGAAGCGCCACGGCGTGAAGCTGGGCTTCATGGGCTTCTTCGTGAAGGCCGTGGTCGCCGCCCTGAAGGAGATCCCGGCGGTCAACGCCGAGATCGAGGGCACCGACATCATCTACAAGAACCACTACGACATCGGCGTCGCGGTCGGCACCGAGAAGGGCCTGGTGGTTCCGGTGGTGCGCGACGCCGACAAGATGTCGCTGGCCGAGATCGAGAAGGAGATCGGCCGCCTGGGTAAGGCCGCCCGCGACGGCGCGCTGTCCCTGGACCAGCTGCAGGGCGGCACCTTCACCATCACCAACGGCGGCATCTACGGCTCGCTGATGTCGACGCCGATCCTGAACATGCCGCAGTCGGGCATCCTGGGCATGCACAACATCGTGCAGCGTCCGATGGCCGTGAACGGCCAGGTGGTGATCCGCCCGATGATGTACCTGGCGCTCAGCTACGATCACCGCATCGTGGACGGCAAGGAAGCGGTGACCTTCCTGGTCCGCATCAAGGAAAACATCGAGGATCCCCAGCGCTTCCTGCTGGACGTCTGATCCTGAAGAGGGCGGCCTGCGGGCCGCCCTTTTTGTTTGGGGGGAGCTCCGATGGGCTTGGCGATCGTCGCCCGTTTCACCTCCCTGCCCGAGGCGCAGGTGGCCGGGGCCGCCCTGCGCTCGGCGGGGCTGGACGCGACCGTGCTCGACGATCCGCTGCCGGGCGTCATGCCGCTGGAGCCGGACGACGCCGGCGGCATCCGGCTGTGCGTCCCGGAGGCCGACCTGGCGGCCGCACGGGCCCTCCTGGCCGCCGCCCGCGAGATCGGCGACGCCGAGGTCGAGGACCCCGACTGATTTCGTTTGGGGTCAAACAGGTTTTTGCAAAGTCGAGCCCGGACGGCCGTGTTCGGCGAAATTCCGGTTTCTTGCCGCCGATAACCTGATCAGCTCTACCTTTGCGAGCTTGTGCGACACAGCAGGCTGCGCTTCTAGGCGCGGTCTTTCAGCTTCGCAGTTGCACAATAGATGTCCTTCGTCGCGCTTTCGGCCCTGCTGGCCGCCGCTTCCGCTTCCGCCGAACCCGTCGCCGTCGAGGAACTGGTCGTCACCGCCCAGAAGCGCGAGCAGCGCCTGATCGACGCGCCGCTGTCGGTCGCCGTGGTCAGCGGCGAGGCCATGGAGCGCTCGGGCGGGCGCGACCTGAAGGACCTGCAGACCCTGACCTCGGGTCTGATCGTCACCTCCACCGCCAACGAGACCCAGACCACCGCGCGCCTGCGCGGCGTCGGCACGGTCGGCGACAATCCGGGGCTGGAGTCCTCGGTCGGCGTGGTGATCGACGGCGTTTATCGCCCGCGCACCGGCACGGCGATCAACGACCTGGGCGAGCTGGACCGGATCGAGATCCTGAAAGGTCCGCAGGGCACCCTGTTCGGCAAGAACGCCTCGGCCGGCCTGATCAGCGTGCTGACCGCCGCGCCGCAGTTCAATTCCTACCTCGAAGCCGAGGCCACGGTCGGCGAGCTGGGCACGCGGGGCGCCTCCCTGACCCTGAACGCGCCGATCACCGACACCCTGGCCGGGCGCCTGTTCGTGGCGCGGCGTCTGCGCGACGGCATCTATGACGTGCGCACCGGGGACGGCCCGCGCACCGAGCGCAAGGACAACGACCAGGACTACTGGACCGCCCGCGGCCAGCTGCTGTTCGTCCCCTCCGACGACGCCGAGATCCGGGTGATCGCCGACTACACCAAGCGGGAAGAGAACTGCTGCGCCGGCGTCATGCTGGTGCGCGGCCCGACCGCGGCCTGGATCGACGGCCTGGCCGCCGACGAAGGCGTCGCGCCGGCGCCGAACCCGGGCGCCCGCACCGCCTGGTCGAACCGCTCGACCGCCCAGGAGATCGAGGACGCCGGCCTGTCGGTGCAGGTCGACCTGGACCTGGGCGCCGCGACCCTGACCTCGATCACCGCCGCGCGCAGCTGGTCCACCAAGAACGGCTACGACGCCGACTTCTCGACCGCCGACATCTACTACCGCGACCCGGACGGCTCGTTCGGTTCTGAGTTCACCACCGTCAGCCAGGAACTGCGCCTGGCCGGCAAGCGCGACGCGCTGGACTGGATGGTCGGCGCCTTCCTGGCGGCCGAGGACGTCGAGCGCCGCGACGCGTACCTGTACGGTGCGGACTACGAGACTTATCTGGGCCTGCTGCTGACCGGCGGCGCCAATCCGAACCGGGTGTCGGAGATCACCGGCTTCGCGCCGGGCGCCTCTTTCGTCGCCGGCGAGGGCGCGCGCGACACCTACCGCCAGGAAGCCCGCACGCTCGCCCTGTTCACCAACGACAGCTGGCGGGTGACCGATAGGCTGGAGCTGACCGCGGGCCTGCGCTTCACCGCCGAGGACAAGGACCTGGCCTCGACCTGGCGCACCACCGACGACGGCGCCGCCTGCACCGCGGCCAAGGCGGCCGCGACCGGCGTCAGCGTCCTGTGCCTGCCCTGGTCGAACGGCGCCTTCAACGGGACCTCGCACCAGTCGCGTTCGGAGACCGCCTGGTCGGGCACGCTGAAGGCCTCGTGGCGTCTGACCGACGAGGCTGTGACCTACGCCTCGTGGGCGCGCGGCTGGAAGGCCGGCGGCTTCAACCTGGACCGCGAACAGACCGCCTACCTGCTGGACGCCGACACCGCCTTCGAG
Source organism: Caulobacter sp. 17J65-9 (assembly GCF_010975005.1). Taxonomy (GTDB): domain Bacteria; phylum Pseudomonadota; class Alphaproteobacteria; order Caulobacterales; family Caulobacteraceae; genus 17J80-11. The sequence continues at coordinate 3,937 of NZ_JAAIVC010000186.1, read as the reverse complement.
GACGAGCGCGTGGACGCCTACGAACTGGGGGCCAAGACCCGCTGGTTCGACGGCGCGCTGGCGGTCGACGCCGCCGTGTTCCGCCAGGAGTTTCAGGACTTCCAGCTGAACACCTTCGCCAACGCCACCTTCGTGGTGCGTTCGGTGCCGGAGCTCACCTCCACGGGGGCCGAGCTGGAGGCCCGCTGGTCCACCCCGGTCGAGGGCCTGAACCTCAGCGGCGGCGTCACCTACGCCGAGACCGAGTTCGGCTCCGATCCGATCACCGGCCTCGTGCGCCTGCCGGGCTCGCGTTCGGCCTTCGCGCCGCTGTGGTCGGCGGCCGCCGCGGCCGACTGGAGCCGCCCCATCGGCCACGGCCTGGAGGCCGGCGCCTGGCTCTCGGGCAAGTTCAACTCGGAATACAACACCGGCTCGGACCTCAATCCGCTGAAGATCCAGCCGGCTTTCTGGCGCGCCGACGCGCGCGTCTGGGTCGGGGCCGCGGACGGCCGCTGGGCCGCGGAGCTGTGGGCCCGCAACCTGACCGACGAGCTCTACCGCCAGGTCGCCTTCGACGCCCCGCTGCAGACCGGCACGGTCAACGCCTTCCTCGGCGAGCCGCGCAGCGTCGGCGTTACCGTGCGCGTGCGGCGGTAGGCAAATCTCCTCCCCTGCGAAGCGGGGGAGGGGGACCACACGAAGTGTGGTGGAGGGGGCGAACAGCAGCGTGAAAGATTAGTGGGGAGGGCGAGCGGCAGCTGACGCCCCCTCCACCGCTTCGCGGTCCCCCTCCCCCGTTCCGCTGCGCTCCACAGGGGAGGAGAGAACGGCGGCGTTGCCTTCCCCAAGGGCGCCCACTAGGGTCCGCGCGGTTCCGTTTCAGAAGTGCGCCCATGACCACTGTGACCCTCGACGACATCCGCGCCGCGGCCGAGCGCATCAAGGACTTCGTCGACCGGACCCCGTGCCGCTATTCGCGCAAGCTGTCCCAGCGCACCGGGGCCGAGGTGTGGGTGAAGTTCGAGAACGCCCACTTCACCTCCTCCTTCAAGGAGCGGGGCGCGCGCAACAAGCTGATGCAGCTGTCGCCGGCGGAGAAGAAGCGCGGCGTGATCGCCGCTTCGGCCGGCAACCACGCCCAGGCGCTGGCCTATCACGGCCAACAGCTCGGCGTGCCGGTCACCATCGTGATGCCGCACGGCACGCCCTTCGTGAAGATCGAGAAGACCCGCGCCTACGGGGCCAACGTGGTGATCGAGGGCGCCGACTTCACCGAGGCGACCAACCACGTGATGAAGCTGCGCGACGAGCATGACTACGTGTTCGTCTCGGCCTTCGACGACCTGCAGATCCTCACCGGCCAGGGCACCTGCGGCCTGGAGATGCTGGAGGACGCCCCCGACCTCGACGCGGTGATCGTGCCGATCGGCGGCGGCGGCCTGATCGCCGGCATCGCCTCGGCGGTGAAGGCGCTGAAGCCCGGCATCAAGGTCTATGGCGTCGAGGCGGCCATGTACCCGTCCTTCGTCGCCCGCCGGAAGGGCGAGAAGCCCAAGTGCGGCGGCCAGACCATCGCCGAGGGCATCGCCATCAAGGCGGTGGGCGAGATCCCGTTCGCCGTCGCCGACCCGCTGATCGACGAAGTGCTGGTGGTCGACGAGGCCGACTTCGAGCGCGCCGTGGCCATGTACGCCAACGTCGAGAAGACCGTTGCCGAGGGCGCGGGCGCCGGCGGCCTGGCCGCCCTGCTGCGCTACCCGGCCAAGTTCAAGGGCCAGAAGGTCGGCCTGGTGCTGGCCGGCGGCAACATCGACGCGCGCATGCTGAGCACGGTGCTTTACCGCGACATGGTCCGCCAGGGCCGCATGGTCACCTACCGCATCGTCGGCGACGACCGTCCGGGCGTGCTGGCCGGCATGAGCACGGTGATCGGCAAGCTGGGCGGCAACATCCTCGACGTCATCCACAACCGCCTCTCGCTGGAGGTGCCGGCCAAGGGCGCGGAGTACGACATCGTCGTCGAGACCCGCGACGAGCAGCACGCCGACGAGATCCGCCAGGCCCTGAAGGAAAGCGGCTATGTCCTCACCAATGCGTAAGGCGCTGGCCGTCTTCGCCCTGGCCGCGGCGCTGACCGCGTGCGGCCCGAAGGTCGACCCGGCGGCGGCGGCCGCGGGCCTGGCCGAGGCCAAGGCCTTCTTCGCCAAGAACGCCAAGGCCGAGGGCGTGCACACCCTGCCCAACGGCCTGCAGTACAAGATCGTGCGCTCCGGCGCGCCGGACGCGCCCAAGCCGGACATCACCGACGAGGTGAAGGTCCACTATGAAGGCGCCCTGCTGAGCGGCGAGGTGTTCGACAGCTCCTTCGAGCGCGGCTCGCCGGAGACCTTCGAACTGGCCGGCCTGGTCAAGGCCTGGCAGGAAGCCATCCCGATGATGCGGGTCGGCGACGAGTGGATCCTCTACGTGCCGCCCGAGCTGGGCTACGGCGAAGAGGGCTCGCCCCCGACCATCCCGCCGAACGCCACCCTGGTGTTCCGCATCGAACTGCTCGGCGTGCTCCCGCACGCCGGCGGCGAGACCGGGAACGTCTAGTCGTAATCTGCGAGGGTGACCGACCGGGCGACGCCGGCGGCCGTCCGCAGGCGTACGACGGTGCCGGCCGGGGCCTTGCCCGCCCGCTTGAGAACGGCGGCGTTGTCGGGCCGCACGTCCGTCCCGTCCACGGCGACCACCACGTCGTCCGCGACGAAGCCGGCCGCTGCGGCCGGGCTGTTCGCGGCGACATGGACAACCCGCAGGCCGCCATCCTCCGGCAGCCAGGCGAGACCCAGGCGGTCGTGCGGGAACGGGGCGGCCACCGCCGGACCGGGACGCAGCCACATGCGCCGCCCGCCGAGGTCGAGGGTCACCAAAAAGCGACGCAAGACCGGCAGGCCGAGCGTCGGCTGACCGGGTCGCTCCGGGTGGTCCCGGACGATCGCCGGGACGTCTTGCAGGTCCGTTCCCGCCAGGCGCAACCGGGAGACGCTGGTGGTGGGATAGGTGCGCCAGCCGGAGATGTCCCCGATCACCCAGGTCGACTGCCGGCCAGTACCGATCAGGGCCGACGGAATCTCCACCCCCAACTGGCTGCCGAGGTCGAGCGCGGCGCGCGCGTCAGCGCCGTCGATCTCGACCGGGACGCTCAGCATGGCGGTCTTGGTCGAAGCGAGCGGCACGAGCGCGCCTAGTCCGTCGCTCTCGACGAATCCGTCGCGGGGGCTGACCCGCACGGCCGGGGCGTCGAAATCGATCTGGACCACGAAGGCGTCGAAGAAGTCGCGCCCGATGAGGATCTTCTGCTCCAGGCCGAAGGTGGCGAAGTCGGTCAGGAGTGGACGGGCGGTGAAGGTCCCTGATCCGATGGAGATCTGGACCGGTGCGCCCCGGCCGCCGGACACGGCCTGCGCTCCTCCGCCGATCTCGACCGCGGCCTCGGTCGCCATGCCGAGGCTGCGGGCGAAGGCTGTGTCGAACACGGTCGCGCTGGCGCCCGTGTCGAGCACCGCGTCGAACGTGCGTCCGTTGACGAGGACCGGCACGACGAGCGAGCCGCTGGAGAGGTCCGCCGGGATCGGCTGGCCGCCTCGTTCGGCGGGCGCCGCGCTATCGTGGGCGGTGGCTGCGGCCGGGGTCGCCCCGAGCAGGCAGGCTAGCGCGACGACGGGCCAGATCCGCAAACGCCTCATGACCGCTTCGCTCCTACGCTCGCCCGCGCCCGGCGCAAGCATAGGTCGGGCACACGCGAAACGGCAACGCTTCGGTCAGCGCACGTCCAGGTCGCGCGCCAGCGCCTTGGCGGGGGACCAGGTCAGGGCGCGGGCGATGGCGGCCGAGCTCACCCGCCGCGCCGCCTGCACCGCCTTGCGCGCGCGCCAGGCGGCGGGGAGGCCGGCCAGGCCCGCCTTCAGCC
>NZ_JAAIVC010000185.1 GCF_010975005.1 Caulobacter sp. 17J65-9 | reverse complement strand
CCCGGTGCGCCCGTTCGCCCCCTCCACCACCCTGCGGGTGGTCCCCCTCCCCCGCCGCGCTTCGCTTGCAGGGGAGGAGAATTAGGTCAGCTGGCCCTTGGTCATGAACGTCTCCAGCGCCACGCGCAGTTCGTCCAGCACCCTCAGGGCCGACGGGTCCTGCGCGACGTGGGCGAAATAGCCGGCCACCGCCTCGTGGCGCTCCAGCATGTCCGCATCGCCGAGCGCCGGGGTCATGGCCCGCACGAAGAACAGGGTCGGGACCAGCTGGCAGTCGGCGAAGGTGATCTTGCCCGAGAAGCCGCCGGCGCCCGCCAGGAACACGTTCAGGTGCGCCAGACCCTCGTCCAGCGCCTTCATCTCCCTGGCCACCACCGCGGCGTCGCGGGTGGCCGGATTGGTCTGGCCGAACAGCCGCTGCAGCGGGCCCATGACGTAGCCTTCACCCACCCGGGCCAGCAGCCGCACCCGCGCCCGGTCGGCCGGATCCGCGGGGAGCAGCGGCGCGCCCTGGCCCAGGTCCTCCAGATACTCGACGATGGTGTCGGACTCCGGCAGGCAGCGGCCGTCGTCCAGCACCAGGGTCGGGATCTTCCCGATCGGGTTCAGGGCCAGATACTCGGCCGACTTCGGCCCGCCCGGCGGCAGGGCGATTTCCAGCGACAGGCCTTTGGCGTACACCGCCAGACGCACGCGGGCCGCGAAGGGCGACAGGTTCGCGGAATAGAGCTTCATGGGGCGGTCCTTCAGATGAGCGCGGGCGAGACGGTATCGAATCAAAACGGACTCGCCAAGCCGGAGAACGGCGGTTCGACGGGCCGGATGGTGCACGTCGGCGTGGCCGGGGCGCGCGGACGCATGGGCCGGGCCGTCCAGCACGTGCTGGAAACCCGGGACGACGTCATTTGTGCGCTGCGCTTCGACCGCGGCGAGCAGCCGGACTTCGGGTCCTGCGACGTGGTCATCGACTTCACCACGCCCGAAGCCTCGGTCGCCCTGGCCGAGCGCTGCGCCGAGGAAGGCCGCCCGGCCCTGATCATCGGCTCCACCGGCTTCACGCCCGAGCAGGCCGCCGCGGTCGAGCGTGCCGCCCGGCGCATCCCGATCGTGCGCAGCGGCAACTTCTCGCTGGGCGTCAACGTGCTGATGGGCCTGGTCGCGCAAGCGGCCGAGCGCCTGCGCGCCAATGACTGGGACATCGAGATCTTCGAGGCCCACCACCGGCGCAAGGTGGACGCCCCGTCGGGCACCGCGCTGATGCTGGGCGAGGCGGCGGCGGCCGGCCGCGGCGCGCCGCTGGCTGATCTGCGCCGGCCCATGCGCGAAGGCGTGGGCGAAGCGCGCGAGAGCGGCACGATCGGGTTCAGCGCCATGCGCGGCGGCGGCATCGTGGGCGAGCACTCGGTGGTGTTCGCCGCCGACGACGAGATCCTGACCCTGTCGCACTCGGCCCGCGACCGCACCCTGTTCGCGCGCGGCGCCATCGAGGCGGCGCAGTGGGTCGCCGGCCGCCCGGCCGGTCTGTACGACATGCAGGACGTGCTGGGCTTCCGTCAGGGCTGAGCCCCAAACGCGAACGGGCGGCCCGAAGACCGCCCGCTGCATTCTCGAACTTCGTCGGCCTCAGGCCGCCTTCAGCACGTTCTTCTTCACGAAGAAGAACACGGCGATGACGATCAGCAGGCCGATGTAGGTGGCCGCGGCGCCCATCCAGAAGCTGGCGGTCACCAGCGGCGGCAGCTTGAAGGTCGCCCCGCTCAGGACCGGCACGATGGCCGCGACCAGAATCTGGATCACCGTGGCGCCCAGCGCCACCACCCAGATCTTCTTCCACTCTTTCATCAGAACCGCAGCGCCCAGCGCGATCACCAGCGCCAGAATCTGGGAATTCACGCTGTTGAAGCCGCCTTGCACGAAGCCATAGGCGTCCGACAGGTAGGGCGTGACTGAGTCCATGGTACCCCTCCAGCTCGCCCGTCCCCCCGACGGGCGCGTGTAAAGCTTGATTTACCACGAGCAAGCAAGGCGGACCAACCGCCGGAATACCGGCGTTATCAGTTTCCGCCTGTCGACCCGAACCCCCCGGCCCCGCGGGAGGTTGCATCCAGCGAGGCAGTTTCTCGCCACAGCGCGCGTTCGTGCCTGGCGATGACCAGCTGGGCGATGCGGTCGCCGCGCCGGATCACGAAGTCTTCCTGGCCCAGATTGGCCAGGATCACGCCCACCTCGCCGCGGTAGTCGCTGTCGACCGTGCCGGGCGAATTCAGGCAGGTGATCCCGAACTTCAGGGCCAGGCCCGAGCGGGGGCGCACCTGCGCCTCCAGGCCCAGCGGCACGGCGATCTGCAGCCCCGTGGGCACCAGGGCGCGCGCGCCCGGCTTCAGGGTCACCGGCGCGTGGTCCGGCACCGCCGCGCGCAGGTCCATGCCGGCGGCTCCGGCCGTCTCGTAGGCCGGCAGCGGCAGGCCCTCGGCGTGGGGCAGGCGAACGATCTCAATCAGGGTTTCGGTCACTTCAGACGCTCAGCGATGGTGTGGGCCAGCCTGCGGGCCACGTCGGCCTTGGAGGCCCTCTCCCATCGCTCGATTCCGGCCTTCGAGACCAGCGCCACGGTGTTGGCGTCGGCTCCGAACACGCCAGCCGAGACGTCGTTGGCGACGATCAGGTCGCATCCCTTGCGCTCCAACTTGGCGCGGGCGTGGGCTTCCAGGTCGTTGGTCTCGGCCGCGAAGCCGACCACCACCCGCGGACGCTGCGGGCCCGCCGCCGACAGGCCGGCCAGGATGTCCGGGTTCTCGACCAGGCGCACGACGGGCGCTTCGCCCGCCCCCTTCTTCACCTTCAGGTCGGCGGCCGCCTCGGGACGCCAGTCGGCCACCGCCGCCACGCACACGGCGGCGTCGACCGGCAGGGCGGCGCGGCAGGCGGCCTCCATCTGCACGGCGGTCTCAACATTGATCCGGTTGACGCCGGGCGGCGCGGAAAGCCCCGTCGGGCCGGACACCAGGGTCACCTCCGCCCCGAGCGCCGCCAGGGCCTCGGCCACGGCGTAGCCCTGCTTGCCGCTGGAGCGGTTGGTCAGGCCGCGCACCGGGTCGATCGGCTCGAAGGTCGGGCCGGCGGTGACCAGCACGCGCTTGCCGGCCAGCGGGCGGCCGCCGCCGTCCAGGCGCGTCAGCGCCGCCTGCAGGATCTCCTCCGGCTCGGCCAGCCGGCCCGGACCGAACTCGCCGCAGGCCATCTCGCCCTCGCCGGGCCCGACGAAGCCCACGCCGTCGGCCTGCAGGGTGGCCAGGTTCCGCTGGGTGGCCGGGTGCAGCCACATGCGCACGTTCATGGCCGGGGCCATCAGCACCGGCTTGTCGGTGGCCAGCAGGGTGGTGGAGGCCAGGTCGCCAGCCAGGCCGGACGCCGCCTTGGCCATCAGGTCGGCGGTGGCCGGGACCACCACCACCAGGTCGGCCGAGCGCGACAGCTCGATATGGCCCATCTCGGCCTCGTCGCCGAGGTCGAACAGGTCGGTGTGCACCTTCTCGCCGGTGATGGCGGCGAAGGACATGGGCGTGACGAACTCGGCCCCGGCGCGGGTGACGATGGCGCGCACGCCGATCCCGCGCTTCTTGAACAGTCGCGCCAGTTCCAGCGCCTTGTAGGCGGCCACCCCGCCGCCGACGATCAGCAGTACGCGCTTGGACAACGCCCCGCTCCACGAAACTTCAGGCGAGCCATAGCGCCAAACGGCGCCGCCGTCAGCGTCGTCGGCGGCGCGACCGCGCGAACGGACCGGGAACATAGAACATTGCAAGAACCTTTAGCTTGAGATAACGCTGGTCGCGCAAGAACTGCGGGAGGGGGCGATGGCCCTGTCGAAGGTGATGACGGCGGCCTCGGCCGCCCTGGTGCTGTGCGGCCTGGCGGGGTGCGACAACGGCCCCTCGGCCGTGCAGACGCGCGAACGCGCCGAGGTTTCTGAGCGGGATTACGCGCCTGCGGACGACCGTGGCGAGCGCACGACGCGCGCGTCGGCCCGGCGCGAACGGTCCGACGAGACCCCGAACTACAAGGGCGAGCCGCTGTGGTCGGCCAGCAAGCGCTACGGCGCCGAGGAGAACGCCCGGCGCAATTTCGAGCGCAACGGCGAGGCGGTCGGGGCGCGCGACTACGACGATTTCCTGGCCAAGGTTCACGGCTTCGTGCGCAAGCCGCCGAAGGGCGCCCTGACCCTGACGCGGGCCAACGGCGACCGGCTGCTGTATGATCCGAAGTCCAACCTGTTCGCCGTGGTCACCCGGGACGGCGCGCCGCGCACCATGTTCAAGCCGGACGACGGCATGGCCTATTGGGAGCAGCAGGTCGCCCGCGAGGCCCGGCGGACGTCGCCAGACCAGGAGACCCAGGATGGGTGAGTTGCTGGCCCGCGCGATCTGTCCGGCCTGCGGGCACGCCAGTCTGGACGCCGCGGGCAAATGCGAGGTCTGTCCGGTGTGCGGCTGGGAGGACGATCCGACCCAGCGGGAAGACCCGAGCTACGCCGGCGGACACAACGGCATTTCTCTGCAGGAAGCACGGCTGAACTATTCGCGCTTCGACCTGGCCTTCCCGCCTTCCGAGGTGGGGGTCTAACGGCCCGCTTAGGGCGCGTAGGCGCGCAGGAAGCGCCGGGCGCACTCGGCGGCCGAGGCGGCCAGATCCTCGTCCGGCTCGGTCAGGGGCATGCCCAGGAGGCCGCGGGTGACGCGCTGGGCCGTCACCATGCCCATGAACATGGCCGCCGCCTTGTCGGGATCGTCGACCGCCAGGCGGCCCGCCGCGGTCTCGGCGGCCAGGTAGTCGGCCAGGCGGCGGCGCGATTCCGCCGGACCCGCCTGGTAGACCGCCGGCCCCAGCTCGGGCGCGTCGCGGCCGGCCAGCATGGTGGCCCGCATCATCTCGACGTGGCGCGGGTTGGCGAGCTTCTCCAGCATGATCCGGCCGAACACGCTGAGCGCGCTGAGCGGGTCGCCGATATTGGCGTCCAGCGGCGCGGCCATGGCCTCGGCCCGCTGGGCGGCCACGGCCCGGGCGATCTCCACCTTGGAGCCGTAGTAGTTGTAGACGGTCTGGCGCGAGACCCCGGCCCGCTTGGCGATCTCCTCGATGGAGACGGCCAGGCCGCGTTCGGAGAACAGCTCGCCGGCGGCGTCCAGCACCGCCTCGGCCTTGCGCTCGTCGATCTGTCCGGCGGCGCGCGACATGTCAGTGCGCGTCCGCGGGCGGCGGCGGGGCGTTCTTGACCGGCCGGGCCAGGGTGGTGATCACCGCGGCGATGGCGCAGGCCACCGCCAGCATGGCGAAGGCGTCGCCGAAGGCCAGGTTGACGGCCTGCCTGTAGAGCATGCCCTCGAACGCCTTGTTGGCCGCGCCCTGCGGATCGGCCACGCCCAGGCCCTCCATGCGCGCGACCAGACCCGCCAGCATGTCCTGAGCGCGCACGCCCGAGGCCGACACCCGGGCCGACAGCTCGGACAGGTGCAGGGCGGTCTTCTCGGTCAGAGTTGTGTTCAGCAGCGCCAGGCCGACGGCGCCGCCGACGTTGCGCGACAGGTTCACCAGGCCCGAGGCGTTCTTCACCATCTGCGGCGACAGGGTGCTCATGGTCACCTGCTGGGAGGCGATCATCGCGATCATAACCCCGATCCCACGGCAGGCCTGCACGCCGGCGAACTCCCAGAAGCCCCACTCGGTGGTCACCGCGTGGGCCATCCACATGCCCCAGGCGACCATCATGAAACCGAAGAACATCGGCACGCGCGGGTCCAGCTTGCGCGCGATCCGCCCGGCGATCGGGCCGGCCAGGAACATCGACAGGCCCGAGACCACCATGGTGGTGCCCACCTCGGCCGAGGAGTAGTCGCGCACCCGGCCCAGGAACAACGGCATCAGGAAGGTGCCGCCGAACAGGGCCGCGCCCGTGACGAAGGTCATGATCACGCCCACCCGGAAGTTCCGGTTGGTGAAGGCCCTCAGCTCCACGATCGGCTGGCGGTAGGTCAGCGAGCGCCAGACGAAGGCCACCCCGGTGAAGACCGCGATCACGGTCAGGACCAGGATGCTCTCGTCGGCGAACCAGTCGTTCTTGGAGCCTTCCTCGAGCACGAACTGCATGCTCATCAGGAAGGTCGCCATGACCGCCAGTCCGAACCAGTCGAAGCCCTTGGCCAGCGACGGGTCGCCCCTGTCGAAGTCGCCGTAGCGGCCGACCAGGAACAGCACGATCGCGCCCGGGAAGACGTTGATGAAGAACAGCCAGCGCCAGCTCAGCGCCTCGGTCAGGTGACCACCCAACGTCGGGCCCACGGTCGGGGCCAACGTCACGATCAAGCCCATCACCACGCTGGCGGTGACCCGCTTCTCCGGCGGGAAGGCGGTGAAGGCGACGGCGAACACGGTCGGGATCATCGCCCCGCCGACGAAGCCCTGCAGGGCCCGGCAGACGATCAGCATGTCGGTGCTGGTCGACAGGCCGGCCATCACGCTCATCACCACGAAGCCCAGGCACGAGGCCAGGAACACCCTCTGGGTGCCCCACAATCTCGAGAGATATCCCGACAGCGGGATCATCACGACTTCGGGGATCAGGTAGGCGGTCTGCACCCAGCTGATCTCGTCGGCGCTGGCCCCGATGCCCGCCTGGATCTGCGGCAGGGAGGCGGCGACGATCTGGATGTCGAGAATGGCCATGAACTGGCCGACGACCATGCCGGCGAAGCCGAGCAGCAGCTTGGTCCAGTCGATGGCGGCGGCCGGGGCCGGCGCGGCGGGCGTCGGGCCGCGCCCCGGCTTCGCCGGCGCCTCGGGGGCGACGGCGGCCTGGGCCGTGCTC
>NZ_JAAIVC010000184.1 GCF_010975005.1 Caulobacter sp. 17J65-9 | reverse complement strand
GCCTACAAGACCGGCACCTCCTACGGTTTCCGCGACGCGGTCGCGGTGGGCGCGGCCGGCGGCTATGTGGTGGCGGTGTGGACCGGGCGGGCCGACGGCGGCGCGCGCGGCGGCCTGACCGGACGGGACGCGGCCGCGCCCCTGCTGTTCGACGTGTTCGACGCCATTTCCGCGCCCTCGCGCGCGCCTTCGCCGATCGCCCCGCGCGGCGCGCCCAAGGCGCTCAAGACCCTGCAGGCGACCAGCACGGGACCGGCGCTGATCTTCCCGCCGGACGGCTCGACCGTGCAGATGTCCGCCGACCGCGGCTTCGTCCTGGCCGCTCGCGGCGAGGGCCTGCGCTGGTACGTCGAGGGCCAGGCGCTGGAAGCCGAGCCGGTCTCCGGCCGCGTGGTCTGGACCCCGCCGTCGCCGGGCTTCTACAGCCTCAGCGTGGTGGACGCGGACGGCCGCGAGGCGCGGGCGAAGGTCAGGGTGAGGGGTTGACCGGCTGAGAGGTTTGCGCCGGAGCGGCGGGCCGGCGCTCCAAGGTGAATCCGACCAGCTTGTTCCCCGCCCTCAGGTAGTTCAGGTCGAGGCGCCCGTCGTTGGTGGTCCAGTGGCAACGCGCGCCCCGGAAACCCGGCTGCTCCGTCGTCTTGCACTCTCCGGGCCCATAGATCTCTGACAGCGACGCCGAGACGGTTACGTCGTCACCGCTACGGAAGAAGGTGAGCGTCTGCGTCAGGGCGTCGTTCTCAAAGATGAAAAGGGTGACGCCTTCGCTCGTGTCGAGCCGCGCGTCCTTGAGCTGCAGCCCGGGCGCCTTGGTTGTCGGAACGGTCCCTGGCACGGCCGCCGCGACCTCCGGAATGGACGCTCCGAATTTCGGCTTGAGCCAAGCAGGAGCCGAGGGCGTCTGGGCGTCGGCGGCCGTCGCGAACCCGAGCGCTAAGATGGCGGCGGCCATGATCGACCGAAACCTCATCGCCCTCACGTCTCGATCTTGTCCAGGTCCCGGCCCTTGGTCTCGGGCAGGAAGGCGATGTTGACCAGGACGGCCACGGCGGTGATCGCCACCGGGTACCAGAGGCCGAAGAAGATGTTCCCCGAGGCCGCCACCATGGCGAAGGCCGCCGCCGGCAGGAAGCCGCCGAACCAGCCGGTGCCGATGTTGTAGGGCAGGCTCATGGCCGTGTAGCGGATCCGGGTCGGGAACAGCTCGACCAGGGCCGCGGCCTGCGGGCCGTAGAGCGCGGTGGCCGCCACCACGAAGATCATCATCAGGCCGAACAGCCGCTGGAAGTCGATCCGCGCCGGATCGGCCTTTTCCGGATAGCCGGCCTCGGCCAGGGCCGAGCGGATGTCGACCTCGACCTCGGCCTTGAGCGCCTTCAGGGCGGCGCCGTCCAGGCCCGCGCCCTCGCGCGACAGCACCATGCGCTCACCGACCGAAACGCTGGCGGTCTCGCCCGGGGCGAGGGGGGCGTTCGAATAGGACACGCCGGCGTTGGTCAGCACGCTCTTGGCGATGTCGCAGGAGGAGGCGAACACGGCCTTGCCGACCGGGTCGAACTGCACCGAGCAGGTCGCGGGGTCGGCGTGCACCACCACCGGCGCCTTGGCCTGGGCCTCGGCCAGGGCCGGGTTGGCCGCGGCGGTGATGGCCTTGAAGGCGGGGAAGAAGGCCACGGTGGCCAGGATCATGCCGAACAGCATGACCGGCTTGCGGCCGATCTTGTCCGACAGCCAGCCGAAGACGACGTACAGCACGGCGCTGGCCAGGGTCGCGGCGATCATCAGCTCGTTGACCGTCGCGGCCTCGACCTTCAGCACCTTTTCCAGGAAGAACTGGCTGTAGAAGAAGGCGGCGTACCAGACGGCGCCCTGCGCCATCATGATGCCGAACAGCACGATCAGCACCAGGCGCAGGTTGCGCCAGCGCAGGAAGCTTTCGGCGAACGGGGCCTTGGCGACGGCGCCCTCCTCGGCCTCCAGCTTCCTGAAGGCGGGGCTCTCGCCCAGCTTCACGCGCATCCACAGCGAGATCAGCAGCAGGCCCATCGAGACCCAGAACGGGATCCGCCAGCCCCAGGCCTGGAAGGCCTCTTCGCCGAGCGTCTTGCGGGTGACCAGGATCACCACCAGCGCTCCGATCAGCCCGAGAGCGGCCGAGGTCTGGATCCAGCCGGTCAGGCCGCCGCGCTTCTTCGCCGGCGCGTGCTCGGCCACGTAGATCGCCGCGCCGCCGTATTCGCCGCCCAGGGCGAAGCCTTGCAGGACGCGCAGGGCGATCAGGGCCAGCGGGGCGGCCATGCCGATCTGCTCGTAGGTCGGCAGGAAGCCAATGGCGAAGGTCGCAATGCCCATCAGGGAGATGGTCACCAGGAAGGCGCCCTTGCGGCCCTTGCGGTCGCCGATGTGGCCGAAGACCAGCGCGCCCAGCGGCCGGACGAAGAAGCCGACCGCGAAGGTGGCCAGCGCCAGGATGAAGCCGGTCGCCTCGTTCACCCCGGTGTAGAAGTGCTTGGCGATCACCGCCGCCAGCGACCCGAAGATGAAGAAGTCGTACCACTCGAAGGCGGTGCCGGCCGCCGACGCGGCGACGACCGTGGCCAGGCCCGGTTCGCGGGTCTTGGCCGGATCCTGAACGCTCATGTAACCCCCCGGTTTTGCCAAGCTTTACCACGGCCCCGGGGGGAGGCAACGCAGGCGCGACGAAGCCCCGCCGGCGGCCGGCGGGGCTCGTTTCATCAACGCACGAAAGACGAACGCACGGCCGTCAGTTCTTGACGTCGTCGGCGCTGTTCTCGATCGCCTGGCCGGCGGCCTTGGTGTCCTTGCCCACGCCGGCCATGGTGTTGCACGCCGATACGGTCAGGGCGGCGGCGGCGGCCAGAAGCACGATCAACTTACGCATATTCGGTACCTCCCGATTGCGCGCGGGGAACGCTCAGGCCGCGGCCTGGTTCCCCGCTGAGCCTTGGCGCGCACGGGGTTGCGCTTCCGGCGCGGCCGCCTCGGGGGTCGGGAAGACCAGGCGGGCGACCACGCCGTGGCCGATCGCCGGGCCGATTTCGACCCGGCCGCGCAGCTGGCGGGCGAAGGCGTTCATCAGGGTGCGGCCGACGCCCTGGCCGACCGCGTCCTCGCCGGCGCCGGGGCCGTCGTCCTCGACCTCCAGCCGGCTCTCCGCCCCGTCGACCTTGAAGCGCACCCGCAAGGTGCCGCCGCGGCCGGCGAAGGCGTGCTTCTGGGCGTTGGTGATGGCCTCGACCGCCCACAGGGCCAGCGGGGCCAGCTTGTCGGGGTCGATGACCAGCGGGTCGGCTTCCAGTTCGGTGCGCACCAGCGGCCCGCGCGGGGCGTCGCCCGCCACCAGCTGGGCGATCAGCTCCTCCAGGAACAGGCGCACGTCCACCCGCTTGAGGTCGGGGCTGAGGTAGAGCGCCCGGTAGATCAGGGCCAGCGCCGTGATCCGCTGGCGCGTGTCGCTCATCGCCGCGCGCGCGCCCGGATCGGTCAGGGCCCGCTGCTGCATGTTCAGCAGCGAGGAGATGACCTGCAGGTTGTTCTTCACCCGGTGGTGGATCTCGCGCATCAGCGCGTCCTTGTGGGCGAGGTTGTCGCGCAGCGCCACGTCGCGCGCGTCGATCGCCTCGGCCATCTGGTCCAGGGTGGTGGCCAGGTTGCGGATCTCCCAGGGCGCGTTGCGCGCCTGCAGGGGCCGCACGCTGTAGCGGCCCTTGGCGTAGATCGAGGCGATCCGCTCCAGATAGCCCAGCCAGCGGATCACCACCCGCTCGGTCACGCTCAGCACGGCCACCAGGGCCAGGCCCCAGGCGAACAGCGGCATGATCAGGGTCATGATCGGGTTCAGCCGGGCCCAGGACAGCAGCCCCTGGGTGGGGGCGGACAGCAGCACGAACACGTCCTGGCCGGCCAGCGGCGCGCCGGCGAACACGCGGTTGCGGCCCTCGGCGTCCTTGGCGTGGAACAGGGCCGAGCCCTCCTGCAGCGCCTTGCGGGTCCAGCCGGTCTCCAGCTTTCCGAAGGCGCGCGGGTCGGTCGAGGTCAGCAGCCGGCCGCGATCGTCGGTGACGGCCACCTCCGCCCCGTTGGGCAGGGCGCGCTCGGCCGCGGTCGGGCGCAGGCTGGACAGGGGGATCACCGCCACGAAGGCGCCGTCGAAGGCGCCCAGCGGACGCTCGGCCCGCACCGCGGTGAGCACCGCCGCCTGCTGGGAGAACACGCCGGGCGGCGCGCGGGTGACGACCATGCGCTCGCCGGCCTTCAGCCGGTCGAACCAGTCGCCGCCGACCGCGGCGCTGTCGAACGGCACCGAGCCGCTGGCGCAGACCACGCGGCCGGTGGCGCTGAACCGCACCAGGGCCTCGTAGCCCTGCAGCCGGTCGACCAGGTTGCGCAGGCGCGGCACGCAGTAGAGCCCGACCGATTCCGGCCGCAGTGTCTCCAGCATGACCACCGCGCTCTCCAGCCGCGCCCGCGCGGTCGCCGCGGCGCGCTCGGCGCCCAGGGCCAGGTCGGTGCGCTGGTGCTCGGCCTCGCGGCGGAAGGCGGCGGCCGACTGCAGCACGCTGAGCGCCAGAATAGGCAAGAGGGCGGCCGCCAGCCGGAAGCGGATGGTCTGGTAGCGCGGCGGGCCGGCCGGCGTCGGGGCGTGGCCCACGGACTTAGCGCACGCCGCTCAGACGCTCCGCGTCGGCGAGGATCGCGCCCATGGCGTCCCCCGCGGGCGCGCCGTCGCGTTCGTAGGCCCCGGATTCTAGCGCCGCCTGCAGGGCGCGCCGGGCGCGGCTGACGCGGCTCTTCACCGTGCCCACCGCGCAGTTACAGATCTCGGCCGCCTCCTCGTAGGCGAAGCCGCCGGCGCCCACGAGCACCAGCGCTTCACGCTGTTCGTCGGGCAGGCTGCGCAGCGCCAGACGCAGTTCGTCCAGCGCCACCGGCGCCTCCGGATCGTCGGCCGCCACCAGGGTGCGCTCGGCCTGCTCCTGGTCTAGTTGCGACTGGCGCCAGGACCGGCGCTTCTCCGAATAGAACTGGTTGCGCAGGATCATGAAGGTCCAGGCCTTCATGTTCGTGCCCATCTGGAAGCTGGAGCGCGCGTCCCAGGCCTTCAGCATGGCGTCCTGCGCCAGGTCGTCGGCCGAGGCCGCGTCGCCGCACAGGGTGCGCGCGAACGCCCGCAAATGCGGGATCAACCCGACGAGTTCGCGCTTGAAGCCCTCGTCGTCCGCCGAGGCGGCGGCGTGCGCCGTCATGCGCCGCTCTCCTGGTCGCGTGCGTCGGCACGCCGGAGAATTTCCAGGAACTCGTCCGGCACCGGCTCGCTGACCACCTCGTCGAACATCTGACGCAGCTTTACGCCGATGGCCTGCTGGCGCAGGCGCGCTTCGTCCGAAGAGGGATCCTCTTCCACCCGGTGCCGGTTCTTCGCTGCGGTGTTCTGATCGATCATGGCCTCGCTCGCGCGCCGCCCAGAGGCGAGCGCCGACTTGGAACTTTCCCTCGCCCTCAAACGCGGTCCGCTCGACCCGGTTCCGGGTTTCCCCCAATATAGCGCTGGTATGCGGACTCCGTCGAGGAACCTGCGCCGTCCGTCATGCGTTGTGATCGACAGCGCGCGCGTATCTCGAGGCGTTGTGCGCCCGCGCGTCTTTTTGGATGCGTCTTTTTGGATTCAGTGTCGGGGAAATCAGATCATGGGTCTTCTGGCGAGACTGGCGCCGCACCTGCCGTACGTGCGTCGCTACGCGCGCGCCCTGACGGGCGATCAGGCCACCGGAGACAATTACGTGCGCGTGGCGCTCGAGGCGCTGGCCGCCGGCGAGCGGGTGTTGGAAGCCCACATGACCCCGCGCGTCGCGCTGTATCACGTGTTCCACGCCATCTGGTGCTCCAGCGGGGCCCAGCTGGAGGACGCGGAACCGGCCCAGCTGGGCGGGTCGGACGATCCGGCGCGCCGGCTGCTGGCCATCGCGCCGCGCTCGCGCCAGGCCTTCCTGCTGACCGCGCTTGAAGGGTTCACCCCCTCCGAGGCGGCGCAGATCCTGGAGACCGACGTCGACGAGGTCGAAAAGCTGATCGCCAGCGCCCAGGCCGAGATCGACCAGGAGCTGGCCACCGACGTGCTGATCATCGAGGACGAGCCGGTGATCGCCGCCGACATCGAGGCGCTGGTCAAGGAGCTCGGCCACACGGTGGTCGACGTCGCCGCCACCCACGACGAGGCGGTCGACGCGGTGGCGCGCAAGCGTCCCGGCCTGGTGCTGGCCGACATCCAGCTGGCCGACGGCTCCTCCGGCATCGACGCGGTGCGCGACATCCTCAAGCGCTACGACGTGCCGGTGATCTTCATCACCGCCTTCCCGGAACGCCTGCTGACCGGCGAGCGGCCGGAGCCGACCTTCCTGATCACTAAGCCGTTCCAGCCGGAAACGGTGAAGGCGGCGATCGGTCAGGCGCTGTTCTTCCACCCGGCCCGGGCCCGCGAAGTGGCCTGAGCTGGCGGCTGAGCCGAACGCCCGTTCGCGCGTTGAATCCTACGGCCGGCCTGTCGCAGGCCGGCCGTTTCAGGTTCGGAGGCGCGCATGCTCGGTTGGGCTTTGATCTTCGTGGTTCTGGCGCTGGTCTGCGGGGCGCTGGGCTTCTTCGCCCTCGCCGGCCTGGCGGCCGCGATCGCCAAGATCCTGTTCGTGATCTTCTTGGTGCTGCTGGTCGTCGGCTTCGCCATGCGGGCCTTCCGCGGCCAGCCCCCGGTCTAGCGGGCGCCGATCTAGCGGGCGCTGGCCGGCTGACCGTCCGGGGCCCGGCTCTCGCCCGGCTCAGGCGCCTGGCGGGCCGCCGGGGCCGGCTGGGCCCAGGCGCGGGCCACGCC
>NZ_JAAIVC010000183.1 GCF_010975005.1 Caulobacter sp. 17J65-9 | reverse complement strand
TGCGCGCGCGGCGCGAGGTCGCGACTGGGGCCGGACCAGCCTGCAGGTGCTGGCGGTGGCGGCGTTCGGGTTCGCGGCCGTCGCCGGCGCCGCCTGGCTGGGCCGCCGCGAGATCGCGCGCGACGCCCTGGTCGGCTGGCTGGACCAGCGCGGCATCGAGGCCGAGGTGGGGATCGAGCGGCTCGACCTCGACGGCTTCACCGGCACGGTGCGGGCCGGATCGGCTGGCGATCCCGACTTCATGGCCCAGCGGGTCGAGGTCGACATGACCGTGGCCATGCCGTGGGACAAGGGCGGCTTCGGCGTGAAGCCGCGGCGGGTGCGCCTGGTCAAGCCGGTGGTGAAGGCCGAGCTGAAGGACGGCGAGCTGAAGTTCGGCTCGCTGGATCCGCTGGTGAAGGAGTTCCTGGCCAAGCCGCCCAAGCCCGAGGAGCACGGGCCGCTGGTGCTGGTCGAAGACGGCCAGCTGCGGCTGACCACGCCCTACGGCCGGCTGCGGGCCCGCGGCGACGCCACCATCGACGACGGCCAGCTGCTGCGGCTGGACGCGCGGCTGCCCGCGGCCAGGCTGGCCGGCAAGGGCCTCGCGGGCGACCTGCAGGGCGCCGAGCTGCACGCCACCAAGACCGGCGACCGCCTGCATGTGCGCGCCGACGCGGCGGTGGGGGAGTGGGTGTCCGACGCGCTCGACCTCGAGGACGCGCGCGTCGAGTTCGAGGGCGACTTCCCCTATCCGGACCTGAAGAAGCGCCGCGGCGACGGCACGGTGCGGATGAACCTGGCGGTGAAGGCCGACTCGGCCGGCGCCGGCGACACCCAGACGACCGGCGACGAGCTGAACCTGCGCTTCGACGGGCGGGTCACCGGCTGGCTGGAGAACTTCCGCCTGATCGGCCAGGCCGCCGCCGCCGGCCGGGTCGAGAGCTATTCGGCCGGGTCGTTCGACGGACGCGGCGGGCGTTTCGAGGCGACCGCCAGGGCGCTGGAGCTGACTCGGACCAAGGACGGCCTGGACTGGCGGGCTCAAGGGGGCGTGACCCTGGCGACCGCCCAGGCGCGTCGGGACTCCACCTTCCTTGAGGGCGCGCGGCTGGACCTGACCGACGCGCGGTTCGCCGGGCGCGGCGCCAAGGGCCTGGAGGGCGTCTTCCGGGCGGATCTGAACGCCAAGCGGGTGGCGGACGGCGATCTGTCCCTGGGCGGGGTGACCGGCGCCCTGCGCGGCGACCTGCGCGCGGGCGAGGCCTTCCTGCTGACCCTGGACGGCGGCGTGTCGGCCGCCCACGGAGCCTGGACCGGGCTCGGCCCGGCGAAGACCGACGACGTGGCCGAGCTGGGCGCGCTGAAGCGGGCGCTCGGCGACTTCAGGCTTTCCGCGCCGGGCCTGTCGATCGAGACCGGCAGCCCGGGCACAAGCGTAGCCCTGACCGCGCCGGTGCGCCTGGTCGCGGCTTCCGGCGGACAGGCGGTGCTGACCCCGCGCCGCCAGCCGCTCTACGCCGCCCCGGCCGAGGGCGAGGGGCGCGGGGCCTTCGACCTGGCGCTGTCGGGCGGGGCCCTGCCCAACGCCGACGTCGCCGTGTCGGACTACCGGCTGCGCTTCGACGACGCGGGCCTGAACCTCTACGCGACGACCTCGGCCAAGGCCGGCTTCGATTTCGGCCCGGTGCAGGGCGGCGTGCTGCAGACGGCGGGACGGCTGGCCATGGCCGGCGGCGCCCTGACCTACACGCCCGACGGCTGCGCCAGCCTGTCGGCGGCGCGGCTGGAGCTGGGCGAGAACGACATGGTCGACGCCTACGGCGGCCTGTGTCCCGCCGGCGGGCCCCTGCTGCGCGTGGCCGGCGGGATGTGGTCGCTGAGCGGGCGGGTCCAGCAGGCCGGCGTCACCGGCCCGTTCCTGGAGATGCGCTACGAGAACGCCGCCGGCACCATCGAAGCGACCGGCGCGGGCGAGGACGTGCGCGCCGAGATCCGGCTGGACACCGTGGGCGTGGTCGACATCGCGCCGGTCCGCCGCTTCCACCCGGAGCGCGCGACCGGCCTGGTCACCCTGTCCGACGACGTCTGGCGCGGCCGGCTGGACGTGACCACGCCGCTGGGCGTGAAGCTGGGCGAGCTGTCCCTGGTCCACGACGCCGGCGCGGGCCGCGGCGAGATGCTGATCGACGTGAAGGACCTGAGCTTCACCCCCGACGGCCTGCAGCCCAGCGACGTCACCCCGCTGGTCGATCCGCTCAACAAGGCGACCGGCTCGGTCGACTTCTTCGGGGCCTTCCGCTGGACCCCGCAGACGACCTCCAGCGAGGGCCGGTTCACCACCCGCGGGCTCAGCTTCGAAAGCCCGGCCGGCACGGTCACCGAGCTGGAGGGCGACATCCGCCTGACCAGCCTGACCCCGCTGACCAGCGCGCCGGACCAGCGGATCACCATCCGCCGGATCGACTCCCTGGTCGCGCTCGACGACGCCACGGTCGACTTCCAGCTGCTCGGCGACATGCTGCAGATCGAGCGCGGCGACGTGGCGGCGGCCGGCGGCAAGGTGGTGCTGGAGAGCTTCAAGGTGCCCTTCGACCCGAACGCCGCCTGGGAAGGCGCGGTGGTGGTCGAGGGCGTGCGCCTGGGCGACATCGTCGAGCGCTCGGCCCTGGCCGAGGACGTCGACCTGGAGGCCAGGGTCAGCGGCCGGCTGCCGTTCGTGGTCGGCCCCAACGGCCTGAAGTTCATCCAGGGCGAGCTGCACGCCATCGAGCCCGGGCGGCTGTCGATCCGGCGCGAGGCCCTGACCGGGGTCAACGCGGCCGGCGGCGAGACGCCGGGCGCGCCGCCGAACATCGCCCAGGACTTCGCCTACCAGGCGCTGGAGCACCTGAACTTCGAGCAGCTGGACGCGCAGGTGAACAGCCTGCCGGGCGGCCGGCTGGGAATCCTGTTCCACATCAAGGGCGAGCACGCCCCGCCTGAGCGCAAGGAAATCACCCTGTCGCTCATGGACGTGCTGAAGAAGCGGTTCTTCGAGCGCGAGCTGCCGCTCCCGTCGGGGACCAAGATCGACTTGACCCTCGACACCAGCTTCAACTTCGACCAGCTTCTCGAAGACTTCCGTGAGTTCAACCAGGCGAAGAGCGGCATGGACGGGGCGCAAACGCTACGTTCAGGGCCGGTTCAGCCTTGACCGTGTCAGATCGGGCCGTGACAACGCGCTCGGGTCCCTCAGGAGGGCGGCAATGAACAAGAGAAGAGTCCTGGCCCTGATGGCCGCCGGCGCCGGCGCCGTTCTGGTCTCGGCGTGCGCGCCGACGATCCACGTCAAGGTCGATCCCATCACCATCTACGCCAAGCTCGACGCCGACGTCCGCATTCGTCTGGACGACGAGGTGAAGGCGTTGATCAAGCAAAACCCCGACCTGTTCTGATCCGAGGAGGAAAGGACATGAGCATGCGTACCTTCTTCGCGGGCCTGAGCGCCGCTTTGATCGGCCTGTTCGCCCTGGCCGGCGCCGCGACCGCGCAAATGCCGAACGCCAAGGCCCAGGTCGATGCGGCCAAGGCCCAGGGCATCGTCGGCGAGCAGTCGGACGGCTATCTCGGCTTCGTGTCCGGCGGCGGCGATCCGGCGCTCAAGGCGGCCGTGGCCCAGATCAACGCCGGCCGCGGCCAGGTCTACCGCGACGCCGCGGCCAAGACCGGAAATTCCGTGAGCCCGGAAGCCGCCGGCCAGTCGTCCTTCACCCAGCGCTTCCCCTCGATCCCCGCGGGCCAGTATTATCGGGACGCCAACGGAGCCTGGCAACGCAAGTAGGGCGCACCATGCGTAAGCCTGACGAGAAGCCCCGCGGCCCCGGCCCGGGGCTTTTTGTTCTTCTGGCCGGCTGCGCCGCCATCGTCGGCGTGTTCGGCTGGGGCCTGTGGCTGTCGCGCCGGATGGACGGCTTCAGCAGCATGACCATCCACGGCTGGATCGCGCTGGGCCTGGCGCTGGTGCTGGGCGGGGGCCTGACCGGCGGGCTGATGTGGCTGGCCTTCTATTCGGCCCGCAAGGGCTACGACGACGAGGCCGGCGACGGGCGCGAGGAGTAGCCCGGCCAGGTCACCTCGACATAGGCGGGATAACAGCCGTGGCCGGGGCCGTAGGCGGTGAGGGCTTCGACGGCGAGGGCCAGGAGCTCTTCCTTCGTGCGGGTGTCCCCTGAGCGAGCGCCTGGCTGGTGAAGCTGCCAGCGGATGTGCGGCAAGCCTGCCGGCGCCATGTAGTCCGGATGGCCCTCCCTGATGTGATCGGGATAGCCGGAGAAGCCGATCGGGCCGTCAGGGGTCTGCAACTGGAAGCTGGTGAGCTGCTCCTTGTCGAAGCCGGTGACCTTCAGCTCCAGCCCGCGGACGGGGTCATAGGTGCGTTGGCCGTCGGTGATGAAGCCGCCGACTATCGACTCCAGCACGCGGACGGGATCATGGGGGCGCTCGCCGTCGGTGACGAAAGCGGGCTCGGGCGCGGCGCTCGGCCGTTTGGGGCGCGCGCGCCGCCGCAGAAGGGCGACCAGGGCGGCGGGGACGAAGGCGGCGACCCAGACGAAGGCGCCGATCTGCGGGACGGCCTCACCGCTGACGGCTTCGTTCGCGCCCGGCAGCTCCATGGGCGCCAGCGCCGAGACCGCCAGCAGGCTGGAAATAAGCGTCAGCACCGGCCCGGGCGGTTTGCCCAGCAGCATGCGGATCGTCGTCCACGCCCACGGCAGGTTGGCCCACCAGGCGAACGTGCCGGCGAACACGCCTAGGGCGCCGAGGACCAGGACCTCCCGGCCGTCGTAATGCGCCGACGCATAGTCGAGATCGACGGAATAGACCGGCAGCGCAATCGCAACCACCCACAACCCGATCGCCGCCACCGCAGCCAGACGATATCCGGTGCTCGCTCGCATGTTCGCCGTCCCCCCGGCGATGCTAGTGCACCGCGGCGGGTCCAAGGAAGCCGGATCGGCCCGTCGGCCTCGGAACCTGGGCTTCGTCGCGCCAGACCTGGCCCCGGTCGCAGGGCGGATGCGCGCGCGCCCGCTCCCGCTAAGGCGGGCTCTCGTACCCGGAGAGCCTCCCCGATGCGCACCTTCAAGCTCAAGTCAGCCCGCCGTGGCCTGCTGGCCGGCGCGGCCGCCGCCGTTATGGCCGCCGTCGCGGGCGTGCCGACCCCGGCCCTGGCCTGGAAGCCCAAGACCCACGTCTACCTGGCCGAAGAGGCGCTGCGCGACGCCACCGACGACGGCAAGGTGACGATCTACGAGACCGACTACCGCACGGGCAGGATCATCGGCGTGCTGGGGACCTTCGAGGTCGACGCCAAGATCCTGGCCGCGCTGCGGGCCGCGCCGGCCCAGTTCCGCGCCGGCGTGCTGGGCCCCGACGCCTATCCCGACATCCTGACCGGCCAGCAGATCATCCACCCGGACGAGGCGGACTCGCTGGACGGCGGGGCCGGCGGCAGCAACGGCTGGCTGGCCCACCTGTGGGACCGCGGCTTCGTCAACAGCTCGAGCCCGCAGGTGCAGGCCTTCACCGTGGGGTACCTGACCCACGCGGCCGGCGACGTGTTCGCCCACACCTACGTCAATTACTACGCGGGCGGCGAGTTCATGCTGACCCCGGATCCGACCAACGCGGTCAAGCACCTGATCCTGGAAGGCTACATCGGCAAGCGCACGCCGCAGACCATCAGCTCGACCACCACCCGCGTGCGCAGCGGCGGGCCGCTGAACGGCCGCAAGCGCGACGACCTGGGCCTGGATCCGGTCGTCGGCAAGGACGAGGTCAAGTACCAGGACGTCAACAAGCCGGTCACCCAGGAGGACACCAGCATCGCCGGGGTGGAGCGCTTCATCTACGACGAGCTGACCTACGCCAAGCCGGGCAGCGTGCTGGAGGCGAAGCTGCTGAAGGGCGACGGCACGTCCCGCTCGATCCCCTACATCTTCTCGCGCCTGCGCAACGGCCTGCAGCAGCAGGTCGACACCTACGACCGCGAGCGCATGGCCCGGAGCGGCCCCGAGCGGGTGGCCTACGCCGCGCTGAACGGTCCGGCGGCGGAATACAAGCGCGCCTGGATCAAGGACATCGACGAGGGCCTGGCCGCCTTCCCGGCGGTCAGCCACGAGGTGGCCAAGGCCATCGTCTACAACGAGAGCGGCGGCGACATGGGCCGCGCCAAGGCGGCGCTGGGCCAGTACGTCGAGGACCACCTGGCCAAGATGGCCGGCGTGCCGGACGCCGTGGTCTCGGTGGCGGCCGTGATCGACGGCATCCTGCCCAAGTTCATCGCCGACGCCCTGCACGAGCTGATGAAGGCCCCGATCGACGTCTTGATGAAGGGCGCGACGGGCAAGACCGCCGACGAGTGGGAGGGCTATCTGACCCACCCGGAGACCAACTTCGACAAGGTGCTGAACGCCGGCGGCGGCGGCCACGACGGCGAGGTCGAGCACCGCACCGACCTGGCCAGCTTCAACCGCGACCAGCTGAAGATCGCCGACAGCGGCTTCAGCAATCCCAGCCTGAAGTGGAAGATCGAGGACCTGCCGCCGGCCTTCAACACGGTGCAGATGACCAAGCTGCTGATGCTCAGCGACGCGGGCCGCCAACAGCTGGACACCGCGCTCAAGGCCAAGGGCGGGTCGCTGGGGGCCGCGCCCGGCCGCAACCCGAACCTGATGCTGGGCTGGGTGCGCTCGCTGGACGCCGGCAACCAGTGGCAGGGCCTGCCCGGCAAACGCGCCGGCGCCTCGCCCAGGCCGGCCTTCAGCGCCGGCGACGCCATCGCCTTCCAGAAGCTGTTCCTGATCCAGCTGGGGGCCAAGGACATCCCCGGCGCCAAGGCCCCCGAGCACGGCGCCTCGCCCGCGCCGGCGCCCGCCCCCGCGCCGCCCCCGAC
>NZ_JAAIVC010000182.1 GCF_010975005.1 Caulobacter sp. 17J65-9 | reverse complement strand
GTCCCACACCGCGGGGCTCGGCCTCGGCCGGGCGCGTCACGCGCAGGCCGTCCGCCGCGGCGCGCACCCGCCCCGACCAGGGGAAGGCGCGCCCTTCGGCGGCGGTGACGTGGATCGCGCGGGTGGTGATGGCGGCGCAGGGCTGGCCGGTCAGGCTGTGGGTGAGGATCTGGACGGCGACGAGGTCGCTCTCGCCCAGCTCCAGCACGCCCGCGGTCATGTGCAGGGGCGCGCCGACCTGGGCCTCGCGCAGGAAGCGGACGTGGTGTTCGCGGATCAGCAGGGTGGCTTCGGCGTGGGGCGAGAAGGCGTCGGGCATGCCCAGCGCCGCGGCCAGGGCGGCCAGGCCCTCATAGGCGCGGGCGAGATAGAAGCGCACGTTCAGGTGCCCCATCTCGTCGCATTCCCAGGCGTCGACTCCGCCGCGCCAGACCTCGATCGCCCCGCTCACGCCGACCTCCACCGAAAAGCGCGCGGACTGTGGGCCGCTTCGCCGGTCGGGTAAATCGGCTCAGAGCCAACCTTTGCGGTGGAACCACCACAGCGGCGCCACCGCCGACACGACCATCAGGACGAGCACCGTCGGATAGGCCGCCGCCGAGTGCAGCTCGGGCATGTGCTCGAAGTTCATGCCGTAGATCGAGGCGATCAGGGTCGGCGGCAGGAAGGCCACGGCCGCCACCGAGAAGATCTTGATGATGGCGTTCTGCTCGATGTTGATCATGCCCAGCGCCGCGTCGAGCAGGAAGGTGATGTTGCCGGCCAGATAGGCCGAGTGCTCGATCAGCGACTGCACGTCCCGCGCCGCCGTCTTCAGGCGGTGGCGGGCCTCGGCGTTCTTCTCGATGTCGGCGGACAGGGCCGCGAAGCTGGCCATGCGGGCCAGCGTCGCCAGGCTGTCGTGCACCTTGGCGTTGGCGTTCTGGTTGCGGCCCAGCCGGGTCAGGATCTGCTCGAAGCTGGTCGGCTTGCGACGCGCGAAGACGGTGCGCGAGATGTCCTCCACCTCGGCCGAGGTGCGCTCCAGATTATCGGCGGTGCGGTCGACGATGGCCTCGAACAGGCCGACGAAGGTCTCCACGCCCGACCGGCAGGGCTCGGTCTGCCGCTCGAGATTGGCGACGAAGGTCTTGAACGAGCGCGGCTCGAAATAGCGGATGGTCACCAGCCGCCCGCCGGTCAGCACGAAGGTGATCGGGCCCGAGGCCGGCACTTCGGCGTCGACGTTGTAGAGCACGGTCGCGGTCATGTAGGTCGCGCCCTCGTCCAGATAGGCGCGGCTGGAGGCCTCGATCTCGGCCATGTCCTCGCGGGTCGGCAGGGGCACGCCCAGCGCCCCTTCGAGCGCGACGTCCTCCTCCGCGGTCGGGGCGAAGAGATCCAGCCAGACGACGTCAGCCGGCAGGGTCCAGCCTTCGGTCGTCGGATCCACCAGGACGGGCTCCGGCACGCCCGCCCGAACCACTTTCAACATGCGGAACCCCGGTCTCGACGCTGCGGACGGGAGTTGGATAGATGAAGCCGTAGGTGGGGTAAACGGTCCCGCCCAGGTTCCCCGCCGGCTTGTACCAGACCTTCACCCGGCTCCAGTCTCCGGTCGGAGAGACGTCGACCATGGTCACGCCCTCCTCGATCTTGCCTCGGCTGCCGCCCCAGTTGGCGTGGCTGACCAGCACGATGCGGTCGGTCAGCACCTGGGTGACCACCGCCACGTGCCCCAGGCGCGCGCCCTTGAACGGCTGGAACACCAGGACTGCCCCGGATCGCGGCTCGGGCCCGCGCTGGTACCTGGCCTTCGCCTGCGACCACCAGGTCCAGGCCTCGCCGCGCAGCTGGATGCCGGACTTCTGGCGCGCATAGGGGACGCACTCCCACCAGCTGCGCGTACGCGGCTCAGCGGCCGGCGGCGGCTGGGCGCGGGCGGGCGGCGGGACGGATCGGGGAATGAGGGGCGGGGGCGGCGGGGCGGCGCAGGAGGCCGCCGCGAGCACGCCCAGGACGATCAGGGCGGACGCCTTCATACGCGTACTTTCGGACCCGCAGAGAACGTCCGAGCGTCGGATTGGTGGCGAGAAGCGCGATCCGCCTATCGGCGGATCAGGAGCCGGCCTTGGCCGCCTTGACCGCGTCGTCCTTGGCGGCCGGCTTGCCCAGAGCCGCCTTGACCGCGTCTTCCTTGGCGACCGACTTGGCGGCGTCCTTGCCCGACGGGCTGGAGCCCTGGCCGGAAACCTGGGCCATCACCTGGGCGGCGGCGTCCTTGGCCGACTGATAGATGAAGCCGTAGGTCGGATAGACGGTCGAGCCGAGATCGCCGGTCGGGTCGTACCAGACCTTCACCTTCGACCAGTCGCCCTTCTCGGAGACGTCCACCATGGTGACGTTCTCTTCGACCTTGCCGCGGCTGCCGCCCCAGTTGGCGTGGGTGACCTGCACGATCCGGTCGGTCAGCACCTGGCTGACCACGGCCACGTGCCCGCGGGTCATCTTGCCGTAGGGCTGGAAGACCAGCACCGCGCCGGCCTGCGGGGTGATTCCGGTGGCGTAGTGGGCGGAGGTCGCCTGCGTCCACCAGGTCCAGGCGTCGCCGAAGATCTGGATGCCGGAGAACATCCGCGCGAAGGTCACGCACTGCCAGTAAGGATCGGCGTGCGCCGTCCCCACGCCGGCCGTGCCCAGCACGACGGCGGCCGCAGCTACGGCTCCCGCGAACTTCTTCAGCATTCTTCCGGCGTCTCCCCGCCTCGGATCGGAGTCGGATTAACCGATAACCGGCAAAGGTTGAAGACCCGTTGTCGCGCTTCAGGCGAGCGCGGGAACCTCCGCTTCGCCCCGGCGGCGATCGGCGAAGGCGCGCATGGCCGCCCGCGCCGGCTTCTCGACCAGGTGGTAGGAGATCATCGCGATCAGCGGAATCGCGGCCACGACCGCGAGCCACACAGGCAGCGGCAGGTGCTCGTCGGTGACGCCCAGCAGGCGCGCGGCGCCGTTCACGGCCAGCAGCTTCCACGGCACGCAGACCATGTAGACCGAGTAGCTGACCTCGCCGAGATAGACGAAGGGCTTGGCCGACAGGACGCGGCCCGCGGCCCCCTTGAGCCCCGCTAGGCCGAGAATCAGCATGCCGAACCAGGCGACGATCAGGGCGTCGGCCATCTGCAGGGCGGCGCAGGTCACGACACCGATCAGGGCCGCGGCGCTCACCAGGGTCGCGGTCGCGGGACGGCTGGTCGCGCCGGCGCGCCAGGCCAGGTAGACGGCGCAGCCGTAGGCGAAGCAGGGCACGATCCGCAGCGCGCCCCAAGCGATGGTCGCCTGGGTCAGCGGGAAGCCGGCCAAGCGCTCGAACCCGGCGTAAAGCAGGGCGATCAGGGCCCAGGCGGCGGCCATCGCCAGCTGCGGGCGGGTGCGCAGGCGCCAGGCGGCCCAGGCGAAGGCGGGGAAGCAGAGATAGGCGAACCACTCGGCCGAGATCGACCACGAAGGATGATTCCAGCCGGCCTGCGGGGCGAAGCCCCAGGCGTGGACCATCAGGAGGTTGGCCGGCAGCGAGTCCCAGGACAACACGTTGGCGTCCACGCCGAAGCCGGCCAGGGTCGCGGCCCCGGCCAGGGCCCCGACGCCCAGCAGGGTGGCCAGGTGCAGCGGATAGACCCGCGCCAGCCGCGCCCACAGGAAGCCGCCGTACTTGAAGCGTCCCTCGCCCGCCGCCTCCAGATAGACGTGGCAGAGGATGAAGCCCGACAGCACGAAGAACAGCTCGACCCCCAGATAGCCCTTGGCCACCAGCCCCGGGGTGAAGTCGACGGCCAGCTTCGGCCAATAATGGAACAGCACGACCCAGAGCGCCGCCAGGAAGCGCAACGACGTCAGGGGCTTCAGGTGTTCGGCCGTCATCGGCGCGCGTCCTTGTGTCGAAACGGGCCCGCTCGCGCGGACTCGTTTCGCTCACAGCACGGGCCGTGCCGACAGCAGGTTCAGCGCTTCAGGATGCTGTCGATGCGGCTGTCGATGACGCCGCCGTCATTGATGATGCGCTCGATGCGGCTGTCCGAGGACGACGCGCCCGCCGCGCGGCGCTTGCGCTTGCGCGGGCGGTCCGGGTCCCACTCGCGCGAGCCGCCCTGGGCGCGCATCAGCATGGCCGTGATCAGCGCCGCCGCGCCGGCGGCGGCCATCATCGTATAGAGCGCGCCCAGGCCGCCCCCGACGATGGCGTCGAGGTCGGCCGCGATCCGTCGCCCTGCCGCCGAGGAGTTCAGATAGATCGACGACGACTCGGTCAGGGACCCCATGCCGACGTACGAGACCGCGACTGAGGAGCAGGAGATGAAAAGAGCGCCGGCCCGGTTGTGGACGCACAGGCCCACCAAAGCTCCGAACACGGCGACGGCGATAGTGATCCACATGGGTCCACGAGCCTCGGTTACTACGCCTGAGCGTGGACCTGTCGCGGTGCAGGAAGCGTTAAGGTCTGGAGCCGAAAGGGCCGAAATGATCGACGAACTCATCACCCAGGGCGCGACCCGGACCGGCCTGTCGGAGGCGCAGGTGCGCACGACCCTGGCGGGCGCGCTGGGGCTGCTGCGCAAGCACGCCGCGCGCGACAAGCTGGACCTGCTGTTCGCCTCCGTCCCGGGGGCCGAGGCGCTGGCGACCTCGCCGGCCGGTCAGATGAAGTCGGGCGGCGGCCTGTTCGGCGGCCTGATGAAGAGCGCCGGCGGCGTGTCCGGGGCGGCCATGGCCGACGCCATGGGCATGCTGGACCGGCTCAAGCGCGAAGGCGTCGAGCGCAGCGACCTGAAGGTGCTGATGCCGGTCGCCCAGGACTGGGTGCGCGCCCGCAGCGGACGCGACCTCCTGCGTGAAACCCTGGAGAGCGTGCCGGGCGTGGGCGCCCTGCTGGCCGGGCGCTAGAGCCTGTTCCGTTCAGATGGAATCATCTGAACGGAACAGGCTCTAATTCAAAAGCTTGAGCGCGTTCCGATCGCAAAACCGGATCCACTTTTGCGGAACGCGCTCTAGCCGCCTAGCTCAGCGCACCTCGCCGCTTTCGCCCGTGCGGGCCAGGGCCGCGGTCGAGGCGGCGCAGCCCTTCAGCGTCTCCTTGGCGAGCGTGACCACCGCGGTCAGCGGATAGGTGCGGTCGCTCATGCCGTCCGAGCAGGGGCCGGGCGTCAGCGTCAGGGTCAGATCGCGCCCGTCGGCGGTGCGGCCGGCGAACACCGCCTGCGCGGCCTGGGCGGTCAGCTTCGGCGACGGCGCCTCGGTCTTCGGACGGTCGGGACCGGTCAGGGCCATGCCGGCCGCCGTGACGTCCAGCCCCCAGAACGGCTCGGTGCCGATCGCCCGCAGCGGCTGGCCCAGGTCGACCCCGGCCAGGGCGGCCGCGGCCGGAGCCGGCGCGGGCGCCGCCGTTTCGGGCGGAGCGGAAGCCGGCTCGACCGGCGTGGACGGGCTTTCGTGATCGCTGCAGCCGCAGAGCAGCAGAACGGCGCCGATGCCGGCGATGGACGCGCGAACGCTCAACACACCCTCCCTGGAGAGGCGCGCCGCTATCGGCCGCGCCAGCTGCTTTCAACCACGAACTGGCGGGGACCGGCGCAGCCGTTCATGACGTCGCCGGCGAAATTGATCTTGGCCGTCAGCGGATAGGCCCGCGAGCTGAGGCCGTCGGTGCAGGGCTTGGCGACGATCTCCACCTTCAGCGGCGTGCCGACGTCGGCGGTGGTCTCCCAGACCGCCTTGGCCCCCATCAGGACCGGGCCGGGATTGGGCGCGAACAGCTCGGGCCGGTCCAGCCCGGCCATGCGCATGCCGCCCGGGCGAATCTCCAGGCCCCAGAACGACTGGACGCTGATGACGTTGAGCGGCGCGTTCATATCGACCCCGCCCAGCACGATCTGGCCCTTGCCGCGGGTCGGCGGCAGCACGTCGCCCTTCTCGGTCGTGTCCCGCTTCACCGGCGAGCAGGCGCCGAGCGCCGCGACCGCGAGCAGGCAGGAAATCAACAGCCGAGGTTTCATGTGGCGCAACATGCCTCAGCCGCGGAACGGGTCAAGCTGGCGGCGGGTCGCCCCCGACTCGCGTAAGCTGTCGTGATGAGCGCGCGCGTCCCCCTCGCCTTCTATGAATTCTTCGCCGGCGGCGGCATGGCCCGGCTGGGCCTCGGGCCGGCCTGGGCCTGCGCCTTCGCCAACGACTTCGATCCGAAGAAGGCGGCGGCCTACCGCGCCAACTTCGAGGCCGAGGACCTGCGCCAGGGCGACGTCTGGGCGCTGAGCGCCGCCGACCTGCCCGGCCGCGCCGACCTGGCCTGGGCCTCCTCGCCCTGCCAGGACCTGAGCCTGGCCGGCGCGCGGGCGGGCCTGGACGGCGGGCGTTCGTCGGCCTTCTGGGGCTTCTGGAAGCTGGTCGAGGAGCTGGGCCGCGAGGGCCGCGCGCCCCGCGCCGTGGTGATCGAGAACGTCACCGGCCTTTTGACCTCGCGCCAGGGCGCGGACTTCACGGCCCTGTGCGAGGCCCTGGCCCGCGAGGGCTACCGGTTCGGCGCGCTGGAGGTCGACGCCGGCCTGTGGCTGCCGCAGTCGCGTCCCCGCGTGTTCGTGGTGGCCACGCGCGAGCCCTGCCCCACGGGGCGCCCCGGCGCCTTCCACGGCCGCAACGTCATGCAGGCCTTCGAGCGCCTGCCCGCCCCGCTGAAGGCGGCCTGGGTCTGGTGGGGCCTGGACGCGCCGGCCCGGCGCAACCTCGACCTCGGCGCCGTGCTGGAGCCGGACGCCGCGGTGACCTGGCTGGGCGAAGCGGAGACCGCGCGCCTGATCGAGCTGATGAACCCCGTGCACCGGGCCAAGGTGGACGCGGCGCTGGCCGCCGGCGGCCGGCGGGTCGGCGCGCTCTACCGGCGGGTCCGGGTCGAACACGGCGTGCGGGCCCAGCGGGCGGAGGTGCGCTT
>NZ_JAAIVC010000181.1 GCF_010975005.1 Caulobacter sp. 17J65-9 | reverse complement strand
CGTTGGGGGAGGGGGACCATGCGCAGCATGGTGGAGGGGGCTCGTCTTGGCGCGACGGCCGCCGTCGCACTCCGCTGGAGCCCCCCACGGCGGCTAGCGCCGCCTGCTCCCCCCAGCGCTCCGCTCGGGGGGAGATCTTCTCGCACCAGCCTGCTCACGCCTGCGCGTCCCGCATGCGGTCCAGGGCGCCTTGCAGGATGTAGGCGGCGGCGTTGCGGTCGACGACCTCGGCCCGGCGGGCGCGGGTCATGTCCAGCTGATTGATCAGGAAGCGGTTCACCGCCGAGGTCGACAGCCGCTCGTCCCAGAACGCCACCGGCACGTCGCGCAGCCGGTTCAGGTTGCGCGCGAAGGCCCGGCAGGACTGGGCGCGCGGGCCCTCGGTGCCGTCCATGTTCATCGGCAGGCCGATGACGATCCCCGAGGCGCCGCGCTCGGCCATGATCGCGAACAGCCGCTCGGCCTCGTGGGTGAACTTGGTCTTGCGGATCAGCTCGAAGGGGCTGGCGATCATCCGGGTGGCGTCGGAGATCGCCACCCCGATGGTCTTCTCGCCGAGGTCGAGGCCCAGCAAGGGCGTGTTGGCCGGAACGGCGGCGGAGAGTTCGAGGAGGTCGACGACGGCCATGGTGCGGCGCTTATAGGCGGAGTCGGGGGAGGGGAAACGCGACATCTCCTCCCGTTCCCAGCTGCCGTCATCCCGGCCGTAGCGGAGCGTAGCGCAGCGCAGAGCCGGGACCCAGCAAGCGCGGCGCTCGTTGCCGGCCTTCGCAGCGTTCAGGTCGAGTTGTTGGGGGCCGGATAAGCGCTGCGCGCTTTCCGGGATGACGGCCGTTTGAGTCTAAGGCGGGAGAAGGCTTGCCAACCGTCCCACCCCCCGGCTAACCGGATCGGCTGAATCTGTATGGAGAGGGCCGATGGCCATCGACGCCGCGACCGTCCGCAAGGTCGCGCATCTCGCTCGTGTCGCCGAGCCGGAAGACCGGCTGGAGGCGCTCGCCCAGGAGCTGAACGGAATCCTGGCCTGGATCGAGCAGCTGAACGAGGTGGACGTCCAGGGCGTCGAGCCGATGACCACGGCCGTCGAGGCGACCCAGCCCCTGCGCGACGACGCGGTCACCGCCGGCGGCGACCCGGCCCGCGTGCTGGCCAATGCGCCCAAGAGCGCCGACGGCTTCTTCATCGTGCCCAAGGTGGTCGAATAATGAGCGCCCTGACCAACATCACCCTCAAGGCGGCGCTGGACGGCCTGAAGTCGAAGGCCTTCACCTCCGAGGAGCTGACCCGCGCCCACGTCGAGGCGATCGAGAAGGCCAACCCGCACCTGAACGCCTTCGTGCTGCCGACCTTCGAGCGCGCCATCGAGATGGCCAAGGCGTCGGACGCCAAGCTGGCCAAGGGGCAGGGCGGCGAGCTGGAAGGCGCGCCGCTGGGCATCAAGGACCTGTTCTGCACCGAGGGCGTGCGCACCACGGCCTGCTCGAACATCCTCGGCGAGTTCGTGCCCACCTACGAATCCACCGTCACCGCCAACCTGTGGCGCGACGGCGCGGTCATGCTGGGCAAGCTGAACATGGACGAGTTCGCCATGGGCTCGTCCAACGAGACCTCGCGCTTCGGCCCGGTGGTGAACCCGTGGAAGGCCAAGGGCTCCAACGCGTCGCTGACCCCCGGCGGCTCGTCGGGCGGCTCGGCCTCGGCCGTGGCCGCGGACCTTTGCCTGGGCGCCACCGCCTCGGACACCGGCGGCTCGATCCGCCAGCCGGCCGCCTTCACCGGCACGGTCGGCATCAAGCCGACCTACGGCCGCGCCTCGCGCTGGGGCATCGTCGCCTTCGCGTCGTCCCTGGACCAGGCCGGCCCGATCGCCAAGTCGGTCGAGGACGCCGCCATCCTGCTGAAGTCGATGTGCGGCCACGACGCCAAGGACTCCACCAGCCTCGACGTGCCGACCCCGGACTGGCCGTCCTTCGTCGGCAAGTCGGTGAAGGGCCTGCGCATCGGCGTGCCGAAGGAGTACCGCGTCGACGGCATGCCCGAGGAGATCGAGGCGCTGTGGCGCCAGGGGATCGCGTGGCTGAAGGACGCCGGTTGCGAGATCGTCGACATCAGCCTTCCGCACACCAAGTACGCCCTGCCGACCTACTACATCGTGGCGCCGGCCGAGGCCTCCTCGAACCTGGCCCGCTATGACGGCGTGCGCTACGGCAAGCGGGCCGAGGGCAAGAACCTCATCGACCTGTACGAGAACACCCGCGCCGAAGGCTTCGGCAACGAGGTGAAGCGCCGGGTGCTGATCGGCACCTACGTGCTGTCGGCCGGCTATTACGACGCCTACTACGTCAAGGCGCTGAAGGTCCGCCGCCGCATCGCCCAGGACTTCGACCAGGCCTGGGCGAAGGTCGACGCCATTCTGACGCCGTCGACGCCGTCGGGCGCCTTCGCGCTGGGCGACAAGGCGGCCGACCCGGTGGCCATGTACCTGAACGACATCTTCACCGTGACCGCCAACCTGGCCGGCCTGCCGGGCATCAGCGTTCCCGCCGGCCTCGGCGCCGACGGCCTGCCGCTGGGCCTGCAGCTGATCGGCAAGCCGCTGGACGAGAGCACGATCTTTTCGCTCGCGGGCGCGCTTGAACAGGCCGCGGCCTTCAAGGCGAAGCCCGAGAAGTGGTGGTGACCCCCATGACCGACGTGATCGCCGAACGTGAATCCAAAGTGATCCAGGGCCGCACCGGCGCCTGGGAGATCGTCATCGGGCTGGAGGTCCACGCCCAGGTGTCGTCGAAGTCGAAGCTGTTCTCCGGGGCGGCGGTCGGCTTCGGGGCCGGGCCGAACGAGCAGGTCAGCCTGGTCGACGCCGCCATGCCGGGCATGCTGCCGGTGCTGAACCGCTTCTGCGTCGAGCAGGCGGTGCGCACGGGCCTGGGCCTGAAGGCGCAGATCAACCGGAAGAGCCGCTTCGCGCGGAAGAACTACTTCTACGCCGACCTGCCGCAGGGCTATCAGATCAGCCAGTTCGACGAGCCGATCGTCGGCGAGGGCGAGGTCGAGGTGGAGCGCGAGGACGGCTCCTTCTTCACCGTGCGCATCGAGCGCCTGCACCTGGAGCAGGACGCCGGCAAGCTGATCCACGACCTGTCGCCGACCGAGAGCTTCGTCGACCTGAACCGGGCCGGCACGGCGCTGATGGAGATCGTCTCGCGTCCGGACATGCGTTCGGCCGAAGAGGCCACGGCCTACGTCCAGAAGCTGCGCACCATCCTGATCTACCTCGGCACCTGCGACGGGGACATGGAGAAGGGCAACCTGCGCGCCGACGTGAACGTCTCGGTTTGCCGCCCCGGCGACTACGAGAAGTATCGCGAGACCGGGTCGTTCAAGCACCTGGGCACGCGCTGCGAGATCAAGAACGTCAACTCGTTCCGCTTCATGCGCGCGGCCGTCGAGTACGAGGCGCGCCGTCAGATCGAGATCATCGAGGACGGCGGCAAGGTCGCCCAGGAAACCCGCCTGTTCGACCCGACCAAGGGCGAGACCCGCTCGATGCGCTCCAAGGAAGAGGCGCACGACTACCGCTACTTCCCCGACCCGGACCTGCTGCCCCTGGTCGTCGAGGACGCGTGGATCGAGGAGATCAAGCAGAGCCTGCCCGAGCTGCCGGACGACAAGCGCCGCCGGTTCATCAGCCAGTACGGCCTGTCGTCCTACGACGCCAACGTGCTGATCTCCGAGCAGGCGCGGGCCGACTTTTACGAGAAGGCCGCCTCGGGGCGCGACGCCAAGCTGGTCGCCAACTGGACCACCAACGAGCTGCTGGCCCGCCTGACCAAGGACGGCCACGACATCGAGGACAGCCCGGTCCCGCCGGAGCACATCGCCGAGCTGGTCGCCCTGATCGAGGACGGCACCATCTCGTCCAAGATCGCCAAGCAGGTGTTCGACTACGTCTGGGCCGGCGAAGGCTCGCCCAAGGCCGTGGTCGAGAAGCACGGCCTGGTGCAGGTGACCGACACCGGCGCGATCGAGACGGCCATCGACCAGATCATGGCCGCCAACCCGGACAAGGTCGAAGCGGTGAAGGACAAGCCGCAGGCCCTGGGCTGGTTCGTCGGCCAGGTCATGAAGGCCACC
This sequence comes from Caulobacter sp. 17J65-9, assembly GCF_010975005.1. GTDB lineage: Bacteria > Pseudomonadota > Alphaproteobacteria > Caulobacterales > Caulobacteraceae > 17J80-11. Next base: position 3,071 of record NZ_JAAIVC010000181.1, on the reverse strand, counting down.
GGCGGCAAGGCCAACCCGGCGGCCGTCAACGACATCCTGAAGGCCAAGCTGGGCGTTTGACGCTTCGCGCCTCCCTCGCCCGATCGGGAGGGGGAGGGGCGCGAGACGCGAGGGGGCTGGACGTGACGGAAGGCGACAAGCGCATCATGACGAGGAGCAGCGCCCTCGTTGCTGTCGCCTTCGGCCTCGTGCTCCTTTTGACGAGCGCGGTAGGCGCGCTTGTAATTTGCGTCGCTTGGTCGGCCGCAAAGGCGAGTGATCCGGCGCTTGTCTGGTCCGTCTACCGGACCGGGGAAGTGGTGGCTTGCACGGTGGGGGCGGCGGTAGGTGCTTGGATGATTGTTTCCAGCCTCAGGCGCTGATCCCCTCGAGGCCGAGCTGGGCTCTGACGCCGATACGGGAGGGGGACGGCATGCGCACGACGCTGAAGTTCAACCTCCTTGAGCGCGCGATCCTCGCCGTCGGCGGTCTCGTCGGGGTGCTGCTGGGCGGCGGAGGCCTGATCCTGTGGGCGGGGGGCGCATATGTGGTCACCCGCTACGGCATGCCCTACTCGGGCGAGCCGACGGTCTGGGCTGCGGCTGACGTCGCCTGGTTCGTAGGCTTCTGCGCCGGCTTCGCTCTCGCTGCGTTCGGTGGGGGCTGGGCGCTGCGGCTGGCGTTTTCACGCCGCAGACCTTCTCACGTGGACGTCCACTGACGCGTGCGTCGGCGGAGCGGTTCCCCTACAGTCGAGCTGTAAAGTCTGTTGGGGCAGCATGAATCGGGTTCTGGCCGCGGCCGCCGTCGCGGCGGCGTTTGGGTTGAGCGGTTGCGCGGTGATGTCCGGCAATCTGGCGATGCCGAGCAGCAACGCGCCCAGCGTCGTCACCAGCCAGCGCCTGAGCGAGACGACCTTCACCGTCACCGTGGTCGGCGAGTTCGACACCTCCCAGTTCGTGATCAACGACGCGCTGATGCGCCAGGCGGCCGAGCGGACCCTGTCCTTCGGCTACGACCTGTTCACGACCCGGTCCTACCCCACGGCCGACAGCGCCGATCTGCTGGCCTCGTACAAGCCGCACGGGACGCTGCTGGTCGAGATGTCGAAGGGCGCGAAGCCGGCCGAGTCCGCCTCGATCTACGACGCGCGCGAAGTCAGCCAGCGGCTGGGCCGCCCGCTTCCGGCCGGCTGAGGCGGGCGGACCTTGCGCCGCGGCCGACAAGGCTTAGCTGTGCCGTGGCGTCTCTTCGGCGTCCTGGCTTAGGCGTCTCATGATCCGCCCGTTCGTGCCGGCTTACCTGCTTTCGCTGCCGTTGCTGTTCCTGGCCGCGGGCCTGACCGATTGGTCGGGCGAGACGCCGGGGCCTGGCGCGTGGGGCGCGACGGCGCGGCTCGTCGCCGTGCTCGCGCCGGTGATCGCGCTCGGGCCGAGGGCGGGATGGCGGCGGGCGGCGTTCGCCGCGTTGCTGCTCGCCGGCGGCGGTTGGTTCCTGAACGACCAGATCGGCTTCCGCACCGCTTTCATGGCCCCGGGCGTCCTCGGCATATTCCGGGAGGACAGGTCGGCGTGGACCTACGCCGAGCTGACATTGGGGATGACCTTGTGCCTCGCGGGCCTTGTCGCGCTCCGGGCCGGCTGGCGGCGCGAGAGCGTGCCGGCGGCGATCGGCTTCGTCGTCCTCGCGCTCCTCATCGGGCCGGGCGCGTGGCGGGCGGTCCAGTGGGCGGATGGGGCGTGGGAGTGCGAGTTGGTCCTGGCGTCCACGGTCGGCTTCTCGCTCGCGATCGGTGCGGCGGGCGCGAGCGTGTTCGGGGGAGAAGCGGGCGCCGGCCCGCCGGTGCGCTTCGAGCGCTTGCTGCTGGGCTTTGCGGGCCTCGTGCTGCTGGCGGCGGGTCTCGCGGGCCTGGGCGTCTGGCTCTCGGGGCTGTGGCGAGTGGTGTCGTTTTACGTCGCGGACCCGGACGAAGCGCTGAGTCTGGTGAGGGCGGCGTCGGCCGGGCTCGACGGGCGGGCGCTGGGCTTTGCGGCGACGTCGGCGCTGTCCGTATGGTGCCTGCGTCGCGCCGCGCGAGGAGAGCCGGCGCATGTTCCTGGATGAAGCCTTGGGCGCCGCGATCGTCGCCTTTGTGGTCTGCGCCGCCATCCTCGGCGCGCTCGCCCTGTGGATCTGGGCGATCGGCAAGTTCGCACGCGCGCAGCATCCGATCGCGGCGATCGTGGTCGGGATCGGCGGCGCGGTCGTGCTGGGGCCGGTGCTGCTGTTCGTGTGGGTCCTGTTCGCCCACTTCGCGGGCTGACGGGCCTGTCGATTCCGTCGTTTCGAGGCGAATCTCGCCCTTCCGGCGCCGGAAACCCGCGCCGGACAAGAAAAAGCCCCGCGGTGGAGGCCGCGGGGCGAAGAAGTGATCCAACGTGAGTGATCACAGTGAGCGGGAGTTTCGAGGCACAAATGTGGCGAAACTCTCGCCCTTGTGAATAACAGCGTTCTCGTCAGTAGAGGTCGAACAGCACGTCCAGGATCAGGCCGGTGGCCAGGCTGATCAGCACCAGGTCGTTGTCGCAGTGCACCCAGACGTACCCCGGAGGAGCCGGACGGGCGCCGTACATGTACGGATCGTAGACCCGGTAGCGGAAGTAATAGCGCGGCAGGTATTCGCCCCGACGCCACGAGTGGCGGCTGTAGCCCTGCGGATAGGACAGGTAGCCGTAGCCCGGCGCGAACCAGAACCCGGACCGCGCGCCGCTGTAGTCGCGGAAGCGCGGATTGCCGCGCCACCAGTTGCGGTTCGAGCGGCTGTAGTGCCACTCGCGCCCGCCGCCGCGATCGTCGTTCCAGCGGCCGTCGCGGTCGTCGCGGTGATCGCGTCCGTCCCAGCGGCCGTCGCGGTCGCCCCGATGATCGTCGCGCCGGTCGTCGCGCCGGTCGTCCCAGCGCCCGTCGTTGCGCCCGTCGTTGCGGTCGCCGCCGCGGCCGTCCCAGCGTCCGTCGCGATCGCCGCCACGGGTGTCGGTGCGTCCGTCGCCGCCGCGGCCGTCGGAACGCCCGTCCCAGCGGCCGTCACGATCTCCGCCGCGACCGTCGGAGCG
>NZ_JAAIVC010000180.1 GCF_010975005.1 Caulobacter sp. 17J65-9 | reverse complement strand
GCCCGGCGCCGGCCGTCGTCCGGCCGGCGCGCGCCCGCGCGGACGGCCCAGCCGGCCGCGACCAGGGCGGCGCAGACATGGCCGCCGATGAACCCGGAGGCGCCGAGAACCAGAACCCGCATGAACTGAATGGCTTGCAGCGGCTTTCGCCAGTTGCGCGCGACGCTGGGCCGTCCGGTGTTTAAGTCGCGTTAACCGCCTCGCGCCGCCGCTCGCCCAGCATCCAGGCCAGCACGCCCGGGCGGCGGGCCGGCAGGGCGCGGACGGCCGCGCCGATGCGCGCGATCGTCTCGCGCCCCTGCTCGAGCGCGCCGGCGAACAGCACGAAGCCGTGGATGGAGCCGGGCGCGCAGTCGTAGCCGACCGGGACGCCCAGCGCGCGCAGCCGCCGCGCGTAGGCCTCGCCCTCGTCGCGCAGCGGATCCAGTTCGGCGGTGATGATCAGCGCGCGGGGCACGCGGCGCACCACCCGGTCCGGCGCCAGCAGGGGCGACACGCCGGCCTGCTCGCCGTGGGCGGGCCTGGCCAGGTACTCGCTTTCGGCCCGCTTGATGTCGAACTCGCGCAGAAAGAAGCGGCCGTCGCCCAGTTGGCCGCGCGAGGCGAAGTCGGCGCGGGCGCTGGCGCTCATCACCGGATAGACCAGCACCTGCAGCGCCACCGGCACGCGCGTGCGCTGGCACAGGGCGGCCGCCAGGTTGCCGCCGGCGCTGTCGCCCGTGACCACGATCCGGCGCGGATCGGCCCCAAGGCCGCGCGCGGCGGCATGGGCCCAGACCAGCGCCGCCTCGCAGTCGCGCAGGGCGGCCGGATACTTGTGCTCGGGCGCACGGCGGTAGTGCACGTCGACCACCACCGCCCCCGCCGCCGCACAATAGGCGCGGCACACCCGCTCGTAGGCGGTCGGATCGCCCAGCACCCAGCCGCCGCCGTGGACGTGCAGGATCAGCGGGACGGGCCCGGTCGCGCCCGGCGGATGGTAGATCCGCACCGGCACGGAGCCGGCCGGCCCCGGGATGGAGCGGTCCTCCACCCGCGCGACCGGCGCCGGTTCCGGGCCGTACAGGTCGGCCATCACCCGCAGGCCCTCGCGCCGCTGCTCGACGGTCGGATCGGCCGGCGCGCCGGCGAAATCCTCGACCATGCGCGCCAGCAGCGCCCGGGTCTCGGCGGTCGGCTCGGCCATGATCAGAACCGCACGCCCAGGGTGGCGCTCCAGGTCCGCGGCGCGCCGTAGTAGGCTAGCTGGTAGCCCAGCGAGTCCGACAGGTCGAAGCCGTGGGTGATATAGCGCTCGTCGGTCAGGTTCTTGCCGCCCAGCGACAGGAACCAGCGGTCGCCCGGCGCCTCGTAGCGGGCGAAGGCATCGACCAGGGTGTAGCCGTCCTCGGCCAAGATCTCGCTGCTGCTGACGGTCGAGTAGGTCTTGGAGCGGCGCGAGACGTCCGCGCCCAGCACCAGGGAGCCCTCGCCGAGCTCGACCCGATAGGTCCCGCCCAGCCGTACCGACCATTTCGGCGCGTTCACCGGCGTGCGCTGGTCGCTGATGTCCAGGCCGCCGGGGCCGATGTACTCGTCGTAGCGCGCGTCGAGGTAGCCGATCACCGCGTTCAGGGTCAGGGGCTCGACCGGGCGCGCAGTCAGCTCCAGCTCCGCCCCGCGGATGGTCGCCTTGCCGGCGTTGGTGAACAGGGCCGCGAAGCCCCCGCCGCTATCGGCCACGAAGCTCGACAGCTGCAGGTCGGTGTAGTCGTTCTGGAACACCGCCAGGTTGGCGATCAGCCGGTGGTCGAACAGCACCGACTTCACACCCGCCTCGTAGGCCCACATGGTCTCCGGCTCGTAGGGCCGGGCGCCGTCGGCGTCGTTGGAGCGGCCGTCGAACCCGCCGCTCTTGAAGCCGCGGCTGACGCTGACATAGGCCAGCACGTCGTCCGACACCTTGTAGTCCACACCCAGCTTGGGCGAGAGCGAGGACCAGTCGTGGCTGGTGTCGATGTCGGTGACCAGGAGGCCCGGCGAGCCGTAGTCCACCGGGAACGGCGTCGAGGCGTCGAAGAACTTCTGGGTCCGCGCGAAGTCCTTGCTCTCCCAGGTGTAGCGCAGGCCCGCGGTGAGCGAGAGCGCGTCGGTCAGGGCGTAGGAGCCCTGGCCGTAGACGGCGTAGCTGGTGTTGGTCTGGTCGTTCAGCGAGCCGGTGACCAGCGCGATGTCCGGACCGTACAGGCCGCTGTAGGTGAGGTCGTGCTCGCGGAAGTAATAGAGCCCGCCGACCGCGGTCAGCCGGTCGCCCGTATAGGTCGCCTGGAACTCCTGGCTGACCTGGTTCTGCGCCTCGTCGTCGTACACGCCGAAGAAGCCGAAGGCGGTGGCGTCGAGGTCCAGCTTGGTGTCGTAGTCCATGCGCCGGTAGGCGGTGACCGACTTCAGCGACAGCACGTCGGAGACCCGCCAGTCGGCGACCAGCGACACGCCCGAGGTCTTCAGGTCGTTGCGGTCGTTGAAGTCGGCCTCGACCTTAAACGGGTCGGTGCTGGCCGGAACGCCGAATACGGGCGTGGCCCGGGCCGGGGTGCGCGAGGTGTCCGGCGTGTCCTGCGACGCGTCGAAGTTCAGCCGGAAGGTCAGGTCGTCGGTGGCGCGGTACTCGAACGCCAGCCGTCCGGCCAGCAGGTCCTTGTCGCCGTCGTCGGAGCCGTCGACCGTGTTCTCGGCGTAGCCGTCGCGCTTGGCCATGGCCAGGGCGGCCTTGGCCACCAGCTTGCCCGGGACCAGCGGCACGTTCACGCTGGCCTTGGCGTCGCGGCGGCCATAATCGCCGACCGTGACCTCGCCGCGCCCTTCGAACTCGTCGGTCATCGGCTGCGACACGAACTTCACCGCGCCGCCGATGGTGTTGCGGCCGTAGAGCGTGCCCTGCGGCCCGCGCAGCACCTCGATGCGCGCCACGTCGTAGACGTCCAGGAAGGCGCCCTGCGCCCGGCCCAGATAGACGTCGTCGACATAGACGCCGACGCCGGGATCCGCGAAGGCCAGGGAGTCGATCTGGCCCACGCCGCGGATGTAGACGACCGCGTTCGAGGCGTCGCCGACGTGCAGGGTCAGGTTGGGGACCGCGCTCTCGATGTCGCCGAGGTCGCCCGCCTGCAGGTTCTGCAGGGTCTGCTCGCTCAGCGCGGTGACGGCGACGGGCACGTCCTGGAGGCGCTCGTCGCGCCTGCGGGCGCTGACCACCACCTCGTCGACGCTGGCGACAGCGTCGTCCTCGGGCGACGGCGTCTGGGCCGTTGCGGCGCCGGCGGCGCCGGTCAGCGCGGCGCCGAGAACCAGCGCGGTCACGGACACGCGGGCGCGGCCGCGGCGGCCGCCGATCTTGGTCGACATCTCTATGCTCCCCCCTGAGGGACGCCTTTGCGGCGTTCTGTGACGCTCAGCGGAGCACGCGGCGCGCAGCGGGACTACGGAAGAGATGCGGGCGAATATTTCCGCAAAATCTGCGGCTAGTTGCCGATCGCGCTACTCGGCCAGGGCCGCGCGGACCTGCGACAGGGTGCGCTCGAAGTGGCCGCGCATCAGCCGTTCCAGCTTCGGGGTCGGACGCACCACCGCCGCCCGGCCGTCCTCGCCGGCGCGTTCCTTGGTCAGGTAGCCGTCGTCGGCGGCGCGCTTGATGCGCTCCTCGCGGGTGCGGTTGGAGCCGCTCTTCATGATCTGGCAGGCCGCGCCGACGGTGATCGGCTTGCCGCGCCAGTCGGCGATCAGGCAGCCCACCAGCAGATACCAGAACTCCTGAGTGAAATAGTTCGGCCGGTTTTCGAAGGTTTCGTCCCAGTCGCGCGCATAGCCCTCGAGCGCCTGCGCCCAGGCCACCAGCTGCGCATCTGAAATCGCGTCGGCCATCCTCGCCCCCTGCCCGGCCAGCATGACACGGATTCACGATTCGCGGTCAGCGGCGCTCCGGGCGGCCCCGCCGGACGCCGCAAACGAAAACGGCCGGGCTGCGAGAGCCCGGCCGTTGGAAATTTCGCCTTGCGGACCCGTCGCTTAGAACGGGATCTCGTCGTCGAGGTCGAAGCTCTGCTTCGGACCGGAGGCCGGCTTGGCGGCCGGCCCCGCCGAGAAGCCCGAACCGTAGTCGTCGCCGCCGCCGCCGTAGGACTGGCCGCCGCCCTGGCCCGCGCCTTCGCCGCGGCCGCCCAGCATGGTCAGTTCGCCGCGGAACTTCTGCAGCACGATTTCGGTGGAGTACTTCTCCACGCCCTGCTGGTCGGTCCACTTGCGGGTCTGCAGCGAGCCCTCGATGTAGACGGTCGAGCCCTTGCGCAGGTAGCTCTCGGCCACCTTCACCAGGTTGTCGTTGAAGATCACGACCGAGTGCCACTCGGTCTTTTCCTTGCGCTCGCCCGACATCTTGTCGCGCCATTGCTCGGACGTGGCGATGCGCAGGTTGGCGACCCGGTCGCCGCTGTTCAGCGTACGGATCTCGGGATCGCGCCCGAGATTGCCCACCAGGATCACCTTGTTCACGCTGCCGGCCATGGCCTGAGCCCCTTCAGAAACAGAATCGCGCGGCACCCTATCTGCGTCGCGCGACGATCCGAAATGGATTTATGTTCCAGTTTTGTTCGCGCGGTCAACCCGCGGCCGCCTCGCCCCGCGGTCGCAGGGCGGCGCGCACCGCCGCGACCAGTGCCTCGGGCGTGAAGGGCTTGCGCAGATAGCCCGCCGGTCCGCCCGCCATGGCCCGCTCGCGCGTGGCCGCGTCGCCCTGGCCGGTGACGAACACGACCTGGACGCCGCAGCGCTCGCGCACGAGCCGCGCCGCCTCGATGCCGTCCATCGGCCCCTTCAGATTGATGTCCATGAGCACGACCGCCGGCGTCTGCGCGTCGCAAGCGTCGATCGCCGCCTGGCCGCTGACCACGGTGTCCGCGACCTCGAAGCCGGCGTCCTCCAGCACGGTCTCCATGGTCAGGGCGACGAGGGCCTCGTCCTCCACGACCAGCACACGCTCCCTCACCCCTGGCTCCTCAGCACCCATCGCAGGTCTGAAACGTTTACCCCCGGGAAGGGCTGCGACGAGGCGGGGCCCGGCGAGAGAGACACCCGCCATGCGTTCGGCGTACGCGGACAGCGGACTGGAATGCATCGGCCCCATCCCCTGGGGCGCCCACTTCTGCCAGTTCTACGAAACCGCCCAGGACCTGAAGGACACGGTCGTTCCCTACTTCAAGGCCGGCCTAGACGCGAACGAAGGCTGCCTGTGGGTGGCTTCCACGACACTGGGGGTCGACGGAGCCACCGACGCGCTGCGCGCGGCGGTCCCCGACCTCGACGCCCGGATCAAGCGCGGCCAGATGGAGATCGTGAACAACCGGGACTTCTTTCCGGCTCGCGGCGCCTTCGACGCCGAGCGCGCCATGGGCGACTGGTCCGCCAAGACGCAAAGCGTTCTCGCCAAGGGCTACGCCGGCGTCCGGGTCGCGGGCGCCGCCTTCTGGATCGCCGCCCCCTGCGCGTTCGAAAACTTCACCGACTTTGAGCGGCGCCTGAACGAGGCCATCGCCGGCCAGCCGATCATCTGTCTCTGCAGCTACTGCCTGGAGAAGACCCACGCCACCGACGTGCTGGACGTCGTCCGCCACCACGAGTTCGCCCTCGCCCGGCGCGAAGGCGAGTGGGAGATCGTCGAGAGCGCCGCCCTGAAGGTGGCCAAGCACCGTCTGGTCCTCGCCAACGCGGACCTGGAACGCAAGGTCGACGAGCGCACCGCCCACCTGCAGGACGCCCTGGCCGACAAGGAGGTGCTGCTGCGCGAGGTCCACCACCGGGTGAACAACAATCTGCAGGTGATCAGCAGCCTGATGCTGCTGAAGAGCAAGGAACTGGCGGCGGCCGGCGCGCGGCACGTGCTGGACGACGTCCTGCGGCGCATAAACGCCATCAGCCTGGTCCACGAGACGCTGTATCTCGAGGAGGACAGCCGCGGGATCGACGTCAGCGCCTACCTGGCGGATCTGGCCCGCACCCTGGTCGCCTCGTACGGGCTGGACGACCAGGTGAAGGTCGGCGTGTCGACCAAGGGCGGCTTCCTGGGCCTGACCGAGGCGGTCCCCGTCAGCCTGATCGCCACCGAAGTGATCACCCACGCCCTGCGCCACCGCCGCCCCGACGCGAGCGCGAGCGCGCTCGACATCGCCTACGCCGAGGAGGCCGCGGGGTGCGTTCTGAGCATCCGGGACACGATCGCGCCGCCGTGCGAGGGCGGTCAGTCCCACGCCGGACTGGCGGTCGCCCTGGTCGACAAGCTGGCGGCGCAGGTGGACGGACGCGTCGCCTACGATTGCGACGACGACGCCAACGTCTTCACCCTCAGATTTCCCCCGGCCTGAGCGCCGGGAGCGGCCTCAGCCCTGCGGCGCGGCGGCCGGAGCCGAGCTCGCCGGAGCGGCCGGAGCGGCCCCGTTCGGCGCCCCCTCGGCCGGCACGTTGCGCTTGTCCTTCTGTTCCATCGGGAAGACGCCGGGGATGGCGAGGCGGCCGTCGCGCGCGCGGCGCAGGGCCACGAACCGCGGTCCCTCCAGATAGTCAGACAACGACACGCCGCCGGAGTCGACCCACAGGAACTTGCCCTGATAGGCGCCGACCACCTTCTTGCGGCCGCCGCCCATGCGCAGGAAGCGGATGCGCATCTCCTCGAGCCGCGCGGCGCAGAACTCCAGCTGCGCCTGATCGCGGGCGAGCACGCTGAACTTCACCGGCTTGGTCTTGTCGGGCTGGGTGACGACCCAGCACACGCCCTTGTCGGTCGGCGCCTCGGTGCGCTTCGCGCAGGCCCCCAGGGCGGCCGCCAGGGCCAGGATGATTGCAGCGCGCTTCATGCCGCCCTCGCCTATCGGGTCTGCGGAATGGAGCAGTTCGGGCCCTGCTCGACCAGGGTGCGGAAGCGGCGGTTGTCGTCCGACTGCTCGACCCGCTTGGGCACCAGGCGCAGGGTGGTGTCGCCCCAACGGCCGTAGGAAGCGCCGCCCGGGCGCTCGCACTGGCCGGCGAACAGCATCTGCACGCAGGTGTTCTGCGACACGGCGTCGGACAGCTGACGCCATTCCCCGCCCACGAAGCGCAGGCACGCGCCGGTCGGGCCGGCGGCGACGGCGACCTGCGGGGCCGGGGTTGGCTCGGCCACGGGCGCTTCGACCGGCGCGGTCGGCGCGGAAGCGACGATCGGCGCGGGCGGCGGC